>SAAH01000177.1 GCA_009929525.1 Clostridia bacterium | reverse complement strand
CGGGGGGATCGCTGTGGAACTCTAAGCCTGGGAAGGAGTTCCATCAGCTCACCCCCGATGCCACCCCCACCCGCCCCTCCGCTTCAACTGCGTCCGCCTCTCCCCACCCTTGCCAACAAATCCCCCATTTGCTATACTGACCAGGTAGCAATAAAAAATATACAACGGGGTGCTAAGAAAGGTGAGAAAATGACAGATGTATTAAGAAAAAAATCATGGGTAAGGGACTACCTTCTGATTTTGATGGGGACTGCGCTGATGTCAGTTGCATTGAATTCGGCTTTTGATATCAATGGACTGGTAGATGGAGGATTCAGTGGAATTGCAATTATTTTGAAATCATTGACGGAAAATGTGGTGGAGGGTGGTATCCCTCTGTGGTTTACCAATATCGTGCTCAATATTCCCATGTTTATTATTGGAGTAAAAATCATGGGATGGAAATTTTTGGGCAGGACGATATGGGGAACATTAACCCTTTCCTTTTGGCTGTTTGCCCTTCCGGTATTTCCACTTGTTAAAGGAGATATGGTTTTGACCGTGATCTTTGGTGGTGTGCTGCAGGGGACTGGTGTAGGACTGGTTTTTCTCGGCAAAGGTACGACTGGTGGAACCGACATGGTGGCAACGCTGATCCAGCACTATGTAAAGCATATGTCGATCGCCCGTATTATGCAGATCGTGGATGCTGTGATCGTGATCGCAGGTGCTTTTGTATTTGGCCCGATCAGAGCATTGTATGCGATCGTGGCGATCTATATCGTTGCCAAGGTAACGGATGGATTGATGGAAGGTCTGAATTATGCTAAGGCGGTATATATCATCACAGAAAAGTATGATGAGATCGCAGCAACACTGATGCACGGACTGGATCGGGGTGTTACGGGTATTCATGCACGCGGCATGTATGCAGGCAAAGACCGCATGATGCTTTTTTGCGTGGTTGGTAAAAAACAGATCGTTCAGTTGAAAGAAGCAGTTGCTTCGGCAGACCCGGGCGCCTTTGTTATTGTTACAGATGCAAGGGAAGTACTGGGGGAGGGATTTATTGAAGATTTCAGTTCTTAATAAGAAGCGGAGGTTAATAACAGATAATATCTGCATAAAACCTCCGTTTTTTTGATAATATACATCTGATAATCATGAAAATATTGTGAAAATGTTAAAATTATTACATTTTCTCTTTCTTTTTTTAATGATTTATATTAGAATATATTCTATGAGACTTTGCTTTTTAGGGGTAAATAGCAAATGGGTTAAAAACTATATAACTGAAAGAGGGTAAGATTATGATTTCAAACCAGATACTTCAGAGTACGATCGATGGTCTGAAAGGTATTTCCAGAATTGACTTCAGTGTAGCAGATGCAGAAGGTAAAGTTCTGGCAACGACATTTCAGGATCAGGAGATCGGGGGCAGCGAGATATTAAACTTTGCGGAATCACAGGCTGACAGTCAGGTGGTCCGTGGGTATCAGTTCTTCAAGGTATATGACGAGAACCGAATGGAATATGTATTGATAGCAGGCGGGGGAAACGAAGATATTTATATGGTAGGAAAGATGGCAGCGTTCCAGATTCAGAACCTGCTTGTAGCATATAAAGAAAGATTTGATAAAGATAATTTTATAAAGAATCTTTTATTGGATAACCTGCTTCTGGTTGATATCTATAATCGCGCCAAAAAGCTCTATATTGATGTGGAAGCAAAAAGAGTAGTATTTATCCTGGAGACAGGCCAGGGACAGGGGAAGGATTACAATGCTCTGGAAAATGTAAAAAGCGTATTTCAGGGTAAAAACGGCGATTTTATCACCGCTGTTGATGAGAAGAGCATTATTGTTGTAAAAGAAGTGGGTGCTGCTGACGGGTATGAACAGATGCAGCGGATCGAGGAGAGCATTCTGGATGCAGTAGGAAAAAATATTGACGGGAATGTCCACATCGCATATGGAACAATAGTGAAAGAATTAAAGGAAGTCTCACGTTCTTACAAAGAAGCAAGGATGGCATTAGACGTTGGCAAAATTTTCTTTGATGAGAAAGAAGTGATTGCATATAGTTCACTGGGAATCGGTCGGTTGATCTATCAGCTGCCTATTCCATTGTGTAAAATGTTTATAAAAGAAATCTTTGAAAATAAATCGCCAGATGATTTTGACGAGGAAACGCTGACGACCATTAACAAATTCTTTGAGAACAGCCTGAATGTATCAGAAACTTCAAGACAACTGTACATTCATAGAAATACTTTGGTATATCGGCTGGATAAGCTTCAAAAGAGCACCGGTCTGGACCTCAGGGTATTCGAGGACGCTATTACGTTCAAGATCGCACTGATGGTCGTAAGATATATGAAATACATGGAAACTTTAGATTATTAGCAATAGACAGGAGGAGTATATGATTACGTTAGAAAATGTCAGCAAATCATACGCCAAAGGCCAGCCGGCCCTTAATGACGTATCTTTGCACATTGATAAAGGGGAGTTCGTATTCATTGTTGGAAATAGTGGATCTGGGAAGTCCACTTTGATCAAACTTTTATTGAAAGAGTTGGAACCAACTACAGGTACGATCAAAGTCAATGAACAGGATCTTAAGAAACTCAAAAGAAGAAAAATTCCAAAGTACCGTCGTGGTGTTGGCGTTGTGTTCCAGGATTTCCGTCTGTTAAAAGACAGAAATGTGTATGAGAATGTTGCCTTTGCACAGCGAGTGATCGAGAGACCAAACAGGGTGATCAAAAAGAGAGTCCCTGAGATTTTGACCCTCGTAGGTTTGGCAGAAAAATACAAATCATTTCCAAGAGAGTTATCTGGAGGAGAGCAGCAGCGTGTAGCATTGGCAAGGGCACTTGTAAACAGACCGAATATCCTGTTGGCGGATGAGCCTACAGGTAATCTGGACCCGAGAAATTCACTGGAGATCATGAAACTGCTGGAGGAAATCAATGAGCGGGGAACAACTGTCTTAGTGGTTACACACAACAGGGAAATCGTTAATACGTTTAAAAAACGAGTAATCACGATGCGCAAAGGCGTCATCGTAAGTGACGAACAGGAAGGTGAATATCTTGAGGATTAGTACAATTGGTTACAGTGCCAAACAGGGAATAAAAAACATCTGGAGAAATATTATGTTCTCCACAGCTTCAATTGCCACTATGACTGCTTGTATTTTCTTATTCGGATTGTTTTTCGCATTGGTGATCAACTTTCGCTACATTGTAAAAAATGCCGAGGAAGGCGTAGCAGTAACAGTATTGTTTGAAGATGATGCAGACCAGGCTAAGATCAATGCCATCGGTGAGCAGATCAAGCAGTATGAAGGTGTTACAGATGTACAGTACATATCGGCAGAAGATGCATGGAATGTATTCAGCAAACAGTATTTTGGCAATACAGAGGATGCAGAAAGATTTGCAGAAGGATTTGAAAATGATAACCCACTTGCAGAATCTTCCAGTTATTCTGTATATATTGATAAGATTGAGAATCAGGATGCTCTCGTAGACTACATAAAGGGGCTGGATGGTGTTAGAGAGGTCAATCAGTTAAAGGGCGCGACGCAGACACTTTCTACGTTCAATACGCTTCTTACTTATGTATCAGTGGCGATCATATTGATACTGCTTTGTGTAGCTGTATTCCTTATCAGCAATACAGTTGCGATCGGTATTTCTATCCGTAAGGAAGAGATCGGTATCATGAAACTGATCGGTGCGACTAACTTTTTTGTCCGTGCACCATTTTTGATCGAAGGTGTTATCATTGGACTGATAGGTTCTGCGATTCCGTTGGTTTTACTTTATGTACTATATAATAAGGTTGTAGAATATATATTTACAAAGTTCAGTATGCTAAACAGTATTATGAGTTTTATGAGTGTTCAACAGGTGTTTGAGGTGTTGATCCCGGTTTCACTTGTTCTTGGAATGGGAATCGGTCTGTTCGGAAGTGTCATCACTATCCGCAAGCACTTGAAAGTCTGAGAAAATGCAGTACTATGTATAGAAAAGACCAATAGGAAAGGAGGCTGTCTTATGACAGCCTCTTTCGGTTCATATTCCCAGGACATACATGAAGATGGAGTAGATAATATAAGATGACAAATAAAGAAAAAACATGGATATCTGGTTTTATAGGTGGTGCAGGTGCTGCAGTGATCTTATGCGGTGCTGCGTTTTATCTGCAGTACGGAGCACTTCCGTTTTCAAATGAAAGTGTGATGACAGGAACGACAGCACAAAAAACGGCTAAGATAGAAAAAATAGTAGAAAATAATTATCTGGAGGATGTGGAGACACAGACACTTGCAGACGGAATGTATGCAGGGATGGTAGCAAGCCTCGAGGATCCTTATTCCGCGTATTACTCTAAGGAAAATTATGAGAAGTTGAAAGAATCAATTGAGGGGATCTATACAGGCATAGGTCTGGTCATGCAGCAGGATGCCACAACAAAAGAAATTTCTGTGGTGGAATGTTATGAGGGAAGGCCTGCAGCTGAGGCAGGAATCATGGCGGGAGATATCATTTCTAAGATAGATGGTCAGGAACTGGATGGGCTGAGTTTGACAGAGGTATCTGCATTGATCAAATCAGACGCAAAGGAAGAAGTTAAGATCACTCTGCAAAGGGATGGAGAGCCTATGGATGTGACTGTATCCACAGATACGATAGAAGTTCAGGTGGTAACACACAGGATGCTGGAAGATTCTATTGGATATCTCCAAATCTCGGAATTTACAGAGGGGACATCTGCGCAGTTTGAAGCAGCATACAAGGAACTCAAGGATGAAAAAATGGAAGGTATGATCATCGATCTCAGAAATAATCCTGGAGGACTTTTGACCTCTGTATGTGATACTCTCGAACAGATCCTCCCGGAAGGCATGATCGTATATACGGAGGACAAATCAGGATATCGTGAGGAACATATATGCGACGGAAAATCTCCGATAGAGGTTCCATTGGTGGTCCTGGTAAATGGTGAGAGCGCCAGTGCGGCGGAAATATTTGCTGGTGCAGTTAAAGATCATGAAATTGCTACATTGGTAGGCACCACAACTTTTGGAAAAGGGATCGTGCAGAAAACATATCCGCTGTCAGATGGAAGCGCAGTGAAGGTGACTGTATCGAAATATTACACACCAAATGGAGTAAATATCCATGGCACAGGGATAACACCGGATATAACGGTGGAATGGCCGGAGGATGCGGAAGAATTTGCAAGCCCCAAGCAGTTTAATCAGTTGGATGAAGATGAATGGCTGTCGCAGGATGACCAGATGCAGGAATCTTTGGATGCAATTTTATCTCCTTGAGTTTCCGCAAAATGTAATTTCAAAAGAGATAACTTCTTCTAAAGTACCAATCTGTCCTATTTTTGAAAAAAATGAAAAGACAGTATTGTG
>SAAH01000176.1 GCA_009929525.1 Clostridia bacterium | reverse complement strand
ATTTGAACAACATCATATCAGTTGTATCAGCAATTTTGCCTTTAAGGCGGGCATTGCTGACCCCGTTGCATATTAGGCAACGGAACGTCTCGCCCAATGAAACTCATCCATATAGTAACGGGTGGCCTTGGCTGTGTGCATAGCGCGGTTGACTGTCACCCTGTTCCATACCTGATCCTGCACAACCAGCATCCCAATTTTCTTGAGCTGCTTGCCAAGTTCTTTGATATCAAAGCATACCAGCCTATTAGAGATATCCACGTTGGTACGATGGTTGAACACATTCAGCGAACCCTTAACGTAGATTTCAAGGGCTGTGGCAATTCTCTTTGCTTCCGGCTCTTCCTGTTTGAGAATACAGGTATAAAGGTCTTCCAAAATCGGCATATTGTCCTCTGCAGGGTTTTGCAGGTACTCCTGATACACCAGACGAACACAACGATCAATAATGGTTTTTTCCACAGGCTCCAGCCCACTTTTACCACCGATGATCAACTCACAAAGGGACAAAATGAAGTCTGCCTTCAAGCTGACGGGGCTTTCATCCTCCGAGTAGTTCAGGTTGATATCCATGGGATTCACATAGTCCGTGCTATTAGGCGAAACACGGATTACCTGACCATGCAATGCCTGCACCAGCGGATAGTATTCTCCTTCCGGATCGCAGATGATAATGTCATCCTGCGTCACCAGAAAAGCGTTGGTCATTTCGCGTTTTGCAGAAAAGGACTTGCCGGAACCCGGAGTGCCTAAGATCAAACCATTCGGGTTTTTAAGGCGTTTCCGGTCAACCATAATCATATTGCTGCTGACCGCATTGATACCGTAATACAGCGCCTCACCGTCCTGAAACAGCTCCTGCGTAGTAAAGGGGACAAAGATTGCCGTGGCCGAAGTGGTCAGGCCTCGCTGGATCTCAATCTGGTTGACACCAATCGGCAAACAGCTCATCAAGCCCTGCTCCTGCTGAAAATCAAGGCGCTTGAGAGCGCAGTTATACTTCTGCGCCACACCGGCAGTCTGAAAGACAATGTTATCCAGCTTCTACTTCGATTTAGCGGTGTTCATAATCAGCACTGTCACGAGGAACATGCGCTCATTTCTGGACTGTAAATCTTCCAGCAACTTTTTTGCCTCACCGCCAAATGTCACAAGATCAGAAGGCAGAACATCCATGTCATACCCGGAGCGAACCGCTTTTTTCTGCTCTTCAATTTTCATCTTGTCAAGGTCGGTGATTTTGCTCTTAATCTGCTTGATGGCCTTTGCCTGATCGATGCTCTGGACATGAAGATTGACCACAATACTGTTATCCATATCCAGAAAGTCTGCCAGCATCTTATCTGAAAGCTCAGGCGCGAGGATCTGCAAAAAAGAAACTGCTCCGATGGTCTTACCCATTCGGAAATACTTCCCATCACGGAAATCAAAGGATGTGGGAGCGATAAAATCCTTCGTGGACAGCCCGGTTCTGGCAACCATGTCAAAGTTAAAGACAAACGGATTCTCCAGTTCGGGATTCATGGTTTCATAGAGCAATTTCAAGCGCTCATAGCCTGTAAGGGAATGCGTCTCAACCCCCATGTTTTTCAGGTTGTTGATGATATCGGTCTTAATACGTTCCAACTTTGGTTTTGCAACGCGAATGCTTTCCGCTTCTACACCAAAGGTGACATATTTTGAACGCATCAGACCGTTATTTCCCTTTGCCAGCTGCTCCTTCAACATAGTGGCATATTCTTCGCGAATCCCATCAAACTCATCCTTCTGAGCCGGAATATCAATGGTCTCAACCAGCTCTGAAACATTGGCATACTGGCTCATGCAAGAAAGCTGGAGCCGGATGCTGGAGTCAAAGTAATTATAGAAATCACACCAAAACTCAAACGCCGCCGTTTTATCTTCATTCTGTGCCAGCTGATAGTTGATATCAAAAAACTGAATGCACTTCGTATAGTAGTGATCATTCACACGGCAAATGCCATCACGGAACATCTCCTGATAGGGAATAGTCTGCTGCGCTGTTCTCGGCACCTTTTTTGCCTTGCGCTCTTTGATTTTTTCCTTTACAAGCTGCTTTTTCTGCTCAGCTGACAGAATTGAACCGTATTCCTTACCGTCCTTTACTTTGGTTTTTGCGGTCACGACCGGAGCCGGTCTTTTTTCCTTCAATTTCGTTTTCTTTTCCAAGCCCAAGTACCTCCTGTTCATAGATTTCCTGCTGGATCTGTGCATAATAGTTTTCGGTTTTGTATGGCCTTACACCCGGCACCTGAAATTTACACCGGATAATATCCGAGATGATTTTTTCGAGAGGTCTGCCATCTTTCTCATAAATTGCAAACATGAAAAAAGGCAGTACCACCATAATCATGACGGTTGCTGCCATTGTGGTACCAAGGGAATCTTTTGTGAGAAGATAGAGAAGAACGCCAACGAGGCCGCCAGAACCAAAGCAGATAAGCTGCCTCTTGGTCAGGTTAAACATCACTTTCGTCTTCACCTTTGTCAGATCCTTGGGAACCTGCACATATGCCATTTTCATCACTCCTTTCTCTGGAGAGCGTAACATCGCACTCCACTTCGTTGCCCCAGACATCCCATCCGGGAGACTTTTGTCTTGCAAACAGCTCAATGCGGGGAACATCTCCCATCAGCTGCTCAATTCTGCTGCGAGCTTCCTGCGGTTTCTTGCTGTGTTCCTCTATGTGGCTGAGGATTACCTGATGTACCCCTGCGGACATCCGCTTGGGACTGCCTTTTGTGGCAAGAATACACAGTTCTGCATTCGCTCGTGTCCAATACCCCATTCCCCAAAACAGTGAATCGCTTTTTTTGTTTTGCTTGATCCAGACAAAGGCCACCGTTTTGAAGGTGAACCCCCATGCGTCCAAGACCGACAGTCCTTCCATGAGACACGGAAAAGTCACCCATAAAAAGAGGGCACAGTCTTTGGCAGCCAAATCTCCTACCGGCAAAGCACGAATGTCTTCAATGCTCATGGTTGGGTAATGGCTGTCTGCACTGCGCCCTTCGCCCTTTTTGGAATAGACTTTATAGTGCCAAGGCGGATCTGCATAAATCACGTTATATTCCTTCTGATTCATTGCCCCTCCTTAATGCGCGTTGAAGACAGCTTTACTGAGGGAACCGGTCTTGAACAGTGCAAAGCACAGAACTACCGTATACGCCGCAATAGAGAACAACGCTGAATGAATGTTTGCGGATATCGTCATGGAGTTTACAAGAACCGAGTAGATTCCAACACACACCATGATGAAGAAGCCCTGAAATCCTAATGCCAACAGGCCTCTTGTATAATTTGTTCCTATAGAACCCCACTCACGGTTTGCCATCGTGGCAAATGGCACCGGTGCAACAGACGTGTAGAGATATATTTCAATCATGCGCCCGTACAGGATTACCGTGATCAGTATCGAGATAATCTTCATACACATGCTTACAAGCATCGTTTCCAATGCCAGCTGCAACAACTCTCCTATTTCCATCGTGGTCATAGAGCTTTCCATCGTTGCAATCGTTGATGCAATATCAATATTTGTCTGCCCGCCTATCACCCCGGCAGCTGCATTGACAATATGTTGGCCGACATCAAAAACAGCCATAGTAATGTCAAATGTATGCGTCACCAGATAGACAGCAATCCAAGACTTGAAGAACCACTTAAAGAACATCCATGTGTCCAGATCGTGCATGTTGTTTTTCTCCGTAATCATGGAGATGAGTTCGTAACAAAGCACGAACGTGATAATCAAGCCCGCTATCGGAATGATGACGGAATCAGACAAATTATTGATCATATTGAAGATGCCTCCATTCCAGCCCTGTGGCGTTTGTCCCACTTGACTGGCGATGGAGGATGTCTTCTCATTCACATCGGTGAACATGGTAGTCAGATTACTCTTAATGAACGTGGTCAGAAGCTCTTTAATGGCTTCCTCAATCTGTTCAAAAAGATCAAACATCTGCTACGCCCTCCTTTGTGTTTAGCCGAACAGGTTTGCCAGCAGCGGCACAAGGGTGGTACCAATCAGGGCAACACCGCCACCTGCCATCAACTGCTTCATCCCCTGCGACTTGGCACCGGGGTTGTCATTGCCGTAGCCCTCCATCAGATTGACTACGCCCCAGATACCAAGGCCTGCACCCAGCGCGATTACCAGCGTCTGCAAAACACCTACTGCACTTGCGAAAAAAGCCATAATTCATTTCCTCCTTATTTGTTTGTTGGTTGATAGAAAAAGCACGGTACTTCCGGTCAATTTGACCAGAAGACCGTGTTGAACGGTGAGTGATTAACCGAACAGGTTTGCCAGCAGCGGCACAAGGGTGGTGCCAATCAGGGCAACACCGCCACCTGCCATCAACTGCTTCATCCCCTGCGACTTGGCACCGGGGTTGTCATTGCCGTAGCCCTCCATCAGATTGACCACGCCCCAGATGCCAAGGCCTGCACCCAGCGCAATCACCAGAGTCTGCAAAACACCTACTGCACTTGCGAAAAAAGCCATAATTCATTTCCTCCTATTTGTTTGTTGGTTGACAGAAAAAGCACGGTACTTCCGGTCAATTTGACCAGAAGACCGTGTTGATCAGTGAACGATTAGCCGAACAGGTTTGCCAGAAGCGGCACAAGAGTGGTGCCAATCAGGGCAACACCGCCACCTGCCATTAACTGCTTCATCCCCTGCGACTTGGCACCGGAGTTGTCATTGCCGTAGCCCTCCATCAGATTGACCACGCCCCAGATACCAAGGCCTGCACCCAGCGCGATCACCAGCGTCTGCAAAACACCTACTGCACTTGCAAAAAAAGCCATAATTCTTTTCCTCCTATTTGTTTGTCCTGAAACAAAAAAAGAATGGGAATGCTCCGTATCACAGAACATTCCCATTCAACTGTTCAGGTATTTCATTGTGCGTATTCTTCCGGAAGCTCAATTTCATGGACTTCCACAGGTTCTTCCTTTCTTAGAACCAGTCGGTGGCTCAGATACCTCTCAATATCGAAAGCCAGTTTCGGATTGCTATCAGAGAGTTCCCGGTATCGTTTGTGGCTGGTAATGTCGAATTTCCTGCTAAGGAAAGGCCGAACACCTCTTAACTGGAGAATACATTGCCCGCCATCCATAACCGCCAGCTCATCTTTGGACATCAAATCCTTGCCAGTCTTTTGATAGTTGATGCCGTAAGAACGGCTCTGGCCTCTGGTGTCCGAAGTGTTGTACAGGTCAATGGTCTCTTTACCGAGAATTTCTGATATCTCTTTCAGGGTGGAGCTTTCTTTTCCACCAAGGAACAATGTGGTATCATGAGGTAAGCTTCCGCTCATCCTTTGCAGGACTTGCTTCCACTCCCTCCCAAACCGCACGTACACCTCTCGATGTATACGGCTTTCCGCT
>SAAH01000346.1 GCA_009929525.1 Clostridia bacterium | reverse complement strand
GTGTTGGCCCTGGCAAACAGCTCGGGTTCGATTGTTGAGTCCTACGTTTACGATGCTTATGGCAACGTGACGATCAGGAATGGGAGTGGAACTGTGATCAGCACTTCTGCATATGGAAACAGATATTTGTTCCAAGGTCGCGAGTATGATTACACAACCCAACTCTACAACTTCCGCGCCCGCTGGTACGATCCCGAAACTGGACGATGGCTCTCCAATGACCCCATCGGCATCTCCGGCGGCCTCAACCTCTATGCCTTCTGCTCCAACGACCCCATCAATTTTGTTGATCCAATGGGATGGGCCATTTTGAAGAACAAGACCAGCAGGCCTATTCTTGTTAGTGGCGGTTTAGGGACAGGAAGAGGGCATAGTAATACAACCCCCCATTATGCTGTCCTTCCTCCAGGTGAGGTTGGGGGGGGGAGGGAAAATGCTCTTGAAGCATATAGCACCCCCCAAGAGGCCATAGCTGCTTATAACATAAAAATAAATACATATGGGCCTCATATGCCATCCGGGAGTTCCTTATACGATATTGACTTTTACCATGGTGACACGGATGGCATTAAATGTGATGAAAATAATACACCAAGTGTAAATTTTAAAGTATATGGTGATGACTTTGGATATTATTATGATCTTACAGAAGATAACCAAGGAAATATTATAGCCAGCATGAGAATTATATCACATATTATAGGAAGTTCTACTACAACATTTTTTTGGATTTGCGACAAATTACCTGATACAACAAATAATCCATGGCCAGCATTTTCTCCATAATTAAAAAGTGTTTATTTTTGATCCTGAAAGGAATATATGTGTAAGTATACAATCAATTTTAGCATTCTGTTGGCTTTGTTTGTTGTCTCTGAAGTTTGGTATCGGGTGGTTGTATTCAGGGCCGAGCAGGATTTCGTTTCGGGAGTTCCTTTTATTCTAAAAACTCTGCTGGGGTTGACGTTGATTGTGCTTTCCATTCGGGATATTTATATGAAGCGGTTTTCGCTTTTGCAGTGGAT
>SAAH01000345.1 GCA_009929525.1 Clostridia bacterium | reverse complement strand
CCAATTACCGAAATAATATCGCAAAACAGGTTTTAAAAATTCTCTGTTTTGTACAAAAATTAATTAGTTCCCCAAGGGGGTTCTGAACAGTTACAATTTATGTAAATTCATATCAAGCACCTACCTCCTTCCTGTCATCAAGATCCTCGTCGATACTTTTTCGTGAAATATTTTGAAAATTCATGATGAAACTGATCGCGCATTGATCTTGTAATTGAAATTCTTTCTCCATTCTCCAAAATCAGTTCCAGCTTATCGACCGCCTTCACACATCGCAAATTCACCAGATAACTTCCATGAGGTCTAGCAAATCCTTCTTCAGCAAGTTCCGCTTCTAATTCATCTAACTTTTCTCTGGCATGTATCTCCATACCTTCTGAATATAATACAGATTCCGGTGATAAAATAATTTCCGTTCCATACTTCAACTTCTCCAGGTAGAGAATTTCTCGCACATTTAGCAAGATAGCTTTGCCATCTGCAGTCACTTCAATTCGTTTTCCCAATACTGTCCTCTTCATTTCACGCAAAAGTTCTTCCATAACAACTGTGATATTATTATCAGATTCACTTTTCATCAAATATCGGTATGGTTGAACTCTGAAATGCTCCGGTCTTGGAACACATTCTGCCGAGCAAAAAGCTAACACCGTCTCCTTATTATACTTTCGAAGTTCCTCTGCAACTTCAAATCCACTGATACCTGGCATCTGCATATCCAAAATGAGCAGATTCAAATTTTCTTTTTCAGCTACCTCTAATAATTCCAATCCAGATGAAAAACTCCATATCTGCATATCATTTGTGTATTCCACATTACTCTCAATATAATGTTTTAGCTTTTGTAAATCTGTGTCTGTATCATCACAAATTCCAATATGATACATCGTTTCTCATCTCCTTCCTACAACTCTACTTAGTTCACAACCGGAATTTGTCAAGCTTGTTGTCACAATTCCTATTTTTTTATTTTATGTTTATGAAACTTGCGTCTCATTTTCTACTTTATCCACATCTTGTGCTACT
>SAAH01000344.1 GCA_009929525.1 Clostridia bacterium | reverse complement strand
TCTCCTTAATTTATCTGATTCACGAAGTAGTTGAAGTGTGATTTCAGCGTGTCCTTTTGTGTATCCGTTTCCAACTATCATTGTAACATCGCTCCCAACTCCCTCTGCACCAAGAGCTGCTTTAGTAAAACTGGTAGCCATAGAGAAGAAGTAAACAAGTCCAGTATCTTTTGTACAAAGGATACTAGTCATCTCTGTATCTGTAATATTTACATTATTGATTGTAACATCACACATTTGCCCGCCTGTTAGCTCTTCAATCTTCTCGAGTACAGAGACTGGCTGAGTAGCATCAGCAGAGAATACATAGTCACAGAAACCAAGATCCATAAGTCTTTTTGTACTTCTCTCACTATGGCACAGACCAATTACCTTTCCAGTAACTCCGGCTCTTTTTTTAGCTTCGTAACAGCATAACATACCTGATTTTCCTCCGGCACCTATTATCAGAACAGTATCTCCGGGTTTAACCAGTTTTGCAGTCTGTGCAGGAGCTCCGGCAACATCAAGTGCAGACAGAGCAAGATTTGCAGGCATATCATCAGGAATCTTGGCATAAATACCGCTTTCGAACAGAATTGCTTTTCCATCAATATCAACTTGATCAATGTCTGGACGGATATCCTTTATTTTATCAATCCTTAAAGGTGTGAGAGAGAGGGAAACAAGTGTAGCAATCTTATCTCCTACTTTAAGATCAGTTTTCCCGGCAAGAGCATCACCAATTTTCTCAACTGTACCAAGAAGCATTCCGCCTGAACCGGTAACAGGGTTTCTGTGCTTTCCCTGTTTCTCAACGATTCCCAACATTATTTCAGCGATTTTTGCTTTGTCTCCACCGGCCTGCTCCTCAATCTGAGTAAAACTGGCTGAGTCTATGTTAAGCGTCTGAACATCAATGAGAATCTCATTATCATAGATCTCATCCATATTATTATCAATCTTGTTTGCCGGCTGAGGAAGTACTCCTTTAGGTTCAATCACTCTGTGAACACCGTATTTATTGCCTTTTTTCATATTAAAATTTGTT
>SAAH01000343.1 GCA_009929525.1 Clostridia bacterium | reverse complement strand
GTCAGGCTCCACCAACACCGGAGTCAGACGGTTTTCCGTAATGGCGAGGATGGTTGCGATGTAGGTATTGGCAGGGACAATGACCTCATCCCCTTCCTTTAGACGACCAAGCTCCTTCCATGCCCGTAAAGTCAAAGTAAGGGCATCGAGACCGTTGCCCACACCGACACAAAATTGAGTCCCACAGTAAGCGGCAAATTCACGTTCAAAGGCGCTGCACTCCTCGCCTTGAATATACCAACCTGAGTCGATGACTCGCGTAGCTGCTTCGATGAGTTCTTCACGATACTCGGCATTTATACTTTTGAGGTCTAGAAACGGTATCATTATACAATATCCTGGAATTTTAGACGAATAAATTCCTGATAATCGCGCACATATTCAGACTCCTTATATGGAGATGAAGCCATGACAAGACAAATACCACCTGATGAAAAACGAATCTGTTCTGCCCAAATCATTACTGGAATGTATAATCCATAAAATGCTCGCTCTAACCGAATGATTTTCTGATTACACCCATCGTTTAGTCGCACCTCAAACGCACCCATTGCAGAAACTAAGAATTGCTCTGTTTCTTGGTGCGCGTGTGCTCCACGATCTTCACCACCAGGAACATCATATGTAAAAAAAGTTCGACTTATCGAAAATGGTATGTGCTCAGAATTATAAATATACGTCAAAGACCCAGTGATATTATATACACGTGGCAAATTTATCAATTTACAATCTTCAATCGTTGTTTTCATATAGAACAATTCATATTCTTTTTATATGTGACATATTCTCGTACATAATCATTTTCATCATAATGACACGATGCCAGAACATATGCCACAGCGTTGGTCGAAAAATTCTGCATCCGCCGCCAGATCATCCTTGGCACGTAAAGCCCCTTGTAGGCCCGGCTCAGGTGCACAATCTTCTGGGCCGCACCATCATCAAGCAACACGTCGAAGCTTCCCGACAAGGCAATGATGACCTCTTCCTGCTCTTTAAAAGCATGCCCCCCACGCTTTTCCCCGCCTGGCAC
>SAAH01000059.1 GCA_009929525.1 Clostridia bacterium | reverse complement strand
CCTCGGAGAGCTATTCGTGATCAATATCTACAGTTTTCAAGGTTCATTTGAGCCTTATTTTTTTGACTCAATTTTTTCATAGATCATTTGACACTATCTAATAAGGCAAAGGAACATCTGCCTGATCTTCCCTGTTAATATGTAGCAACCCATCTGGCCTGTACCACAAAACGTACCTTGTCATTCGAGGTACATGTGGAAAGTGTGACCACGTAATCATCCTTGGACAATTCAACTGTCTCCATATCTACCTCTGACTTGTCCACCATCTTATCCAGATATTTTCCAAAGTTCTCGTCATGTTCGCTGAACAATGTATATGTTTCACTATTCACCGCTGCATACTGCAGGGAGAATATCTCGTATCTATATTTTGCCTTTGGTGTACAGATCCAAAGATATTTGCTGTCTTTGTACTTTTCACTCTCATACATCTGCTTCAACTGTCCGAACATAGAACCATTTCTCATATTATGTCCGTAAATGATGGTGTTGCAGTCTGAAAATGTAGGGGAATTCGCATAATCTATGAAGATCGATCCGGCAAAATTGTAAGTGTCTTTGAAGGTTCTGTGAAGGTAATGATCATTATCCTCACCCTGCACGATCGGATAACTGATGTCATCGATAGCTTCTAATTGGAGCCATCCTATCACATCTGGATTTATACTCTGAAGTTCCTCGAAATCAACCTCCGGCGGCTGAAAATCCAGATCTTCCAGACGAAGAGGCTGTCCATCCGCCGTCACTTTCTGCTCTACCGGCACCAAGGTCTCCGTTGATTTGGTAACTGTGTCATGTTCAATGGATGCGTACTCATCCACACCTTCCTTATACCCTTTATATATGGTAAATAACTGATATGCCGAAAAGCAGAATACACATAAAGCCAACAAAAATAATATCTTCCAGAAAAATCCGCTTCCGCCCTTTTCTTTTTTCTTGCTTTTATCGTTTCCCATAAATTATTTGGATGTGCTGTTCTGGCTCTAATCTCGATGTTTTCCAAGTCTGAAATGCCCGACATCCGTCCTTTCTGAAGTTTTTTGAAGTTTCCCAGTATACAAAAAAGCCCGGCACCCCAGACTCTTTCTTTGATAATTGCGGGGACAGGATTTGAACCTGTGACCTTCGGGTTATGAGCCCGACGAGCTTCCAGACTGCTCCACCCCGCGCTGATATTTTCTTTACTTTCCTATTATATGCTTATTGTGGGCTTTTGTCAATTTTTCCTTCACTTTTATCTTTTCTTCTTTTATATTTTCTTGCACCCTCTGTCTATTCGTGATAAACTTTTGACAGATTATCGGTAACTATTTTGCAGGCTGTATCCTGCAAGGGTAGTATACAATTAGTTGCGATCATCGTATCTATTTATCCTGAATAGTTCAGGAGACTTTTTATATAGGAGGAAGAATATATGAATCTGATCAAAAAATATCTGCATCGTGTATTTATTGATGGCCTGAGCGGTATGGCCATGGGATTATTCGCTACTTTGATCATCGGTACGATCATTCAGCAGATCGGTACTTTCATCGGCGGCTCCGTGGGTGATCTCATTTTTCTTGTAGGAAAGATGGCAGCGGCGGCAACATGTGCCGGTATCGGTGTTGGTGTAGCTTATAAGTTCCAGGAAAGTTCTCTTGTGGTACTGTCTGCTGCGACCTGTGGTCTTGTGGGCGGATATGCTTCCAAGATACTTGCTGGTACGATCATGGCTGATGGTGCTATCGTACTGGCCGGTCCCGGAGAACCTTTGGGGGCATTTATTGCTGCCTATGTTGGTATCGAAGTCGGACATCTGATCGCCGGTAAGACAAAGATCGATATCCTTGTTACCCCGCTGATAACCATCGGTGCCGGTTCAGCTGTAGGACTTTTGGCTGGTCCGCCTATCTCTGCATTCATGACATGGCTGGGAAGCCTGATCAACTGGGGAACGGAACAGCAGCCATTCCTTATGGGCATCATCGTATCCGTTTTGATGGGTATGATATTGACCCTCCCGATCAGCTCTGCTGCTCTTGGGATCATCCTGAATCTGTCGGGTATCGCTGCCGGTGCCGCCACAGTGGGATGCTGCTGTAACATGATAGGATTTGCGGTAGCAAGCTACAGAGAAAATAAGCTTGGCGGACTTTTGGCACAGGGTATCGGAACTTCTATGCTCCAGGTACCAAATATCATGAGAAAGCCGCTGATCTGGCTGCCCGCCATCATATCCAGTGCGATCCTTGGGCCTGTATCCACGATGCTTCTACATATGACCAGCAACGCTACCGGCTCCGGTATGGGAACTGCTGGATTCGTGGGGCAGATCATGACATGGCAGGTAATGTCTGCCACAGAATCACCTGTAGTCGTACTGATCAAAATAATCGTGATACAGTTCCTTCTTCCTGGGCTTTTAGCCCTTGGAATCTCCGAGTTTATGCGTAAACACAACTTCATCAAACCTGGGGATATGAAACTTGATATCTAATACATTAACCAGGCAAAACCGGAGGCAAATATGATTTTATTTTTAATTATTCCCATTTATATTGTTTTAAACCTGTATATTCTGCATCGTGTACACAAATGGCTTACCGCCTGCTCGCAGCATTTTCATTCAAAATGGTTTGTCATTCCTTACATAACAGTCTATACACTGCTCGCTCTCACCTTGCTTTTTGCATTCCTGCTACCTTCTTCAGGGTTCCAGATTTTTGTTAAGCGTCTGAGTAATTACTGGCTGGGGACTTTTATCTACATTCTGATGTTTGTAGCCATCGCAGATATTCTTCGCCTGATATTAAAAAGAACTCACGGAAAACTTCATGATCTTGTATTTTGCAAGGTCAGTTATGTATTCGTAGGCATCCTGCTCACCGCGTTGGTGGCCAGTTTCAGTGTCTATGGAGCTGTTCATGCCAACCGTGTTCAGGTGAATCCTTATGATGTGACGATCAAAAAAACATGTGGTGATATGAGTGACCTCAAGGTTGTTCTGATCGCCGATCTCCATCTAGGATACAGCTTTGGCAACCGACAGATGGTCCAGATGGTAGAAAAAGTCAACCAGCAGGATGCAGATCTTATCCTGGTGGCAGGAGATATCTTTGATAACGAATACGAAGCCCTTCAAAATCCTGATCAGATTGCCGAAACCCTTTCCCAGATGAAAAGTACCTATGGAACCTATGGGGTATTTGGAAATCATGATGTGACGGAGCGTCTGCTTGGCGGATTCTCTGTCTCTCCTAAGGAAGACGAAGTCCGTGATTCCCGTTTTGATGAATTTGCCAAGAAATCAAATATCCAGATTCTTGACGATGAAGTGGCATGTATCGATGATGCCTTTTATATCGTCGGACGAATGGATGCTTCCAAGCCGGGCGACGGAACCACGAACCGTATGACACCTGATGAAATACTTGGTGATCTTGATAAGACCAAACCGATCATCGTAGTTGAACACCAGCCAAAGCAGCTTCAGGAACTGGCCGATGCCGGCGCCGACATGCAGCTTGCCGGTCATACCCATGATGGCCAGATCTTCCCGGGAAACCTTACGATCGAACTCATGTGGGAAAATGCCTGCGGATATCTCAAAAAAGATGATCTCCAGAGCATCGTTACTTCTGGTGTAGGTGTATGGGGACCTGCTATGCGTGTGGGAACAGACAGCGAGATCTGCCCTATCACGATACATTTTGAAAATACAAATAACAGTAATAAATAGTTTTTAGACAAACACCTGGTGTTTTGTTTCTATCGCAAAAAGGAATCATCCGCAGCTTAACCTAAGGTGCGGATGATTCCTTTTTTGTTGTCTATCTATCTTTTTTACAGCAGATGTGCTCTGATTTCCTCTGCGCTCAGTGGTGAAAGGTATGCCGGTGCAACATCAAATACTGTCTTGCATCCTACATTGCCTTCTGCAACCATACGTTTTACAGCGCGCGCATAAGCAACCAGTACGCTTGAGGTGAACTCTGGGTTGGATTCCAGTTTCAATGAATACTCGATCATCTGATGGGTATTCTCCTCAGCTCCTGTCATACCGCTTCTCATAACGAATCCGCCATGAGGCATCTTATTATGAACTGCATCAAATTCTTCTTCTGAGATGAAGTTTACTGTTGTGTCATACTCATCAAAGTAGTTCTTCATGGTCTTTATAGACTCTTCGATCTGCTTTTTGTCAGCACCCTCCTCAGCAACTACGAAACATTCTCTCGTATGTTTCTCGCGGGTAGTAAGTTCCGGCTGAGCACCTGCACGAACCTGTTCCATAGCCTCTTCTACAGGGACTGTGTACTGGATTCCGCGTTTTACACCCTGGATTCTTCTGATGGCATCTGAATGTCCCTGGCTTACACCTTTACCCCAGAATGTATAGGTTTTTCCATTTGGAAGAATGGATTCTGCATAGATACGATTCAGTGAAAATAAACCTGGATCCCAGCCCACAGAGATCATTCCCAGATGTCCTGTTTCTTTGCAAACTGCATCCACTGCTGCAAAATGCTGCGGGATATTTGCATGGGTATCAAAGCTGTCAATAACGTTAAAATATTTTGCCAGTTCAGGGGTTTGTTTTGGAAGATCTGTTGCACTGCCGCCGCAGATGATCATCACATCGATCTGATCTTTCATTTCTTTCGCCTCGTCCAGCTTGTAGGCTTTTGCCCCCGGAGTAGCAAGTTTTACTGTCTCTGGATCACGACGGGTGAATACTCCCACCAGTTCCATATCTGCGTTCTGACGAATCGCAAGCTCTACTCCTTTGCCCAGGTTGCCATAACCTGCAATACCAATTCTGATTTTTTCCATTTCTGGTTCCTCCTGACTCTTAGTCCAAAAAATGTCAGTAACATCCTATCACATTTCTTTTTCCATTACAACACTCTGCCAGGCTAAAATCCATTTTCCATTTTCTTTAATTCATTATCAATCCATTCGTAATGTTTCATTACTGCTTCTATGCCTTCTTCGGGTTTTTCATCCACCAGACATTCATACATTTTGCCATGGACCTCCAGCCAGATATCCACATATTCTGTCGTCGCATTTTCAAGGATCAAAGTAATCTCATCTTCACAGACCTCTGACAGCGCATCCATCATAAGGGCCAGCATCTGATTGCCCGAATACTCAATGATCGCTCTGTGGAAGTCGTGATCTGCCTGAATCTGTTCTTTATGGCTTCCATTTTTCATGGTCTTTATAATGGCCGCTATCTTTTTCTTTTTTTCTTCGTCCATCCGTTCTACTGCCAACAGATACGCCTGCGTTTCCATTGCTCTTCGAAGCGTATTCAGATCCCGATAATCACTTTGCTTCATAAATATCATCATCGAAAATACACTGCTCAGGCTGCGTCCCATGTGATTGACCAAAAAGTTTCCTTTGCCATGCCGACTCTCGATGATCCCCATATTTTCCAATGATCGAAGTGCTTCTCTCACTGAGTTTCGGCTTAGTTCAAGTGTCTCCATAAGTTCACGCTCCGATGGAATCTTGCCGCCAAAAACTATCTTTTGCTCCTTCGCTAATTGCTTGATATAGTCTATTACCTGAAAATAAGCCTTTTGAGTCTCGGCCATTTGATTTCCTCCGTTGTTCCTGATTTTTTATCGGATTCCTGCAAATATCGAGGATCCCACCACCGTCAAAAGTCCCGCCACGGCGATAGCCAGGCTGCTCATCGCACCTTCTACCTCTCCAAATTCCATGGCTTTTGCTGTACCGATGGCATGGGAAGCTGTTCCCAGTGCCAGCCCTCTGGCAATCGGCTCCTGTATACGAAAGATGCGAAATACTCCGTCCGCGATAACATTTCCAAGGATTCCTGTGATGATGATCACTGCAACCGTGATCGTCACGATACCTCCCAGTTCTTCCGACACGCCCATACCTATCGCCGTGGTGATCGATTTTGGAAGGAGCGTGACGTACTGCTGATGATCCAGATTGAATATCACCGCCAGGATGAGAACTCCGCCGAGGCTTGCCGCAACCCCTGACAGGATGCCTGCCGCAACCGCTTTGAAGTTCTTCTTAAGAAGGGCAAGCTGGTCATATAGGGGCAGTGCAAGGCAGACTGTCGCCGGTGTCAGAAGATAGCTTATGTACTTTGCACTCATGTTATACGTCTCGTATTCGATATGAAATATTCCAAGAACGCCCATTACGCAGATTACTGCGATCAGCAGCGGATTAAATATCGCCAGCTTGAACCTTTTTTTCAAGATCAGCCCAAGCTCATAGGCTGCCAGGCTGATGATCGCTCCGAAGAACACGGAATTCGTCAGAAAGTCTTTCATATGTCTTTTACCTCCTGCTTCCGGTCTCTGCGGATGATAAACTGGGTGATCCGCCCGGTGACCGCCATAACAAGCACTGTCGTTACAACCGTGATCACACTTACCGGTATCCATATGGGTTTCAGTATGCTCCATGAAGCAAGCAGTCCCACCGCTGCCGGTATGAACATCACCGGCATGATCTCAATCAAAAATTCTGCTGTTTCTCTGATGTGGCTGACTTTGCAGATACCAAGGCAAAGTGCCAGAAGAAGCATCACCAGTCCATACACACTTGCCGGGATCGGAAGTGGAATGATCACATGAAGAAGTTCTCCTACAAAAGAAAACAGCAGAATAATACTAAATTGTTTAATATACTTCATTTTATTCCTTCTTTCAACTGGTAGTACCAGTCGATTATACGAGCATCTCTCATAAATGTCAAGATGACATCAGGCTTTTTATCAGCGCTTCATCTCTAAGATCGGACCATCGGTATGATGATCTTTGATCATCTCCTTTATCTCATCCAGCGTCATACATGGCAAATCGCCCGGAACCGTATTTTTCATGGCACTCACTGCATTTCCATATTCTACAGCACGCAGAAGGTTATCCGGCTCCTGCAGGATCCCGTAGAGAGCACCGGCTATGTAGGCATCACCGCTTCCTATCCGGTCTACTATCTCTATGTTCTCATAAGGTTTCTCTTCATAATATTGATCCGTCTTCGCATCATAAAGAGTTGAAGTAAAACTGTGTTTTTTCGGGCTGTGTACGGTACGTTTTGTTGAGCCTATGATGGAGATCGGATACTCTTTTGCAAATTCTTTCATCATGTCCCGTCCACTTCCTTCTTTTAGAAAGGTCAGGCGGGCCGTGTCTTCAGAACAGAAAAATATATCTGTCAACGGCAGGATTTCCTCTATACACGCCTTTGCCTCGGCTCCTGTCCACAGATTGCCACGAAAATTCACATCAAAAGAAATGATCGCTCCATTTTCCTTGAATTTTTTCATCATGGCGATCGCTGTTTGTCGCGCTTCACCGCCAAGTGCCAGAGTGATCCCGCAAGTATGGAAGCATCTGGTACTGCGGTATA
Source organism: Clostridia bacterium (assembly GCA_009929525.1). Lineage (GTDB taxonomy): Bacteria > Bacillota > Clostridia > Lachnospirales > Lachnospiraceae > Oliverpabstia. Next base: position 19,120 of record SAAH01000059.1, on the reverse strand, counting down.
TTTCTTCTGGAAAGTCTTCCGGCGATATGCGGTTGATGGAACTATTTTTCCGGTCGTATACTACGGAAGGTTTTCTTGGTGCAGCGGCACCTTCATAATAATAGATTCCAAGACGGGCCTCGCTGCTGTCGTCATATACCAGATATTCATCAGACACACCTTGTACCAGGATCTCATTTCGTGCCAAAAGACCCAGTGCATTTTCCGGAAGTTTTGTCATCATACCTGTTTTTAATCCCAACTGAGCGGCTCCCGCTGCTACATTCAACTCTGCCCCGCCCAGATGCTGCTCGAAACATTCTGCATGCATCATACGTTTTCCATTGGCTGGTGACAGCCTAAGAAGGACCTCTCCAAAGGTGAGCAGATCGTACTTTTTCGTGGATTGCTTTGATTCATTGGTCTTTCCTTGATTATTTTCATGTTTTGTTTGTGGCGTTTTCACTTTTATCAACTCTCCTTTTTTGATATTATGTCAACCATATCTATTTCAATCAGATTTACTCGTTTCTGTTATTTTCTGATCGTTTCTGCCAGCTCTACTGCTGCGCGGGTCAGATCGCGTATCTTGTCAAATTCACCTGCTGCGATCATATCGCCTTTCACCATCCAGCTTCCGCCGCATGCCCAGATCTTGTCACAGCCAAGGTATTCTTCCAGATTCGCCGTTCCGATCCCGCCTGTAGGCATGAACTTCAGTGATGGAAATGCTGCTCCAAGGGCTTTGATCGTTGCCACTCCGCCATACTGCTCGGCCGGGAAAAACTTAATGACCTCAAGATTGCGCTTTACTGCCTGAATGACTTCTGATGGAGTGACACAGCCGGGAAGCACTGGTACGTTCCGCTTGATACATTCATCCACGATCTCCGGGTCAAATCCCGGGCTGACGATAAACTCGGCTCCTGCGCGAAGGGCACGCTCTAACTGGTCCATGGTGATCACAGTGCCTGCGCCCACCAGCATCTGGGGGTATTCGGACTTCATTAATTGGATGGATTCCTCTGCTGCTTCTGTCCGGAAAGTCACTTCCGCGCAAGGGAGTCCGCCATCTACCAAGGCCTTGGCGAGGGGGATTGCGTCAGTGGAATCCTGCAGGACTACTACGGGGACTACTTTTGTGGCTTTGATTTTTTCCAGTACTTTGTTCATTTTTATTGCCGTTTGGGTGCTTGGGATAATTTGTTTTTTCACTTTTTGGCCCTTTGCACCGTACCTTTCTTTATGATTTATTCTTTGCAGCTTCTCTTTTGCTTATCATAGAATCTGTAAAACACTTATATATTACATTTATATGTAGTATATCACTGATTTTAAAAATGGAAAACCTAAAGCTGACGGATAATATTTTGCGCTTGAACAGTACGTAATAACCCAAAACAGAATCCAAAATTCTACTTTTTTAAAGAAGGTTTTTGGATTCTGTCCTGTTGTTTACTGTATTGCTAAAATATTTAACTTCTTATAATTATTATTCTACAGAATGAGCTACCAAAGTTATGGCATATACTTTGTCTTCTCCATAAATTATTTTTAGTTGGGAACTATCAGTGAGTAAATATGTATGGATCTCTTGCCCATCTTTCTCATATACATCTGGTACCTTTTGGTGAATATCTATTTCTTCTAATTTTGTTTCTACATTTTCTCTTGCTTCACCATGAGATATTCCATAGATGCAATACTGCCCGGGATTTACTAAAGAAATTATGCCTATATCCTCAGAAGGTACCCCTTGCCCTCCATAAAAACGAACACTGGCATCCGAGGTCTGGTATACGTTCCGATTGCCATATTCGCTTTCACCTTCGACCAGGCCCAACGCATTGATTGTTTCCTCCAGATTATCCCACAAATAGTCACTCACCTCAATATAACTCTCCTCCACATCTTCCTCTGGCTCCTGCGTAGGCTCGGGTGTATCTGTTGATGTCTCTGCTGCTGACGAATCATCCTCTGTATCACTTTCGGTATCCGTTCCAGTATCAGTTTCACCGTTTGAGGTATCATCGGTGGCTTCTTCTGATCCATATGTGTCTTTTTCATGGTCCGCTTGATAATAATCAAACTCCCAGGCACCTTCCGCTGCATAGTTATCTCCTGCTATGTAATCTGTCGTTGTATCGACATCTTTATCCTTTTCCAGCGAAGGATCCGGCAATGTATTCACTACCTGGTCAGATATATCCTCATAGGCATCATCTGTTGTTGACATATCCATATCATCCATAACACTCTGGGCTACCAGACCTCGTTTTACGATATCTTTTGCCTGACTGTCACGCTGTGCCTGCCATTCGTCCATCGTCATATCTATACTTGCAAGGTATTCTGACAGAGAGGTGATGTTTTGCTCCATTTCAAGCTGAGCAAGCACGATCTTTTCGTAACCATTTTCTACGGCCTGCAGATCATCCTCCGGATATTTCAGTACGGTTGCTGCATTGACATAGATCTCCCATGCCTCATCCGCTGAGGTTGCCCCTGACATATCGAGATCTCCCGGTTTGGCAACTTTGATATATTCATCCAGATCCACTTTACTTACCGAGACGATCCGCCCTTCATGGGTGGCTCGATAATATGCAAATGCTATCGCACATATTGCCAGGATTGCCGCCATGATGATCGAGCATACACCAATGATCTTATTTCTCTGTTTTTTCTGTTTCTTTTCTATGTATTCCCTTGTATTTGGCTCTTCGGTGATCACTACCTGGGTTTTGCCATATAGGGCATCCATCAGTTCACCGATAGACTGGTAGCGGTGCTCTATGCTGATCGCAAGTCCTTTTTGGATCGCATCTGAAAATTGGTCGCTTACATGGATGTTAGGATTCTGCTGGCGAAGTATTTTCAAAGGCACTAGCTTGTCCTCCGCCGTCCGCTCGATGGCTTCCTGTGGTATGATGCCGGATGTCATGCGATATATGGTTGCGCACAGGGCATAAACGTCCGTCCATGGGCCCTGATGGCCACGAGTCTGGTACTGCTCTGCCGGAGCGTAACCGTGCTTCAATAATACGGTCAGGCTCTTGGGATCATCATCCTTTACGATACGTGCCGCGCCAAAGTCGATCAGCGTTACTTTGTTTCCTTCTACGAGGATGTTGTCCGGGCTGATATCCCGGTGGATGATATTGGCCTGATGGATCTGACGAAGAGAATAAAGCAGTGGAAACATAATTTTTAAGACTGCATCTTCTGCCATCGGTCTTTTAATCTTTTTCAAAACTTCCTTTAGGTTGTCTCCCCTCACCAGTTCCATGACCAGATATGCGGTATTATTTTCGCGGAAGAAATCTTTTACCGATACAACACCAGGCATTTGCTGGAACTTGCCAAGAGTTCTTGCCTCCTGTTCAAAACTTTCCATTCCCTTTTGAAAATGCTGTAGATTGCTTCCAGTCATGATGCTGACGGTTGGATTCATGGAAGTACTGGTGTCCCTTGTGATCAATCCCACCGGGAAATATTCTTTTATCGCTACGGGCATCTCCAGATTTAAGTCCCAGCCCATGTAGGTGATGCCAAAACCGCCTTCGCCGATGACTTTTCCAACCATGTACTTTCCAGCCAGGATCGTCTGGGGCGGAAGCCAGTGCGGGTTGCGGGTTGCTTCGTAATTTTCCTGATTGAAGCCACAGCGGCTGCAGGTGGCTTCGCCGTTTATTTTGCTGCGCATGCAGCCCAGGCATATGTTATTTGGATCTTGCATATGTTTACCTTTTGGAACCGGGGTGTATTTTGTCCTTTGTATTCTTTCCCCCATGTCCAGCCTTTCTATTTTTTATCAACACACAAATTAACCTGCGTTCAATTTCCACATTTTTCACCATGTTACTCAATTATTGCAACCTGAATTCTCCATACAGTGTCCTGAAAATAAATAATATGTAACTCCATTCTATTTGATATTTCATAACTCCCAGATGCATAAGTATCTGTAACATCCAATGATTCCCGAATTATTTTTTCTGCTTCTTCCCTTTTTTGTCCGTAGTGTAAGCCATAAAAACTATATTGTTCTACTCCTTCAACACTGTTTCTTGGTGCATTGATTTCCAGACTACCTAGCTTTAAAGCGTTCTCCTCTTCACTAAACCAACCTGCCATGCACATACTTGCGTCCTTTGTACGATATACTCTGCTGATACCTTGCGGATCATCAGCAATCAACCCTAATGTATCAATAGTCTCCTCCCAGTTATCCTCTATATAGTCACTAAGTTCAACGCATTGATCTGTAGTTTTGTGCTGTTTAGTGTTCGTGGGGTTAGGTGCAAATAGTATTACCAAGACTGCCACAAACACTACCACGATGTTAATAGCAAGAGTAACTTTTAATTTATCTTTTCCATTTCTTTGCAGTAGTGCTTTATTGCAATTTATATTAGTGTCTAGCATAAACATTACCATAAAACATAGGAATCATTCTTCTATTTGTTTTCCCATGTCTCACCTTTCCTTATCATATTATTGTCTGTAAAACTTTATAATATACTGTATATCAGCTTCTCCTACAGCATTTATTCATCAAGATATGCTGCAGATATATACAACTCGATTATCTGGCCATTTTGATAGCAAATAGATAAACTGAAATCTTTGTCCCCCAGGTGATAGTAATATGTATTCGAATCTGAGCTGTATGTTTCTTCGAAAGTATCTGTAATTATTTGCTCTGCATCCTCCCTTGACTGTCCATAATATAATCCGCCAAAACCATAACGCACCGAATTATCTGTAGGTATTTCAGGACCATGAATTGCAATTCTATTTAAATGAGCTATGTTCTCTCCATCCGAAATCCATCCCTCAATAAGTGCGCTCCTATCTGATGATACGTATGTCTTAAAATTCTCTTCCCTAACAAGTGTCCATCCTAATGCGCTGGCAGTCTCATCGATATCGCTTTTCAAATAATCACTAAGTTCAATATATTCCCCATCTATTATTTCCAATTTTTCTATTGTTTCACCGGAGCCACTGCTGTCCCAATATCTTCTGACCACCACTGCTCCCATAATTATGATTACGCTCATAACGATAGCTATGATATTAATACTTATGCCTTTATATTTTCCAGGCTTTCCCTTGCTTGTCCGTCCTGTCTGTTTTTTCTTTCTTCTTTCTTCTCCTCGTATTCCTTGATTTGTCTCGCTTCTCTGCGTCTTTATCTTCTGTTCTACGTTTTCTTCCGGCAAATTTCCATAAAGTGCCTCGATCAACTCACCGATAGATTGGAAACGCTTCTCCGCACTGATCTCCAAACCTTTCTGGATCGCATCGGAAAATCGATCACTCACCTGAATCCGTGAGTCCTGCTGCCGTAATATTTTCAACGGGATCACTTCATCGTTTATGATTCTATTGATAGCCTCATCAGGTACAAGCCCGGATACCATCCGATACATCGTTGCACACAGGGCATAGATATCTGTCCATGGACCTTGATTGCCACGAGTTTGATACTGTTCTACCGGAGCGTATCCATGTTTTAGCAAAACAGTCAGGCTCTTTGGGTCATCAGACTTAACAAACCGCGCTGCCCCAAAATCAATCAAAGTTACCTTATCACCATCCACAAGAATATTATCCGGACTGATGTCTCGATGGATTACATTCTCCTGATGGATTTTCCCCAAAGAATCAAGAAGTGGAAACATAAGCTTCAAAACTGCAGTTTCAGACATCGGAACTGAAATCTTCTTTAGCACTTCTTTTAAGCTCTGTCCCCTCACCAACTCCATAACCAGATATGCGGTATTGTTCTCATGAAAGAAATCCCTCACCAACACCACACCCGGCATCTGCTGAAACTTTGCAAGAGTTTTTGCTTCCTGCGTGAAGCTATCCAACCCTCTTTGAAAATGCTGTTGGCTGCTGCCTGTTACGATACTGACTGTCATATTTGGGGATGCAATAGTATCTCTCGTGATCAACCCCACCGGAAAATATTCTTTTATCGCCACAGGCATCTCCAGGTTAAGATCCCATCCCATATAGGTAATGCCAAATCCGCCCTCACCGATGACTTTTCCTACCATATATTTTCCCGCCAGAATCGTCTGTAAGGGAAGCCAATGGAGATTTCGATCAGCCTGATAGCTCGCCTGATCAAATCCGCACCTGCTGCATATATTTTCATCTTTTATTTTTTCACGCATACATCCAAGACATACGTTATCTGGATCTATCATATTTTCACCATCCTGCCCCAATAGTAATTTTTACATTTGAATTTATTTGACACTTATATCCATTATATATGATTATCTCACATTTTCTTCCTGTGAAAGAATCCATTTTCAACATTTCATCGTTCATTTTCTACATTCATCGCAAGATTCTCCACTTGTCCCACCTCTTTTGCTATGCTAAACTGGCTTTATTATATCGTGATTCGCCGTTCGCCAATCCTGCGAGCAGGTTGGCTCACTAACACTCATTATACCAAGGAGAGTAATCATATGGCAAATATACAGTTTCACAATTCGATCCATATCCTCGAAAGTTCCAAACTCACCTTCCATGGTGTCGATGGATATGATGTATATAACTGCAGCATTCCTTTCATCTACGATGGTAAAATCTACATGTTTGGCCGAGTAGAAAAGCGTGAGGAATGGGCAGAATCTTTTGTTTTTCTTTTTGAGAAATGCGGGGAGGACGAATATTCTCTGGTAGAAGAAAGTCACCAGTATCAGCTGGAAGATCCCTATGTTACTTTCATTCATGGAGAGCTCATATTGGGTGGAACTCATGTGACTAAGATTCGTGGGGAAATTGATTCAGTATACGGATATTTCTACCGTGGAGATGACTTGATGAATATGAAATACTTCACGATGGGTCCCAGAGGGATGAAGGATATCCGCCTCGTACAGCTTTCCAATGGCAGGATTGGTGTATTTTCAAGACCTAAGAATAAGGATATTTCTCAGACTTACGGAAGTGAATCCATGATTGGATTTGCTGTGATCGACGATATCAATGAATTGTGTCCCGAAGTCATCGAAAACGCCCACTACATCCACGGAATCTTCGAAAATGGCCAGTGGGGCGGCTGCAATCAGGCATATTTGCTTGAGTCAGGTGCCATCGGCGTGATCGGTCATCTGAGTGAACGTCTCACTGACACCTTGGGAAATGAAATACTTTCCTATAAGAATATTTCCTTTATCTTCCACCCGGATACCTTCGAGGTTGAAGATTTGAGACTGATAGCCGAAAGATCCAGCTATCCTGATGGGCCTGCAAAACTTCCGAACCTGGTAGACTGTGCCTTTACCAGTGGAATTGAGATGCGTGAAGATGGGAATGTAAATCTTTATAGTGGGATTGGGGATTGTGAAGAAGGGCGCGTTGTGATACCGGATCCGTTTCCCAGCCCCGCAAGATAGTTTTGCTTATTGACACCCATCGCTTTCCTGCGTTATAATAACAGCGTGTCTGGCAGACATACAAGGCGCAGTAGCCAAGTGGTAAGGCAATGGTCTGCAACACCAGTATCCACCGGTTCAAATCCGGTCTGCGCCTCTATATTTTCGAATAAAAAAGAAACGCTGCTCATCCAGCGTTTCTTTTTTATTCGAAATACACTCTATCTCACCGCATCTTTCATCTCTTTCACATAATCCTGAACATAAGGCACACACTCAGCCCCATACTGCCCGCAAAGCTTCACGATAGCAGATCCCACGATCACACCGTCAGACTGGTCGGCCATTTTCTTTGCCTGTTCCGGATTCGATATGCCAAATCCAACTGCACACGGGATGTCCTTTGCCTGCTTTACAAGCTTGACCATGCCGCCGATATCTGTAGTGATCTGGGAACGCATCCCCGTAACTCCCAGTGAAGACACGCAGTACACGAATCCTTCCGCTTCTTTGGCGATCCTTGCTACTCTTTCATGAGATGTGGGTGCGATCAAAGAAATCAGATCCATGCCATACTCTTTGCATACCTTATCGAATTCCTCTTTTTCTTCAAAAGGAACATCCGGCAAGATCAGACCATCCATGCCGATCTTCGATGCTTTTTCCATAAATCTTTCTGTTCCATAAGAAAAAACTACATTTGCATAAGTCATGAATACCATCGGGATCGATGTCTTCTCCCTTATCTTCACCACCATATCAAATATCTTATCTGTCGTAACACCGCCGCTAAGTGCTCTTACATTTGCCGCCTGGATGACCGGTCCTTCTGCTGTCGGATCTGAAAACGGGATTCCCAGTTCAATGAGGTCAGCCCCTGCCTCTTCCAGTGCATACACCAGCTGCTCCGTAACTTCCAGAGAAGGATCTCCACAGGTAATAAATGGGATAAATACCTTTCCATTTTTAAATGCTTCTGCTATTCTCTTATTCATGAATATCCTCCCCTCTGTAACGTGCAATCGCTGCACAGTCCTTGTCTCCACGTCCTGAGATCGTGATAACTACGATCTGATCTTTACCCATCGTTGGAACCAGCTTCTTCGCATAAGCAACTGCATGAGCACTCTCAATAGCCGGGATGATTCCTTCGATCCTTGAAAGATATTCAAATGCATCCACAGCCTCATCATCTGTCACTGGCACATATTCTGCTCTTCCAATATCATACAGATGAGCATGTTCCGGTCCAACTCCAGGATAATCAAGACCTGCCGATATGGAATATACCGGTGCGATCTGACCATATTCATCCTGGCAAAAATATGACTTCATTCCGTGGAAGATGCCAAGGCTTCCCGTAGCAATGGTAGCTGCAGTCTCCGCGGTATTTACCCCTCGTCCTGCTGCCTCACAGCCGATCAGTCTTACTTCCTTATCCTCTATAAAATTATAGAAAGTTCCGATCGCATTGGATCCGCCGCCTACGCATGCAAGTACTGCATCCGGAAGTCTTCCTTCTTTTTCCAGCATCTGCTCCTTGATCTCCTTTGAGATAACTGCCTGAAAATCCCTTACGATCGTAGGAAATGGATGTGGTCCCATAACAGAACCAAGCACATAATGAGTATCTGAAATTCTATTTGTCCATTCTCTCATCGTCTCTGAAACTGCGTCCTTCAAAGTTGCCGTTCCCGATGTGACCGGATGAACTTTTGCTCCCAGAAGTCTCATCCTATATACATTCAAAGCCTGACGCTCCGTATCTTCTTTTCCCATAAAAACTTCACATTCCATACCCATCAAAGCCGCTGCTGTAGCCGTAGCTACGCCGTGCTGTCCTGCTCCAGTCTCAGCGATGACACGAGTTTTTCCCATTTTCTTCGCCAGAAGAACCTGTCCCAGTACGTTGTTGATCTTATGAGCTCCTGTATGGTTCAGATCTTCTCTCTTCAGATACACCTTCGCTCCGCCCAGATCCTCAGTCATATGAGCTGCATAATATAATCTGGAAGGTCTTCCTGCATAATTATTTAACAGATCCTCCAGCTCCCGGTTAAATTCCGGGTCATCTTTATAATGAAGGTAAGCTTCCTCCAGTTCCAGAACCGCATTCATCAGTGTTTCCGGGATATACTGGCCTCCATGAATACCAAATCTTCCTTTTGACATGTTAATCTCCTCTCTGTCCTTTGTAACTCATTTTCTTCCATGCATCACAGTGTATTCATCATACACCTTCTCACATTATGTAAATTTTCTTACAATTTCCACTGCTTTACTAATTCTATCCGGATCTTTTTTTCCTTCTATTTCAAGGCTGCTACTTAGGTCCACCGCCCAGGGTTTTACCTGACGTATCGCCAGTTCAAGATTATCCATCCCCAGCCCGCCTGCCAGGAAAAATGGCCGTTCTATCTCAGGCACCAGACCCCAGTCAAATGTCTTCCCTGTCCCACCATTTCCCTGATCCAACAAGATATAATCCGCACTGCTCTCACATGCTCTCTTGATATCGTCCCCAGTCTTCACCGAAAATGCCTTGATCACCGGCTTGTCTATCCTTCGATGCAGTTCCCTTACATATTCCTCATCTTCATGCCCATGAAGCTGTGCCACACCTATCGTTCCCTCCTCCAGAAGCCTCAAAGGAAGTTCCATCGGCGCATCCACAAACACTCCCACAGGAATGATCGACTGCTCCAACCCTTTTACCAGTTCTCTGAGTCGTCCACTGCTCACACATCGGGAACTTTTTGGAAATTCTATTACAAATCCGCAAAAATCCGGACACGCTGCATTGACAGCCTCGATATCTTCTTCACGGGTAAGCCCGCATATTTTTATTTTACTCATATCTGTTCACTTGCACCTCCCACACTCAGGCCAGCGGACCGCCATTCAGCATCTGGAGTGCGATTTTCTTATCAGGACTTCTCATAAGTGTCTCACCGATCAATACCGCATCCACTTTATTATCATACAAAAGTTTGATGTCCTCCGGTGTTTTTATCCCACTTTCCGAGACAAATACCACATCCTCATCTGCCATATTGCGAAGCTTGATACTGTTATTCATGTCCACTTGAAAGGTTCTAAGATCACGATTATTGACCCCGATGATCCTTGCCCCTGAAGCTAATGCCCTCTCGACTTCCCTCTCATCATGGGCCTCCACAAGTGCATCCATACCAAGCTCTTCGGCCAGCTGACGATATGCTTTAAGCTGTGCATCATCCAATATGGCACAGATGAGCAATATCGCTGATGCCCCAAAAGCTGCCGCCTGATATACCATATACTCTTCCACCGTAAAGTCTTTTCGCAAAACCGGGATATTCACCTGGGCAGCGATCTGTTCCAGATACCTGTCACTTCCCATAAAATAAAATGGTTCTGTCAGACAGGAGATCGCCGATGCTCCTGCCGCCTCGTATTCCTTTGCAATCTCAAGATACGGAAAATCCGGAGCGATCAGTCCTTTGGAGGGAGAAGCCTTTTTCACCTCACAGATATAAGACATCCCATCCTTTTTCAAAGCCTCTAAAAACGTTTTTTCCGAAGAAAATGCACCGCCATTTGCTCGGATTGCTCTTTCAGCACGGTTTTCTTCTATTTGTCTTCTCAGATTCAAAACCGGTACCCGGGATTTTTCTTCCTGTATCCGGAGTTTTGTTTTATCTGCAATTTCAACTAATATATTCATCCTGACCTCTTCTATCGGTTTGTTTCTTCGATAAACTCTTCCAGTTTCTTATAAGCTGCTCCACTGTCGATCAACTCTTCTGCCATCTTCACTCCGGCCTCGATCGTATCTGCTTTTCCAGTGATATACAAAGAAGCTCCCGCATTCAGACAAACTGCCTGACGTTTTGCTCCCTGCTCTTTTCCATTCAGGATTGCCTTTGTGATTTCTGCATTTTCCTCCGGCGTTCCGCCTTTGAGTGCATCCTTTTCACATCTTGCATATCCGAACTGCTCAGGTGTCAGTTCGTAAGACTGGAACCAGCCATCTTTGATCTCACATACAGAAGTTGGGGCACACATGGAGATTTCATCCAGGCTATCCTGTCCATATACGACCATTCCGCGTACCACGCCAAGTTTTGCCATAACCTGTGCCAGCGGCTCTACCAACGCCTGATCAAATACTCCCATAAGTTCCATATTGGCACCAGCCGGATTGCTGAGAGGTCCAAGGATATTGAATACGGTACGGATACCCAGTTCCTTTCTGATCGGTGCTACATATTTCATGGCAATGTGGTAATTCTGTGCAAACAGGAAACAGATATTTATTTTCTTTAATATCTCTGCACTTCTCTCCGGTGTCAATGTGATTTTCACTCCCAGAGCTTCCAGAACATCTGCTGCACCGGACTTAGAAGATGCCGCACGGTTTCCATGTTTTGCTACCGGAACCCCGCCTGCTGCGATGACCATAGAAGCTGTTGTAGAAATATTGAAGGAATTAGAGCCGTCTCCGCCAGTTCCTACGATCTCCAGAACATCCATATCATGAAGAAGTTTGATACAATGTGCTCTCATTCCCGCCGCAGATGCGGTGATCTCATCGATCGTCTCTCCCTTTAAAGAAAGTGCCGTGAGGTAAGCTGACATCTGTACCGGTGTTGCCTCTCCTCCCATGATCTCATTCATTACATCCTCTGCCTCCTGATAAGACAGCTCCTGTTTCTTTGACAGTTTTAATATCGCTTCTTTAATCATTTCTAATTACCTCCATGAAATTTTCTATTATTTTTTTACCCTCTGGCGTCATTACTGATTCCGGATGAAACTGTACGCCAAATACTGGATATTCTACATGTTCCACTGCCATGACTTCGCCGTCCTCCGACTCCGCCGTAACCTTCAGCACGTTGGGAAGATCTTCCCTCAGTGCCGCCAGTGAATGGTATCTTGCTGCCAGAAAATATGGCTCCATTCCCCGAAATAATTTATTTTCACCTGTCTGGGAAATTTTCTTTTGTTTTCCATGCATCAATTCTTTTGCATAGGATACAGTCCCGCCAAATGCCTCGCATATGGACTGGTGTCCCAGACACACCCCAAGGATAGGAAGCTTCCCTGCAAAATACTGGATAGCCTCGATACATATGCCTGCATCCCGCGGTCTTCCAGGTCCTGGCGAGAGGATGATCGCTTCCGGATTCATCGCCTCTATCTCCTCCACAGTACAGTCATCATTTCTTATTACTTTGATATCCGGCTCCACCGAACCGATCAGCTGATAAAGGTTATAGGAAAAGCTGTCATAGTTATCGATCAATAATATCATTCCAATCCCTCCTGTGCCTGTGTGAGAGCCTGTATCACAGCCCTCGCTTTATTCTGACATTCATCAAATTCTTTGTCCGGTACACTGTCTGCCACGATTCCCGCTCCCGAGCGGATACAGATAGTTCCATCTTTTTTATACACCAGCCGGATAGCGATACAAGTATCAAGATTTCCTGCAAAATCAAGATATCCGATGGCTCCTCCGTAGATTCCTCTCTTGCTGCCTTCCAGTTCTTCGATGATCTGGCAGGCTCTGAACTTCGGTGCTCCCGACAAGGTACCCGCCGGCAGGATCGCATCCACGGCATCCACCGCATCTTTATCATTTCTTATATCACCGATCACTGTGGATCCAAGATGCATTACATGGGAAAAACGTTCCACACACATATATTTCTCAACTTCCACACTTCCGATCTGGCTGATCTTACCCATGTCATTTCTTCCCAGATCCACCAGCATGTTATGCTCTGCCAATTCCTTTTCATCTTTCAGAAGATCTTCTTCAAGTTCCACATCTTCTTTTTTATTCTTCCCCCTCGGCCGTGTCCCCGCCAATGGGAATGTACTGAGCTTTCCAGCCTCCAGTTTCACCAGCGTTTCCGGTGAAGCACCTGCGATCTCGATGTCATCACTGGAAAAATAAAACATATACGGAGATGGGTTGGTAGCTCTGAGCACACGGTACGTATCAAAGAGGCTTCCCGAAGCTTTCGCCCTCAGCGGATTAGACAGAACAATCTGGAAAATGTCTCCCTCACGAATATGTTCCTTCGCTTTTTCCACCATCTCACAATATTCATTTCTGGGAAACTTTGGCAAAATCTCCGACTGGAGCTTCAATGTAGAAAATTCTGCTTTCTTTCCCGCCTTTATCAGATTCGCCATCTCTTCCAGTGCCGCCTGTGCCTCTGGATAAGAACCATCCACATCCTCTGTCATGACTCCTGCGATCAGCAGCACTTTCTGTTTATAATGATCAAAAGCTATTACCTTATCAAAAAGCATCAGATCCATGTCCCGAAAATCCTGCTGTTCTTTATCATCCAGTTTTAATTTGGGTTCTGCATACTTTATATAATCATAGGAAAAATATCCCACAAGCCCACCGGAAAACGGCGGCATCTCCTCCATCACCGGACTTTTATACTGACCAAGGATCTTACGGAGCGTATCGCCCGGATGAGTAACCTGCATTCTTGTCTGGATGTCTTCACCTTCCACCGTAGTTTTTCGGATCATCAGATCTCCGTCTGTACAAGTAATCTCCATCGTAGGATCATAACCCAAAAATGAATACCGCCCCCATATCTCTGTCTGGCTTGCACTTTCCAGAAGGTAGCAATGTCTGCTTGCTTTCCTGAGGATACGCATCACCTCTACCGGTGTATACTGGTCTGCATATAATTCACGGCAGACCGGCACTCGTTTGTATTGTCCTGATGCTGCTATTTCTTTTATTTTCTCTAATGTTGGATACATGAAAACACCTCCTGAGTAATGTGGATAAAGCTTTTTTGAAACAAAAAAGCCCGCCCTTAACAGATAATAATATCTGTCAAGGACGAGCAAATAAATCTACCCGCGGTACCACCTTGTTTCACGGAATGACCCGTGCGCTTTGCGGAACACCTTCATATTCCCGGCAATTTACGTATGCCCCACGTCACAGAATACTCAACATCCAGCAACATTTTGCCTTCAGCCTTTGACTGTGCCCTCTGCGGTCCATTTGGTAATTTGCTTTTCGGCCCGGCTCTCAGCTTCCCGGACTCTCTGTGCGCGCATCATTACTTTGATCTCCGCTTCATCGGTTTACTATGTTAAAATCTTTTTCAAAAATAACATATATTTTGGTAGATGTCAACACGTATTTGAAAATTTTCTCTTATTTATCGCGTCAGATCTATTTTACAGCTTCTTTTTGCAGTGATCATCCTTCATTCGGCATTTTCCACCCATGATGATCTGTATGAAGCAGTACATGAGCCGTATGTGACAGCGGTTTCTCCAAAAATTCCTCATACATCTTCAATATATCAGGGTTTTCATGGGAAAATCTAAGTTCACTGGTGCGATCCAGAAAATAAAGATTGTCTCCGCGCACTCCTGCAAGCTCCTCGCCGTCATGTATCGGTTGTCCGCCACCGCCGGCACAGCCGCCCGGACAGGCCATAACCTCAACAAAATCATATTCTGCTTCACCATTTTGCAATGCTTTTATTAATTTTCTCGTATTTCCAAGACCGCTGACTACTGCTACATGAACAGTAGTGCCCTGAATATCGATACAGGCTTCCTTCCACCCATCCAGGCCACGGACCATATAGAACGCATCCGGATATGGATTCTTACCGGTAACCAGATAGTAACAGCTTCTAAGCGCCGCCTCCATAACACCACCGGTCGCTCCGAAGATCACTCCTGCACCAGTTCCCGTTCCAAATGGATTGTCAAATTCCATCTCCTGAAGTTTTTTAACATCCAGATGATCTGCCCGTATCATCCTCACTACTTCTCTTGTTGTCAAAACTACGTCCACATCTTTTCCATGCCCGCTGTCATTGATATTTGGTATATCAGCCTCATGCTTCTTGGCAACACACGGCATGATCGAGATATTGACGATTTTGTCCGGATCGATTCCCATCTTTTCAGCAAAATATGTCTTTGTCATGGCTCCCTGCATCTGATGGGGGGATTTTGCTGTTGAAAGCTGATCGATCATCTCCGGATATTGAGATTTCAGAAACCTGACCCACCCCGGACAACAGGATGTAAACATAGGAAATGTGTACTTTTCTTTATTTTGCAGCCGCTCCAGGAATTCACTTCCCTCTTCCATGATCGTAAGGTCCGCTCCAAAATCCGTATCAAATACATAATCAAATCCCAATGCCTTCAAAGCTGCCGCAAGTTTCTTCGGAGTAGCTTCCTCCCGGGAAAGTCCCAGTTCTTCTCCCCATGCCGCACGGACAGCCGGAGCAACCTGCACGACCGTCACCTTCTCCGGATCAGAAAATGCTCCATGAAGGGAACTGAGTTTCAATGTATCATCCCGCTCGCGAAGAGCACCCGTAGGACAATGGGTGATACACTGACCGCACAATGCACAATCCGCCTGGGTGATCTGCAGATTATGTGCTACCCCAACAGTAGCTCTCGAACCGGTCTTCGAGATATCCCAGATGTTCAGATCCTGAACCTTATCACAAATCTGTATACATCTCATGCATTTGATACATCTGGAAGAATCTCTGATCAATGGAAATGTCACCGGCCAATGCTTTTTCGGTATATCCCGCTCATATTCTGATGCAAAAAGTCCCAGATCATTTGCCACCTTCTGAAGTGAACAGTTACCGCTCCTTACACAGGTTGGACAATTACAATTATGCTGAGAAAGGATCAGCTCCACATTTGTACGTCTCGCCTCCCTGACTCGAGGTGAATTCGTATAGATTTCCATCCCTTCTTGTACCGTGTTATTACACGCCGGTACCAGTCGGTTCACACCCTTTATCTCCACCACACAGATCCTGCAGGCTCCGATCTCGTTGATCCCTTTCAGATAGCAGAGGCTCGGTACCGGCATATTTGCATATGCTGCTGCATTTAAAATGGTGGTTCCTTCTTTTATCTGGACAGGCATTTCATTAATTTTTATATTTACCATTTTGTCTCTCTGCCTCCTTTAAATATTCCAAATCCAAAGTGGTCGCATCGTAAGCATCTGCCTGCTTCCTGTTGGATTTCTTCCGGGGTCAGACTACACTCAACTGCATCAAAATCCTTGATCCGGGCTGCTGCATCTCGCTCCTTCACATGTATCCGTCCACAAGATGGATAGTCTTTGATCTTTGGTGCCGGGATCTTCACATCAGTGGAGATAATATGGTTGTATCCCAGATAATTATCGATATTTGCCGCCGCAACTTTTCCTGCCGCTATCGCACGTATCGCTGTAGCCGGACCCGTCACACAATCTCCACCTGCAAATACTCCCGGTGCATTTTCTACTGCACTCCAGTTCTCAGCCGCTATGACCCCATGTTTGATCGGTATTCCACGATCCTCAAAATAATGGGTTTCGATGCCCTGCCCGATCGCCACGATCACGATATCACACGGTATGCGTACTTCCGGCTGACCACTTTCCGATGGGGACGGTCTTCCATCTCTTCCTACAAGTCCTATCATCTTCGGCTGTGCGATCAATGCCGTCACTTCATCCTGATCATTTTTTTCTATCCTTACCGGGGCGTGGAGTTCGCGTATCTGAGCTCCTTCTGCTATGGCACTCCTCACCTCTTCCGGAAGTGCTGTCATATCTACCTGCCGCCTGCGATACACGATCATCACATTATCCGCCCCGAGACGGATCGCCGAGCGTGTCACATCCATTGCCACATTTCCTCCGCCAATGACCGCAACTCGCTTGCCCGCCAGATCAACGGTTCCCCCGTCTGCCAAAGTGCCCAGCATCTCAACAGCAGATATCACTCCTTTTGCATCCTCTCCCTCAAGCCCAACCTTTTTATCCGTATGAGCTCCGATGGAAATGTAAACCGCATCATAGTTCTCCCGCAATTCATTCATCGACACTTGATTTTCGCCGTCTCCTACCCGGCTTTCCAATTTAACTTCAACTCCTGTCGAGAGAATATTGTCTATATCTTCATCCAAACGTTCCCTTGGCAGGCGATAACTTGGAATTCCATAATAGAGCATGCCGCCCAAATGTTTATGGTTCTCATAAACTGTTGTCTGATGCCCCATGAGCTGAAGATAATATGCTGCACTAAGTCCGCTTGGACCGCCTCCTATGATGGCCACCTTCTTACCCGTTGCCAGGGCCTTGTCCGGAGCAGGAACCTCTCCGGCATAATCCACAGCCGCCAACTTCATACCGCGGATATTTACAGAAGTATCTAACATATTTCTTCTGCATCTTGCTTCACACGGATGCTCACATACCAACGCACATGCTGTCGGAAATGGGTTGTCTTTACGTATTAGTTTTACTGCCTCCGCATATTTACCCTCTGCTACAAGTGCAATATAACCTGGTATATCCACTCCTGCAGGACAAAGTGCTACACAAGGTACTGGCTGTTCCAAAGAAGCCAGACATTTTCCATATTTCACATGTTCTTCGTAGTCATCCCGGAATCCGACCACGCCCTTAAGGACCATATTTGCCGCCGAGAATCCAATGGCACAGTCTGCGGTATCTGTAATAACCCGCGCGGTCTTCTCAATCAGATCAATGGTCTGCATAGTCGCCTCCCCATCGAGGATCTGTTCCAACAATCTTCCCAACTGTCCCAAACCGATTCGACAAGGGACACACTTACCGCAAGTCTGGGCATGACATAATTTTAAAAATGCAGATGCCATATCTACCGGACACAATCCCGGGGGACTTGCCACGATACGCCGCTCCAGATCTTTGTAAAGCCGCTCCACAGTTGCCTGAGCGGTACTCTTGGTTGTAATACTTAATCTGCTCAATATTATCCTCCTTTTTAGTTGTCATCACTTTAGTTTCACGTTCTACTGTTCAAGATAAAAAAAGCCGAACTATCCAGGTTTATCGCCCAGACGGTCGGCATATTCTTTGCTATACTCCCTGTGGTTATTCCACTTCCGCCAGTTATATAGCTTCTATAAATAATATAGCATACTCCCTATCAAATTATCAATCTATTATATTCTTTTAAGATTATTTATGCTTTATTTCAATTCATTTGTCTAATTTTCGAAATATATCCTCAAACTATGCGAATGCAGAGCATCAAGTTATTTATAACTAAAATATATAAAATTTCAGTTAATCTTTCTCCTATCTTTCAACCGTATTGCGATTCTTGCGGAGTATTTTTGTATCATAAAACGTATTTTTCTATAACGCAAAAAAAACGTTGATACTTCAACGTTTTTTCGAGAGGCGCAGACCGGATTTGAACCGGTGGATACTGGTGTTGCAGACCATTGCCTTACCACTTGGCTACTGCGCCATACTTTATATAAGAATAATTCCTGTATAAGATACACAAGAATTTTCTTTTAGTGACTCCGACGGGAATCGAACCCGTGTTACCGCCGTGAAAGGGCGATGTCTTAACCGCTTGACCACGGAGCCTTATCTTCTAAAAAAGCTCCCCCAGTTGGACTCGAACCAACGACACCGCGGTTAACAGCCGCGTGCTCTACCGACTGAGCTATGGAGGAACATCCTTTTTGAGGTATGCTGTTTCCATATACCTTCAAAACTGCATATACGATACATCCTTTTTTGTTGTTCGCGATCAACCACATTCTTAGCGATGACCAGTCCCGGCTCGACTTGCGTCTCACCTGTCTGTCAACGTTATCTCCTGCTTTCGTCTGTGTCTTTGGAAGTCCGGTTTCGCTTTCGCTCTCCCGAACGA
>SAAH01000342.1 GCA_009929525.1 Clostridia bacterium | reverse complement strand
CAATGTGCTGCTTACTTATTCGGTTTTTGATACAAGCGATACTCTGCTTATCATGAGGCCCTATCAGATTGCAGCGACAGAGCGCATGTTATGGAAAATTGAAAGTTCGTATTTGTCGAAGAAATGGTCAACTACTGAAGGTGGCGGTTATATCTGGCACACCACAGGCTCTGGTAAGACTCTGACCAGTTTTAAGGCTGCTCGGCTGGCTACTCAACTTGATTTCATCGATAAGGTGTTTTTTGTAGTGGACCGTAAGGATCTGGACTTTCAGACCATGAAGGAGTATCAGCGTTTTTCTCCCGATAGTGTGAATGGTTCGGAGAGTACAGCCGGTTTGAAGCACAATATTGAGAAGGATGATAATAAGATTATTGTAACCACTATTCAGAAACTGAATAACCTCATGAAGAGTGAGGGTGATTTGGCGATTTATCATAAGCAGGTGGTCTTTATATTTGACGAATGCCACCGTTCGCAATTTGGCGAGGCTCAGAAGAACCTGAAAAAGAAGTTCAAGAAGTACTACCAGTTTGGTTTTACAGGAACGCCTATCTTCCCAGAGAATGCTTTGGGTGTAGAGACCACAGCAAGTGTTTTTGGAAGAGAGTTGCACTCATATGTTATCACTGATGCTATCAGAGATGAGAAGGTCCTGAAGTTCAAAGTCGATTACAATGATGTCCGTCCTCGTTTTAAAGATATAGAAACGGAGTTGGATGAGAAGAAACTGAGTGCTGCTGAAAACCAGGCTGCATTGCTCCATCCTGCCCGTATAAAGGAGATATCTCAATACATTTTACAGAATTTTCGGATAAAGACCCACAGGAATCAGGGAAGCAGCAAGGGTTTTAATGCCATGTTTGCGGTAAATAGTGTAGATGCTGCAAAATGCTATTATGAGGAATTGAACAACCTGCAGAAAGGGAGCGAAAAGCCTCTGAAAATTGCGACCATCTTTTCTTATGCTGCCAACGAAGAGCAGAATGCGATAGGTGAGATACCGGATGAGACATTTGAGCCTTCTGCCATGGATAGCAGT
>SAAH01000341.1 GCA_009929525.1 Clostridia bacterium | reverse complement strand
TGCATCGAAGCAAAGACCTCTTTCCTGGCATTGCTGTATGTCATATTCATAAATATCACGGCTGAAAATATAAAGACAAGGGCAGCAATTACCGCTGCGGTTGTGATATTTTTACTGCTGCGTTCCCCTATTGTTGCCAAGAGGATTACCTCCCCTGAAAGAAGTTGTCGATAGATATCAAAAACGAGCCTTTTATCAGAAAGATAAAACGCTCTGTAAGTTTGTTAAAACGCGAGGTTCTGTTCTTATCTGTTGCAATTTCATAATAAAGAGCTTGTTTTCTACAAATTGTTAAAGACAAGAATTATTATAATTATAACCTTTTTATCGCATTTTAATCATTCTGATGATCTTCGAATATTCAAGACAAGTTTGATTTTATGATATCACACGGGTAAAAAAGATTGATACAGTTTTGCATGACAAAAATTTGCGCTGTTATATTCGTTGGATCATTACTGAACTGTAATCAATCATTTTCCCTGAAATGCGTACCAAGCGAGTCCTTCCTCATGAGCGCTGCATCGGCGACAGCAGCCGCTGTATCCGTCAACCCCTTCATCTCCAGTGCAAGAAGCATCTCTGTCGGGCTGTTTATCATGAGTTTCATCTCTGAAATGTCATGGATCTTATGCTGCGCGTGGATGATGCTTTTTTCACTTCTCACCGGTCCAAGAAGATCCCAGGCAGTTTTCTGCAATTCTGACCGCAGAATTGACGGCGCTGTGCCTTTTTCAGAATTTGCAACCGGCGGGCAGCATTCCGGCTCGTGGTGGAATTTTGTCTCCCAGACGTCGTCCCCTGCCGCGTGCCTACCGGCTATGATCCCAAAAGTCACTATGTTTGAAAATGCGTTCCCGCCTATCCTGTTTGCCCCGTCAACTCCTCCGGTGGACTCCCCGCACGCATAAAGGCCGGAGATGCCTGTCCTGCACTCAGTATCTATCTTTATCCCGCCGGACATGTAATGCTGTATCGGAGATACCCTTACAGGCCGCCTAAAATGGTCGAAAAATCTGTGGTCTATCGTCAGCGAATATCTAAG
>SAAH01000058.1 GCA_009929525.1 Clostridia bacterium | reverse complement strand
TTTAAGCAAACAAAGTATGCCAAACGGGGGCAATGAGGCATATACAAAATAATCACATACACCGCCTCGTAATCTAAAAAATACGTGGCAGAGAAAATGTGAAAATATGCAGATGCCCCATCTACAACAAATCCCACCAAAATCCTACTCTATGCAATGAAATAATTGATGTCGTGAGGCACTCACATGTTTTTTCTTGCTATGTGCCTCGTTTATAAACTTTCTTCTTCCATCCCCCAGCTTGCATCTCCTTTCCCTCCTCCTGTCAGCAGGCAGTGATTTTCCAATGAAAGTTTTCGATACCAGTCGGCCGGGGTTTTGGCTGCACCCCTCTGGTATCAGAAAATGCATATATCCAACAGGACACCAATACCTTTCTGGACCACTTTTATATCGGCAATCTGATATTCATGGTGTCCTCTTATATATTCACATAAAAAAGGTGTGCCATTTTCTCATAGCTTAGACCTGACTGCATATAAAAGAACGGAATTGTGTCATCGTGAAAATTACTCTTTTTTGTTTTTTCTATTTCTTCGGTTGCCGCAGCTGGTGTTGCCCCTGTGGCAAAAACAATCAATTCGCACTTTTCATTTCCTAAAATCCCTTTTATTTTTGTCAAGCTGTCAATTTTACCTGCATGCACTCTGCTGCCATATATGACAAGATCAAAGTCAGACAACGTAAGCCGGTTCATATCACTGTAGACAGCAATTTCACACTTAAGCTCTTCGCCGATCCACTCGGCATACTTTTTAGTAAATCCAGTTCTGGATTTGTATATTACTATTGCCCTCACTTATCCTCTATCCCCTCAGGACCTTCATATCCTGCATAGCTCCAATTTGCTCCCTTGTCTTCCGACTCAAACAATAATTTGTCCTGTCCTGCACTTTCAGTTTTTAATACTATGTACACAACGGATCCCTCCATGTATGGCAGGTCTGCATAATCATACTCTTCTACATTCTCCATATCTGTTATCCCTTCCATCGGAAGTTCCACGATGGAAAAAGTAATCCCGCCATCATAGGTCACATACAAGTCCGAGTATTCTGCCGTAGCTGTTCCCATACCTATAAATCCAAAGTTTTCATCAAAAAATGTGATTCCTTCCGCCGTTCCTATATCGCCTGAAAATGGATCCCCATTCCGGTCACTCCATGTCACCCCGCCGTCCCCGGTCGATTCCAGGACATAAAATCTGCTCCCGGCTGCTGCATCCGTTACCACAAGCCGCCACCCCTGATTTTCATCAAGAAAATAGTACACTGTCCCGTCTGCCGGGTCAGTGGTGCTTATGCCTGGTTCGTAGGGATTATCATTTTGTTCTCCATTCTGTTCTCCATTTTCCTCTGCTGCCGCTCCTATCCCTTCATCACCTGCGTCTGCAATCTCGATTTTCTCCCACATATTCAGATAACGCACCGGAGTAATGCTTTCGTCCCCTGGCACATACAGCGATACTTCATATCCTGCCGGAGCTTGTTCTACTTCATCCATATCCCCTTGCCCGTAAGTTTCACTACTGCCTGCCGCAATATTATATGGCAATATACTTCCGTCATCATTCACTGCGATGATTCCTTCCGCACTGTCGAAAGAACGGTATCCTTCATACAATATACCGAAATGACCACCCCCATATGTTTCCTGCCACAGCTGCACCTGCCCCTGGATATTTACCATATCAAGAAGCTCAAACATCGGAGCCAGTTTATCCTCATCCTTATATTCTGCATCTGCATATCCATCCAGCCATACTGTCATCTTATCACTTTTGCTTTTATTATAATCCAGCAGATAGGTGCTCTCCTCCCCGTCTTCTGTTTTTCCATAAAAGAAACTATAGATTTCTGTAATCGTTCCATCCGCATCAAAATCCAGAGAGAATTCATTTGCAAGATACAGTTCAGATGGCAGTTCCACCTCTTCTTTCAGATCATCAAATATCCCCTTCACCCCATCCTTGTAAATATTGCCATGGGTAAGTGTAATTTCCCTGCTCCGCTTTATCTCATCTATTTTCCACGATAATGCACCATTATAATTTTGGGCACTGTCTATGAGTTTACTTCCATAATACGCTGTTGATGCCAAAATAGCTGCCAACTCTATGCATAATAAAATCACATATATCTTTTTTCCTGCAGGTATGCGCAATGTATCCTTGTGTTTTTTTACAAAATACAAAACCGTCCAAGTGATCAGCCATGCAAGCCCAACCACACCGCAGATACCAATTACCGGAAGGCGCCTTCTCGTGCCGCCAAACTGACACAGCAGATACAGATATCTCCATCCGATCATATATAGCATAACAAATACCGGGTTCAAGAGCAGCGCCCAGTATTTTAGCCGCAATTTGCTTTTATCATTCATTTTAATCTCCCCTGTGATCAATCTTTTTCTGTAACTTTCCAGTTACCGTTCATCCACTCTGTAATGATAACTGGGAATATTGCTCTTCCCCTCATCCATAACCTGATTACTTATATATTTTATACTTTCATCTTCATCTATTTCCACTGTCAGTACATGGCTCATAATAGCATCATTGCCGGTCATTGCACACACCGCATCAACGGAAACGGTGAGCGTACCATCATTATTTTCTTTTATCTGTGTAACCTCTGGAACCGATGTGTCAAATGCACTGGGAGCATAGTTCAGGCATCCCAGTCTTCCCCATACATAGGTCTGATTTGTTTCATCAAATGCTGCGTATTCCCGAACCTGTTCGACCGTTATCGGAAGATATTCTTCCATCAACGCTTCAAACTCTGCTTCAGATATGCCATTCGGATAATTCTCCGATTTGAATCTCTCCTGATGTTTGATCATATAAAGATATTCATATAAACCATTATAATCCAGCTCCTCCATATGTTCCACGTCCCAGTCCGAAGAAAACAAATTATTCCCCTGATACCCCACTGGATCAAGATATCTTTGAGCAAACTGACGATATTGGACATCGATCGGTTTTACGCGCACCATGCAGATTCCATTTACAACTTCTGTCACTTCGGGCGGTTCTGGAACACATAATTCATAGATGAACCATCCTTTCTGTGTGTACTCCCAGCTTTTTATCCTTGTATAGGAAGTTCCGGAAATTGCCGGTTCGTTCGCTGCATTCCACACACAGTTCGTAGATAAAAGATACATATCTGTCCCATCAAAAATAAATTCATTTCTTCTGATCCCCGCATCTGCATGAAGTTCGTATGATACAACACTTCCCTTCTCACCAGCTTCTGACCGTACCAAAAACTCCTCTAGCTTTTCATGATTACACATATCCGTTTTATCATAGTAGGTAACAGCTTCGCCAGATTCTACCAGAACTTCCCACATCGCTAACGCAGATTCATCAGAAATGATCACATTGCTTGCATCGCCCTTATCACAATTTTTATATAGGTTCTGGATCCGGCTCATCATTTTCCTACATTCTTTTTCTGATCGTTCTTTCTCTCCATCGCTAATCGGCAGATCATATCCTTTTTCATATTGTTCTGATCCAGTATCTCCATTTTCACAGCCATTGCCATCACTATTTTCTTTTTCATTATTTTTTTCTTCGTCTGCCATATCGCTTTTTTCCAAAGCACCAGCATCTGCGGTCATTCCATCTTTGCCTTTTGTCCATTTATCCTGAGCAACAGAATATATACCCCATCCGATCAGAGCGATCACAGCACACAATATCAGAGCCATCCCGCCTGCCGCGACACACTTCGACCTTTTTTTCTTTCCTATTTTTAAAAAGATAATACCTGCTGCTATCACCGACAAAAGAAATATCATTCTCATCTTCTTATTCCTTTTCACTCGCTCTGTTTCTGAATATTTCAATGGTTTTAAGCTTCATTGATCATTTAAAATCTTATGCTTACAATCTTTAAAAGTCAAGCACAATAAGAAAGAGACCTCCGCGCCCAACCAAGCGCATCAGCCTCTCTCATTAATCGAAAACAACAAATTTTTTAGGAGTATATCTTATAATAATTCTTTTTCTATTCTTTCCCGGGCTTCCGGTGCCTGTACGGCCATCTTCTCCGGGAATCCAAACATGGACACGCATGCGATATTATCGCCGCCCACTTTTGGAGCATCTGCCTTCAGCTGTCTGTTGGCAAAGTCCATCTCGCGGAGGGTTTCGAAGATTCCTGCAAAGTCCACATCTCCTTCGCCCATGGCCAGATGCTGATGGATCGTCACATCACTGCGTCCACGATTGTTAAGGAATGGCGGGTTTGCTATATATCTGCAGTCCATCGTCTGATTGAAGGTATCTGCAAAGAGTACATGTGTCAGCTCATCGCCCGCATATTTTAACATGGAACGTACATCACCTTTTCCCTCATCATAGAAGAACCCATGAGGTGAAGAATAAACATATCCAAGATTTCTGGAGCGGAAAGATTTGACCATATCACAGGTCTCATTGTTCAGCTCACAAAAATCATATGGGTGGGACTGTATCTCGACTCTAAGTCCTTCTTTTTCAATAAGAGGAAGAAGTTCTTCCATCGAACGGAACCACATGCCGTTGCAGATTTCCTGCTGGTTCGGGTCTCCGGAAAGCTCTGTGTTGATTACCGGAACACCCAGATTAACTGCTATCTCTATCATTTTTTTCCAGTTTTCTACGGCCATCTTTCTCTGTTCCTCTGTAGGTCCTGACCAGCGGTATACACAGATGAAAGAGGATATTTCAACGCCCGTCTCTTTCAGTGCCTGGCGATACTCCTGCTCACATTCCTTTGAGAACAGTGGATGTTTATAGAAGGGGTTGATCCTTGGATGTGGTGACTGCTCAATATATTTATATCCCCAGTCTGCCACCTGATGGACCATCCTGTTTATATCCATTTGTTTTGCAAGTACATCTACATCAAATGCTATCTTCATGATATCCAACTCCTTATTTTGAAAATGCACCCGTTCCATACGATCATCTCGATTTCTCAGGTGCATTTTCCATATGCATCATTTATGCATTTTTTATTTATTTGCCAAGTGCATCCAAAGCTTCCTGTGCATTGTCTGCTGTATAGTAGATATTTTCTACGATTGTTTCAGCCTGAACTTCTTTTCCTTCCAGAAGGTCTGCACAAGCATCAGCGGAAAGTTTACCCTGATCTTCTGTACCCTGTGAAATCGTTCCCTGAAGGTTTCCGTCCAGAACTCCCTGAAGTCCTTCAGAAGTAGCATCTACACCATATACTTTGATCTCGCCGGTTTTCTGAGCATCTGCTACTGCTTTTGCTGCACCAACTGCCATACCATCATTCTGAGCTACGATTGCTGTGATATCTTTTCCTGCATTCAACCAGTTCTCTACGATTGTCAGAGCTGGCTCTGTCTGCCATTCTGCTGTATCCTGGAATACTACTTCTACATCTGGATTCTCAGCGAGTACCTGATCAAATCCTTCAGAACGTCCAACCTGTCCGTCAGAACCCATAGGTCCTAAAAGAAGAGCAACATTTCCTTTGTTTCCAATATCAGTCATTACCTGTTCCATCAGTTTTGCACCTGTTGTAGCTGCATCTGCGCCTACATAGCAGTCTGCTGCTTCCGGCTCACTGATTCTCTGGTTAACGATAACTACGTTTACGCCTGCTGCTTTTGCTGCTTTTACAGAAGGTACGATACCATCTACAGATACTGGCTCGATGATGATACCATTAACACCAAGTGTGATAGCCTGCTCGATCTGGTCAGCCTGTGTAGCTGCGTCCTGTCCTGCATCATATACACTGTAATCATATCCTCTTGCTTTTACTTCTGCTTCAACTGCTGATGAAAGAGTTACCGTAAATTCATTTGACATATGTGTCATGAAAAGTGCGATCTTCTCATCTGAATGATCTGCATCTGCTGCTTCCTCTCCCGCATCTGCTGTGTCTTCTGCTGCTGCATCATCTGCTGCTGCGTCTTCTGTGCTTTCAGCTGCTGCGTCGCTGTCTGTGGAAGAGCTTCCGTCAGACACCATGGAACAACCTGTCAGCATAGCCATACTCATTGTTAATGCCAATCCCATTGCTAATAATTTTTTAAACATTCCTTTTCCTCCAATTCATTCCTTAGTTTTTAATTTATCAATTATAACTGCCTTATGATTTTACAGTTATTAATTCATTAGAATCTTATTCCTGTTTTGATTTTCCTCTAAGATCAAGGTATACGGCAACTGCGATGATCACACCTTTGATGATCTTCTGATAGTTGGAAGATACACCCAGGATATCAAGACCATTTCCGATTACGGCCAGAAGAAGCGCACCGATGATCGTTCCGTACCATTTTCCAGCTCCGCCTGACATACTGATTCCACCGATAACTACGGCTGCGATGGCATCCATCTCATAACCTTCACCTGCTGTCGGAGATCCCTGTACTGTACGGGAAGCTACCAGGAAACCTGCGATTCCTGACATGATACCACAGATGGTATATACCAGAAGTTTGTAACGTTTTACATTGATACCTGAAACTCTTGCTGTTGTCTCACTGCCGCCGATCGCATATACACGACGTCCAAATACGGTCTTTGTCAGGATAAATCCACTGATCAATACGATCAGGATAAAATATACTGCCAGAAGCGGGATCTTTCCAAAAAGGAAGAAGCTTGTCACATGCTCAAATGGTTTGTTCAAACCGTAAATTGGTGAACCGCCGCTCAAGATAAGTGCAAGTCCTCTGATACCTGTCATCGTAGCCAATGTGATGATAAATGGCGGAAGGTTCAGATAAGATACACCGATACCATTGATCGCACCAACTGCTGCACCTGCTACAACTGCTGCAATAAGTGGAAGGAAGATATTTCCATCCGGATTCTGTGCACAAAATGCTGCTACTACACCTGCCAGTGCGATGGTAGAACCGGCTGACAGATCGATTCCTCCTGCTATGATGACAAACATCATACCACAGGCAAGGATTCCATTGATGGAAGCCTGTTTTAAAATATTGATCAGGTTTCGCGGCTGGGCAAATGCATCCGGTGATATGATCATCAGGATGATGACCAGTGCGAAAAATGCAATAAATATACCAAATTCTTTTATTTCTATTTTACCTTTTGCTTTCGTTTTCATACTGCTCTCCCTTCTATATTAGAAGCATAACTCATGATCAATTCCTGTGAGAAATTCTCTCTCTGGATTTCACCTTTCAGTTCGCCCTCACACATAACGATGATCCTGTCGCTGATTCCCATAACCTCTGCCATCTCTGACGAGATTACGATAATGGCTTTTCCACTTTTTGCCAGCTCATTGATCAGCAGGTAAATGTCTCGTTTTGCTCCTATATCGATTCCCCTTGTAGGTTCATCGAAGATAACGATATCCGGCTCGTCCAGCAGCCATTTTGCAAGAACAACCTTCTGCTGATTTCCACCGCTGAGGTTTCCTACGATAGCATTTCCACTAGGAGTTTTGATCTTGAGCTCCTGAATGTACTTATCTGCCACTTCACCTTCTTGTTTCTTATTGATAAGACCATGATTGGAAAGTTTCTTTATGGAAACAGTAGAAATATTTTCCTTAACACTTCCGATCAGGTTTAATCCTGTCTGTTTTCTGTCTTCAGTGATCAGTGCGATCTTATTCTTAATTGCATCCTGCGGACTCTTGATATTTACCTTTTTGCCATTCAGTTCCACCGAACCACCAGTCTTATGATACAGGCCGAAGATAGTTTCCACCAGTTCACTTCTTCCGGCTCCCACCAGACCTGCGATACCAAGAACTTCACCTTTTTTCAGAGAAAAGCTTACATTTTTCACTTTCTTTCCTCTTGAAAGATCATCAACTTTCAATATTACATCACCGATCTCGGTCGGCTCTTTTGGATAAATATCTGTAAGCTCACGGCCTACCATCATCTTGATCAGGGAGTTGTCATCCAGCTGGTTTGCCGGAGTCGTTCCTATCCATTGTCCATCCCTCAGTACTGTGATCGTGTCTGAGATACGGAAAATCTCATCCATCTTATGGGATATGTAGATGATCGCCACACCCTGCTTTTTCAGGCGGTCAATCTGTTCAAATAAAACCAGTGCCTCTTTTTCTGTGATTGCCGATGTCGGCTCATCCATAACGATGATCTTTGAGTTCAGGGAGATCGCTTTTACAATCTCAACCAGCTGCATCTCTGCCACGCTCAATGTCCTCATCTTAGCTCTGGGATTAATATCAATCTTCATCTCGTGGAAATATCTTGCTGTTTCTTCTCTCATCTTATCGATATCCACGATTTTCATTTTTGAAAATCCTTTTTTCAGAAGTTCCCTTCCTACAAATACATTTTCTGCGACTTCCATATCAAGCAGTGTATTTAATTCCTGATGTATCATGGAGATACCTTTGTTCATGGCATCTTTAGGTCCATGCATCGTTGTTTCTTTTCCCTGGAGAATAATTGTGCCCTGATCTGCTTTGTAGATTCCCATCAGGATCTTCATCAGAGTGGATTTTCCAGCTCCGTTTTCTCCCATCAGCGCATGTACTTCTCCCGGTTTTATCTGAAGATTCACATCCTCCAGAACCTTTACACCCGGAAACGATTTGTAGATGTTCTTCATTTCAAGAACGTACCCTTCCATACGCTTCCTCCTTCCATTCCTCTATATTGGCGGGCGATTTCTCCTTCTTCATGACCGGTTTCTTCCTGTCTGCAGCGGAAAGTTGATCATTTTTTGAATATAAGAAATCCCCTTGACATGAGCATCTCGTTTGGTGCGCGCCGTTTTGATTTACTCTTGGTTAACTCTTGAGCATATTATACGGAACTTATCAGCACTTTCCAACCGACATTTTTCATATCAAGGGGGACAATCTTTGGATGTTCTCCACTTTTTTTAGTTAATATTTATACTTTTAGTCCAATCTTCTCAGTTTATTTATAAACTTCATATCATTTACCTTCTCACATACACTCTCTATATCCGTGGAAACGATCAGAATACCCATTCCTTTATCTGCGCAAACCGTCAACATTTCCATGATAATGTGATGCATCCAGAAATCTGTGCCTGCAAATGGAAAAAAACAGATCAGAACCCGCGGATTTACCAGAAACCACTTATAATATGAAAGTCTTAATCGTTCCTGAGGGGTCCATTCACTCACCTTCTTTTTCAGATCCGCCTCTTCAAACCAGCTGCTGGCTTCCCGGAGGATACTTTTCTCCATTTTTTTCCTTACCAGCATACTTCCTGTTTTGGGGATCAGCATGCAACTAAGATTTTCCTGTCCGGTCAGATTATAAAACAGTGTTTTGTCTCTCTTGTCCGGAGCTTCCATCTGTATGCCAACTTCTTTTCCTACCAGTTCCGATAATTTTCCGGGAGCACACTGTTTTCCGTTTACTTTTATAGTACCAGATGCCCACCTCGCATTATTTAGGAACAAATTCTGTATCTCATTGGCAGTACTGTAGTTTTTATCCAGAAGTAATCCGATTTCGCCTCTTTCTATTTGAAAGGAAACTTCACCATTCTCTCCAATTTTCACATTTTCAAATTCCAGCACTGTCTGGGAATTCTTTTCTTCCCAACTCTCATTCACAGGTATTTTTACACCAAATGCTCTAACCTTCTCTTCATCTCCCTGCAGGATCGATGCGATGACACTCTCCTCATACTGCTCCGGAAAAAGGCGGTAACATGTGATGCTGTTTTTCATGATATCGATGCGTGTACAACAGGAAAACATGAATTCACTTTCCTGATCCAATACCAAAAGAGCCATCCCCCGCTGCAAAAGGTGTCCTATATATTCCATCAGTTTTGCAAGGTCGTCTTCCCTGAGCATCTCTGTGATATGCCCCAGAACAAGGATATCATATTTGTAAAACCATGTTTTGAATAGAAAAAGTTTGCAAAAAGACAGAGGCGAAAGAGAAGTCAAACTGTCTTTCCATTGAAAATCAATCTCCAGATCTCTGCGCATCTCCACCGCCCTTGGCGAATGAAAACTTTTGAGCTGTTCTTTTTTATCTCTCCTCTTCATGCCTTTTCGAAGAGCCACCAGATAATCCCATGCCGACAGCTCCGGTGAAAATCCCCGGTGTTTTTCAAGGACCATCGTTCGGTCTGCTATCTTCCCCGGCATCAGTGCCAGTTCGGTCCGTTCCCCTTCCACATATCCTTTTCCCTCTGACAGCGGAAGTTCTCCCCGAAAAAAACTGAGCAACAGATTATTATTTATACGGCTGTCCGAAAAGATACCGATACACTCGCCTCTGGAGATTTCCATATCGATACCCAGATGATGACTGCTCCGCTCTGTATTTCCATTTTCTATCCGGATCAATTCTTCTTTCATATGCTATTCTATCTCCATGATCAGCGGAAGGGTCATCCTGATCTCTGTACCCACACCCTCCACGCTGTAGATGTGCAGACCATAATCCTCACCAAAGAGAAGTTTTATCCTGCTGTTTACATTTGGAAGGGCAATACCACCTTTTTCTTTTTTCAATTCTCCATAATGCTTTCTTGTCTTATCCTGAGAAGAAAATATATGATTCAGCTTTTCCACTTTTTCTTCGTCCATGCCAACACCATCATCCTTCACACTGATAAACAACGTTTTCTCACTATTTTCCACTGCGATCGTGACAGTCCCCTCTCCCACCTTACATTCCAATCCATGGGATATGGCATTTTCCACCAGGGGCTGCAGGAGCAGTTTTGGCATTCTTGCACTCATAAGTTCTTCATTTTCCAGTTCCTGATTCATCTCCAGCTTATCACCAAACCGGAACTTTTGTATGATAAAATAATTGTCTACATTATCGAGTTCATCAGAAAGCGTCACAAAATGCTGGACATCCGTGATCGTATATCGGAAGAATGTGGCAAGTGCCTCCGTGGTATCTGCTATATTGCCGCACCCCGCCACCAAAGCATCCGCCCGGATCGCTTCCAGTGTGTTATACAAAAAATGTGGATTGATCTGATTTTGCAGTGCCAGATATTCTGCCTGCTTTTGCTGCAGCTGTTCTTCCGGAAGTCCCTCCAGGATCAGATTAAGATCCTGACAAAAAAGTTGAAATTCCGGATAACCGCTCCAGTCATCCTGCAGTATCTTTTCCACATTCCTTTCCTTTGAAAATTGTTTTATCTTCTTATAAAAACGTATTCTGGAACTTATCGACATCGCAGCCTCCTTATTGGTACAGTTTCTTATATTCAGAAGGGCTGATTCCTGTAGCCTTCTTGAACAGCTTGGAAAAATACTTCAGATCCTGATAGCCTACTTCCTCGGCTACATCATTGACTGATTTATCTCCGCTGCATAACAGCTGCTTTGCTTTATTCATTCTGACCTGTGTAAGGTAATCCAGAAAGTTCTTTCCAGTTTCCTTCTTAAATACTGTCGAGAAATAGGTTGCATTGAACCCGATCACCCGGCTTACCTCCTCCAATTTCAGAGGATCCTGATAATGTTCCTGAATATATTTTTTAGCTTCCAGTATCGGCCGCATCTCCTGCTTCTCTTTTTGCTGGGCATATTTTTGGAAGATCCCGCCGATACCATTTTCCAATAACTCAAAGACTTCTTTCAATGAAGTACACATGTGATAACGGAGCAAAAACTCTGCTTTGATCTCATCCATATCCACCTTTTCATTTTGTCTGACTCCCTGGATACAGGCTTCTATGATCTCATTAGCACATTCGCCAACCATTTTTCCATTTAATTCCACATTCTGTCGAAGCTCTGCCTTCAGTTTTTCCAGTTCACCTGCCAGTTTATCTGAATCCAGATATTCTCCCAATTCCTGCAGACGTTTTCTCCAGGCCGGCGACAAGCGATACTCCTCTGCCCTGATAGCCGGCTTTTGATTCTCTGCTTCCAGCCAGGCACCCTTGCCGTGGAATATCCTCTCCATCCCAAGCCACATTGCTTCCCACATGGACTTTGACGATTCTTCCATAGATCCCACACTGCTTCCCATCGCCGTAGTCACAGAAATCCCCCAGAAAAGATCTCTTTGATTTTCAATTTCTTTTCGGATGCGGGTGAGATGTTTTTTCACCTTCACGCTGTCATAATCTTCCATCTGTATAATAAGAAAAATCCCTTCATTCATCAGCGCCGTGGCTGATTCTGAAAATACTTCTCTGGAACATTTCTCCACCGTCTCATGGGATCGTTTCATCATGATCCGGTAAGTATCCAGATTCTCCTGCCCGGAAGGCAGATCCGGCTTGATCAGGATAACCTGGTATACCGCCGGCTTAAAGTTACATGCATATTCCGAATTTGTCTCTTCCAAATTCAAGAAAGAGATTCCTTTTGCAGCACACTCCTTCAGGCGGATCAAAAGCAGCTCACGATTCCGCTTATCATCCTTTTCGATCTTCTGGCTGACATTTTCTTTCCACTGCTCCATCTGCAGCTTCTCATCCTTTTTTTCCCGGATCGTCTGAAGGATCTTTGTCAGCTCTTCCGCTTTTACCGGTTTCAGCAGATAATCTTCTACTCCATATCTAAGCGCCGTCCGGGCATACTCAAACTGACGATAACCACTGACCACCACAAAATCCACATTGGGATTTATCTCCTTCGCCTGACGGATCAGCTCCATGCCATCACATCCAGGCATCCGGATATCCGTCAGCACCAAGTCCGGCTGCTCTTCCCGGATCAATTCCAACGCACTGATTCCATCATTCGCCGTCCCCACGATCTGAAAACCCAAGCTTTCCCAATCCACTATTTTTTGCAGCAGCAGATTTACCTTCGGCTCATCATCTGCTATGATCACCTTCATCATCGTTCATCCCACCTTCTTGTATTTCCCGTTTTTTCTCAGTTATTGTTTTTATCTTAATCTATAATTTGCATTTCTTAGCAAATTCTTCAATTGAACCTGCCTGTGCCGATATCATTCTTCCACCGAGCTCTTCAAAATCCATGCCAAAATCACTTTGTTACTCAGTAATTGTTTCGCATACGCATCATACTGCACACATGCATCAGCCATCTCAACGACCCTGCTGATATGTGTTTTAACCATCTGCATTCCTCCTAATTATACACAGTATTCACTTCTAATAGCAATATCCAATGCTATTTCGTTATTAAGTTTCTTTCATACAGGGACTTTGTGCACGACTGATACAAGACTTGTATACTTTGTGCCTGATAAGTGATTAGATATGGAGCATGATGATACTCCACTTCCCCAGATATGATTCCAAATCCGTCGCTCATCTTAAACATGCTGTTCTTATTCCAGCACGCTCATGTGAGTTATACTTGTTCCAAAATACTCAGCTGAGAATCTGCGCACGCCTCAACGTGATCCATTATTATACTACAACAAATCCTGTTGTAAATATAATTTTTCTGAACATATTATAAATATTGTAAATAGTCCATAAAAATTCAAAAGGATCGTCGCACCAGACATACTCCGTGCAACAATCCTTTTCCCAACTCGAAAATCTATGTATTTACTTAAGCCCGGCCACCCACACTCCTATGATGCAGCCATCTCCCAATCCTATATCTGAGGCTCACATTCTCATCCCCACTGCTTGGAAGTCTTACAATGATCAAAAATCCTACAAAGGCCATCCCCATACAGATCAGCTGCATCGTCTTCAGTCCAAATGCGTCCTGCAGCCATCCTGCCAGAATATTTCCTCCGCAAGTTGCCGCTCCAGAAGTGATCATACTGAACACCGCCTGCCCTTTTACTCTCTTCTCCGGTGTCAGGGTGCTGTTTACGTAATAAACTGCAGCCGGTGTAAATAATCCAAAAGAAAGTCCCTGCATAGCTATTCCTACACATGCCACAGGCAAGCTTCCTGCTCCCCAAAGAACAAACATCCTCAAAACAAAAAACAATGCGCTCACTTTCAGAAGCTTAATGCAGTTACTTCTCTTCATAAAGTATCCAAAAAGAAGCATGACCGGCATCTCACTTGCTGCCGATATAAAGTTGGCTATTCCAAGAGTTGCATCCGTTCCGCCCAAGTCTTTGACTATATTGACCATATAGGTGCAAACCGCCATACTACTCATATTCGTCAGGCAAAATCCTATCATCAAACTTAAAAACACAGGATTTTTCATTACAATCTTGAACATACTTTCTTCGGTATCCTGAACGATTTGATTCTTTACTGTTACCTCTTCTTTTCCAAGATCTTCCATTATAGCTACGGCACAGAAAAGCAATATTTCCAATCCAATGAAAATATAACCAAGAATTCCCGGATTGAATCTGTTCAATAAAAATCCGAGGATTGCTGCACACACTGCATAAGAAATGGATCCCATCCCACGGGAAAGACCAAAATTAAGATAATATCCTCTGTTGATAAATTCCATTCCCATCGCACTCATCAGCGGCGGCATACAGATGCTCATCATATTCATCATAAGAAATACGCCAAATACTCCTGCCACCGGCAGCGGCACCCATGTAAGTACTGCAAAACACCCCGCCATCAATACGATCAATACCTGAATCATCCTCTTTACCGATAAAAAAGGTATCGATTCTGCAAGTTGAGCTGTCAATGGCTGCACCAGCATCGAAAGCAATGCCGCACCACCTACAACAAATCCTATCATCGTATTTGACAACCCTCGATGCAGCAGATACACTGCTGCATAACCGCATGAAGCACAGTTTGCCATCCAGTAAAGCGCCTGAATGAACGTATACTGATATTTCACCGGAATTTTTGTTAATTGTTTCATTTTTCTGCTCCCCATTTACGTCAATGATATTTCCAGATCTATTTGATACTTTTCCTTTGACTTTTCACAGGATATTATCCCATAAAATACAACATCATGATTGTATCATAAAAATTTCAAAGTGTCTGTATTATATGATATTTCTTTCTTCTTTTCTACTGTCATTTCCTGCAAAAGTTGAGGTGGATATCGACTTTTCAAATCATGTATCCTCCTAACTGTCAATCTTTGATTCATCCAAAACATACTCATTTTTTTGGTCAGGTTTTGTATTTCTTCTATATAATGCATTCAGTGCCATGTTATTTTTATCAATTTTTTCATATTTTTTTCAATTTACCATTGCAAACTTACCCAAGATGTGATAATATCTAATCAACATTTGACAACAACTTACTCATTTCCAAGAAAGGACGGATTTATAAACTATGAGCGAAATCAAGAAATTAGGTTATTTTGTCAACGGTACTTTCAAAGAGTCAAAAACCGAAAAGTACACTGACGCATTCAACCCAAGCACAGGCGAAGTTATCGCCAAGGTTCCATGTTGTACACCAGATGAAGTAGAAGAGGCTATTGCTGCTGCAAAAGCTGCTTACCCATCATGGTCAGCTACCCCTGTTACAAAAAGAGTTAAAATCCTTTATAAAGTTCGCGAACTTTTATACGCACATAAAGATGAACTGACCATGTCCGTTGCAGTAGAAAACGGAAAGAACTGGGCAGAGTCCGAGGGTGATGTTCTGAAAGCTATCGAGGGTACTGAGCAGGCTATCTCCGCTCCATCCCTGATGATGGGCGAAAGCCTGATGGATGCTTCTAAAGGTTTTGATACCGTTGCATACCGCAGACCTCTGGGTGTATTTGCCGGAATCATCCCATTTAACTTCCCTGCTATGATTCCGATGGGCTGGATGACACCTATCTGTATCGCATGTGGAAATACTATCGTATTAAAAGCTGCTACCTTTACACCACAGACTTGTATGAAGATTGCTGAGATCTACAAAGAGGCTGGTGTTCCGGACGGCGTTGTAAATATCGTAACATGTTCAAGACATGAAGCTGAAATCTTCCTGAATCATCCGGATGTAGCTGGTATCTCCTTCGTAGGTTCTACCGCTGTTGGAAAACATATCTACTCTACAGCTGCTGCTAACGGAAAGAGAGTACAGGCTCTTTGCGAAGCTAAGAACCATGCTCTGGTTCTTGAAGATGCTCCTATCGAGCGTACTGCTGCAGGTATCATCAATGCTTCCTTCGGATGTGCCGGCGAGCGTTGTATGGCACTTCCAGTTATCGTTGTTCAGGAAAGCATCGCTGACAAGCTGGTAGCTGCTATCGTTGAAAAAGCAAAAGGAATGAAGATCGGTCCGGCTTATGACAAAACAACAAAACTCGGCCCTGTCATCAATGCAAAACATAAAGAATCAGTTATCAACTGGATCAACAAAGGTATCGAAGAGGGTGCTGAGCTTGTACTTGACGGCCGCGATACAGTAGTTGAAGGTGCAGAAGGTGGATTCTATGTAGGACCTACTGTTCTGGATCACGTAAAACCAGGCATGACAGTCGGCGACAGAGAGATCTTCGGACCGGTACTTTGCGTAAAACGTGTAAAAGATTTCGCAGAAGGACTTGCTGTTATGAACGCAAACCCATTTGCAAATGGTTCTGTAATCTTCACACAGAGTGGTCACTATGCACGTGAGTTCACACGCCACACAGATGGTGGTATGATCGGTGTTAACGTAGGTATTCCAGTTCCGATCGGAATGTTCCCATTCAATGGTCACAAACAGTCATTCTTCGGTGATCTGCATACTCTTGGAAAAGACGGCTTCCGTTTCTACACAGAGCGCAGAGTGGTAACCACACGTTGGTTTGATGATGAAGAAAAGAAAGCAACCACAGTTTCTACATGGGACGGAACCATCTGATGCTGTGAGACAAATAAGCCTCGGGCTATCTGTGTTTGAGCAGATAGCCCTTTTGGCATTGATATGGTTTCGTGCTTGAACAATCCTGTCATTTTCTATATAATAGAAATGTTCATTCACTGAACATATTTTCCACCAGTTGAATGATCAGGAATATGTTTAAGAATCGATACAAAGAAATCACTATATTATATTGAGGGAGGTAATCTATGCGTTCTCAGAGAATTGCAGAGATCGAACAATATATTTACAGCCATAAAACTGTGACTCTGGATGAGCTCTGTGAAGTTTTTCAGGTATCAAAAAATACAATTCGGCGGGATATCGAGGAAATCACAAAGAATCCCGATATTGTAAAGACATACGGCGGTGTTATGATCAACTCGCAGACAAAAAAAATGCTTGTTTCATTCACAGAGCGAAATATCAGCCGCCAGGACGGCAAACGGCGGATAGCCGAAGAAGCTGCTGCTCTTGTCAATGACGGAGACAGTATTTTTATCGATTCCGGTACTACTACTTTGTATATGCTGGAATATCTGAAAAACAAAAAAATCACATTGCTGACCAACAATATCGAAGTTATCGTTCAGGCTATCCCTTACGAGAATATCAATCTGATTTCTCTTTCCGGAACTCTGAACAGAAAAACCTTGTCTCTCACAGGGAATAATGCTGCACGGCTTTTATCTACCTACAACGTAAAGAAAGCATTTATGGCAGCCACCGGCGTTACCCTTGAAAATGGTGCTACCAATTCTTCTCCTGAAGAAACCTGTATCAAAGAGATGGCAGTCAAGAAGAGTCTGGAAAAATATCTGCTTGCAGATTCCAGTAAGTTCGGAGTAGTTTCTCTGCTTACTTACAGTGATGTGGATGATCTTACAGGTATCATCACAGACAAACAGCCAGATGAGGATTTTTGTGAATATGCTGCTGAGCATCAGGTTCAGATCATCGTTGCCGATTGATGCTAACGGTTTTCAATTTGTGCGCCGCCAGGTGCACTGCTAAAAGGGAAGCACCTTTTGATGGGTGCTTCCCTTTTTATATTTGCCGCTATTGGCAGTAGTCAATATTTCTTTTGATCTTCTTGCTCAGGACTCTATATCTCTATGCTGCTTACTGTCTGATATCCACATATCCCTGTGCCAATGATTCTTCTGTGAATTCATATGCTGCACCTGTCAGGTCCATATTAAGATACATGTATGGAAGTTCATCCTCATTTACTATCTGAGCAATATGGAAAACTGCTGTCTCACCTGGCTTAATCGACGGAATATAATTATTATTTCTTTCGCCGCCATGTACATCATAAAAATAAGTTTCTCCAAGCTTTCCTACACTGGAACAGCTCACTGCATCACAATCTACTCCATTTTCTCTTCCCTGCACTGCCCGGTCATAGATTGAAAATTCCCCATTCTTTTCCTGGATTCCCGGTATCATACATAAGAACATTACATTTTTCAGTTCTGTGTCTCCTGTATTGGTATATTCTGTCGTAATGTATACCAGTTTCTGCTTCACTTCCTCTGTTTTCACAACCTCATCCAGTGTGTTCGTACCGTCACCACTCTTTATATATTGGATCGTATTCGGCACAAGTTTTCCATCCGCTCCTACTGCATCCTTCCAGCTGTCCTCAATATGCTCTGAATCTCCCAGTAGGCTAAGATCATCTGCCACCTGAACTTCTTTTACTCTGGCCGTCAGAAGATTATCTTTCGCCAAGATAGTAATTGGCTCACCCTCCGCTGTCTCAGCATCGCCATTCACAGAAAATGCCTCTCCTACTTTATGGACATTTTTCATTTCTTCTGCAGTCGCGGTCAATTTATCATCTTCTACATTTATTGCTTCACCTGGTATTTCTTCTGTTCCATTCTGCCCTGCTATCATATCGCTCCATGTATATGCTTCTGCTGCGTCTGTCATCTCTCCAGTTGGAACCAGTTCTATGCTCTCGATCACCTTAACTGCTTCCTCCTTCGTCATATCTTCCCCAACAAATACTTCCAATACATGCCATACTTCCGGATAGACAATATAAAACTTTTTATCGAAGGTAATGCCTATGTTGTCCGAATTATATTTTTCCATGTAGACAGCATCATGCCCTGCGATCGTCATGTTTTCACTTTTTACTACATTTGTATCCAGCAGTTCCAGTTGATCTTTCGTTGCTTCATTGTCCATCGCCACTGTGGACATACTGATTTCACCTTGATATGGTGTGTCTTTACGATGCAGTTTCCCCGGCTCTCCCTCGGCAGCTTCCATGTCCTCAGGGATAGCATTGATCTTGATATCTACTACCGGAATCTCCGCCGGCACTTTTCCATAAGAATCTGATCCGGATATTTCTCCGTTTGTCTCGCCAGATCCGCCCTCTGTTGAATCCTGTGATACATCCACCTGTATGCCTGTCTTTAATCCATAGCTTCCTTCTTTTTCACTGTAAATCTCATATAATTTTGTTCCTGCAAATACCGTGGTGCCCAGAGCCATCGTCGCCGCCAGTGCAACAATAGCTGTCTTTTTCATCGACCATTTTCTTCCTCTGGTCATGACTGTTTCTGAACTTTTTGAAGAAAATTCCGGCCGTTCTATCTTGATCTGCCTTCCAACCTCTTCCTCAACCATTTTCCTCATTGTTTCCGGCATCTTTGGAAACTCTCTTTTTATTTCATTTTTCAAAATATCTTCATTTTTCATATTCCTGCTGCCTCCATTCTATCCAAATCCTGCTTTAATCGGGCTCTCGCTCTCGCCAGCCGACTCTTAATGGTACTCTGGCTCGTGTTCAATATAGATGCGATCTCTTTTACCTGATACCCCTCCATGTAATACATGGTCACTGTCAGGCGCATCTCCTCTGGAAGATGGCTGAGAGCCTCATACAATTCCGAATAATCCGCCTTCTCTGGTGTTGGCTCATCTTTTGAGACATCTTCCATCGGCACGATCACCTGTTTTCGCCGCATAAGTGCGTAACACTCATTGATCAATATCCTGACAAGCCATGTTTTCGCATATGCATCTATCTTCAATGTCTGAATCTTTGAAAACGCCTTGACTATTGCTTCCTGTATGGCATCCGCACAGTCTGCGTCATCATAAAGCAATGACTTTGCGATATGATACAAGCTGTCTTCTGATGCAATGATCAGTTCTCCCAGTTGTTCTTTTGTCATAACTTTTTGTATCCTTTCCGTTGGCCAACTGATTTGTTCTTCATATATTAGACGATTCGGGTGTGTGAATGGTCGCAGTGAAACAAATAATTTTTCTTTTATATTTCTGTCATAAAAAAGACATCTGCAGTATGCATACATGTCTATACACACTACAGATGTCTTATCTATTGATCTGTCCTGGCCAGATAGCGTTTACAGGATTCACTCTCACTCCTGTATTATACTTTAAAGCGGTATCCAACTCCCCATATCGTCTCAATATACTGAGGTTTAGCCGTATTATATTCTATCTTTTCCCGGATTTTCTTAATATGGACCGTAACTGTTGCGATATCTCCCACGGATTCCATATCCCATATCTCACGGAACAGCTCATCCTTTGTAAATACCCGATTAGGATTCTGAGCCAGGAAGGTCAGCAGGTCAAATTCTTTCGTTGTAAAGTTCTTTTCTTCACCATTGATCCATACGCGGCGTGCCGTCTTATCGATCTTAATCCCGCGGATCTCCACGATATCGTTTTCCTGTACCCCTGTGCCGATCAAACGCTCATATCGGGCCAAATGGGCCTTCACACGGGCAACCAGTTCGCTGGGGCTAAAAGGTTTTGTCATATAGTCATCTGCGCCCAGGCCCAGACCACGGATCTTATCAATATCGTCTTTCTTCGCCGAAACCATGATGACCGGTGTATTCTTCTGAGCACGGATCTCACGGCAAATGTCAAATCCATCCATCTCAGGAAGCATCAGATCCAGAATGACCAGATCCACATCCTCCGTCAATGCTCTTTTCAATCCCACATCTCCGCGATGCTCGATCTCCACATCAAATCCGCTGAGTTCCAGATAATCCTTCTCCAGATCAGCAATCGATTCTTCATCTTCCACAATCAATATTCTACTCATTCGCTGGTACCTCCTGATATTTTCTTAAAGCCAGATACATCGTGGTACCCGTGCCTTCCTTACTTGTTGCCCAGACCTGCCCGCCATGATCTTCCATGATTTTCTTCACGATAGACAATCCTATTCCACTTCCGCCCTTCGATGAATTCCTTGAGGCATCCGTACGATAAAAGCGATCAAATACATTCGCCAGATCTTTTTGTGATATTCCCTTGCCATTATCTTCTATCTCTATCTGTATAAAATCTCCCACATCACGCAGCCGGATGTTGATAGCACCTTTGGGCTTGTTCATATATTTGAGAGAATTGCTGATAATGTTATTGATAACTCTCTTGATCTGTTCTGCGTCGGCGATCACAACCGCCGGGTCTTCCAAGTAATTAAAATAGGTAAGGGAGACACCGCTGGATTCCAGTTCCACATTCAGCTCATCCACACAATCTTCAAAGTAATCACTGATATTGATTTTGTTAAATGTATATGGAATCCTGTTTGTATCAATCTTCGAATAAAATGTAAGCTCATTGATCAGCCGGTCCATCTCATTTGCCTTCGTATAGATAGTCCTTATATACTTATCCATCTTCTC
Source organism: Clostridia bacterium (assembly GCA_009929525.1). Lineage (GTDB taxonomy): Bacteria > Bacillota > Clostridia > Lachnospirales > Lachnospiraceae > Oliverpabstia. The sequence goes on along the minus strand of SAAH01000058.1, from coordinate 5,337 downwards.
CGGCGTATCTGCAACTCCATCCATGATCCCTTCAACATAGCCTTTTACTGCTGTGATCGGGGTCTTAAGATCATGGGATATATTACTGATCAATTCTTTATTTTCCTTGTCAAAATTCACTTTTTCTTCTGCTGACTGCTTCAGTCTCTGTCTCATATCTTCAAAATCTTCACACAGATCACTGATCTCGTCAACACCGCTTCTCTCCACGGTAAAATCCAGATTGCCTTCTTTGATATTCTTTGTCGCTTCCTTCAACTGATTCAGTGGCGTGATCACGCCTCGATATGTCCAAGTGCAAAGTCCCAGCGCTGTAACGATCAATATCAATACGATCACAAATACCATATCCGCCAAAAGCTGCTGCATCTGTGGAATGATCGTATCCGCCTGAATAATGATAAATGCACTTCCCTCCATGTGTTCAGGGAAAATAAAATCCACCTGTTTCACCAGAGACTGTACATCCGCTCCAATATAGATACCTTTATCGGTGCCTGCCATAGAATCTCCATATTCTGGAAGTTCTTCAAAAAGTACGCTGACGTCCTCCGTACTTCCGCTGTAAGCAAGCTCCTGTTCTTTTCTCACCAGAAGGTAAGCATTTTTCGCTTTCAGTTCCTTATTGACGCTGTCAAGATATGCCTTATCCTCCATATTGGCGGGATTTTCCTGTACTGTCTTTTGAATACCTTCAAATATCTTTTGTGTCATTTTGCTAAGCATGAGTGTATTATTGGACAAGCTCTCATAGGTGATACCATCAACTCCGTACTGCTTTTCTATGGACCGCAGCTGATAACTGGTAAATCCCATAAGTGCAATACTCGTCAATACAAGGGGAACCAGAATAACAACGAAAAAAGAAATAATGATTCTATTCTTTAACTTCATACAATCACACCTGTTTCCTTTATATTTGCATATATATTCAAATGCACCGTAAGACGGCGCAAACCACTACTATATAGCAAGTATATCATACATTCCCTGTATTTTCACCTAAACAAAATGGGTCAATTCTAAAGTTTCTATAAAAAGAAGGTATTTTCTTTTGCTTCAGCCGATAAACTCTATGGAACGCTCTCTTGCCCACCGCCCATTCTCTTCATCGAATCCATGACCTGCTCCATGGATGATCAATAATTCAGCATTATCATATGCTTTTAAAGCTCTTTCAGAATAGGATATCGGAACAATCTCATCCAGATCACCATGGATTATTCTCACCGGTCCTTTGTATTCTGCGATTTCCGAATAGATGTCGATGTCCATCGCATCTTTATTATAATCTGGCGACAGCTGCGTACCAAAACAAGTATCATCTTTCATCTCGTAGCGTTTTTTTGAATCATCAGGAATAACAAATGCCGGATACCATAAGACAAGCGCTTTTATCTTTTCCGGGCTCCTTGCTGCTGCCATTGCTGCTACCATACCGCCCATACTTGCACCCAGTAAAAAAAGCCGGTCTGGATCAACGAATTCCAGCTGGACCACATTTGAAATTACTGTCTCAAGGTCATCCAACTCTGTTAATACCGTCATTTCCTGCATGGTCCTGTCACTTAACGACTCCATCCCACCACCGCAAAAATCAAAAAAGATACAGGCGATTCCCTGTTCCATATACCCTGCACCATGAAATTCTATGTTCCTATAATTATCGCCGAATCCATGAGCATAAATCACTGTAGGATATTTTCCTTCTTTTCCCTCCGGTATATATGCCTTCGCCGCAATCCTGTCTCCATTTTCCTTATAAAAAAACATCTCTTTCTGCAATATGATTCCTCCGTATTCGTTTTTTTGTCGTTCTCCCCGAAAACTGTTCCTTTGTCAATCGTGTGGTATCTTAACTTTTGAAAACTCCAGACTCTCATTTTGAAATCGCAGTGTGCGACACATATAATGACTTCACCTGTTCTCTATATTGGGGGTTGTCCGATAAACTTACAAAATTTCCCACTTCGCTCAATGTGCCAATAGAAGGATAATCGGCAAGTGGTGTGTTATCTGCAAATATAACTTTTATATCCCTGTTAAAATAATTTTCAATTTTAACATTAACCGGATCCGTTATCTTCAGCTCATTATGCAGATCCGCAAGCATCTTTTGTGCAAGCACGATATTATCTTCTCTTTCTTCGATATTATTTGCTGTGACAGCCGCTTGTATGGTCCGTCGAAGTTTCATCATCAAATCCAAGAATGTCCGAGCCATATCCCACAAGTCCTGCCGAATATGTCAGATCCGGAAAATATTGATCTAACAACGGTTTGGCACAATCGAAGAAAAATTGTTCGCAAAGCTCCATGCCTTTTATGAATTTCCCCATGATATCTCCCTTTCCACAGTTTTTGTCTTCTCTTCTGACCCAGCAATCTCCTAAATATTATTTTCTGGCGATGCTCTTCCCGACAACATATACTCCCACTAACATCTCTCCACACGACACTCCCAACAGCAGACCTGCCATAAAATCTCTCACATCACTTCCGCCTATCGTTTTCGAAACAGCCAGCAGCGCAATTCCCATAACGATCAATATGATTCCATATAATGTGTTTTTTTGCTTTTCCAATTCCTGCGTCCGTCTGAGCAAATCCAGAATCTGTTCATCATCATATATACGGATACTGTCATTTGCTTCTTCGCCGTCCATCAGTTCGGAAACTGTGATACCTAAAACACCACACAATTTTTCCACTACACTGTAATCCGGCATGCATTTTCCGGTTTCCCATTTTGATATGGTTTTATTCGATACACCAAGCTGCTCTGCCAATTGTTCCTGTGTCAGATTTTTTTCTCTTCTTTTCTGTGCTATAAACTTACCTGTAACTGATTGATCCATTTTTTATACCTCCATCTGTTTTTGTAGCTTTAGGATAGTATTTTTCTTTATAAAATCACATCCCTTATTTGGAGAAATCGGGTGGAATCCCTACATTTATACTACCGTGATTCACACTTTCAGTGCTTGACGCTGCTTCGCAGCCATCACTAACGCTCATATACACTCTTTTTGCCCTGCACAGACTTCATACAGATCATCTTCATCTCCGGCACTCCGATATCCGATGCGATTACTCCGCATTTTGTCATCAATAAAAAATAAACGTTTTTCTTTTCATTACTCAGACATTCATAATTGGCCTGACCCTTTGCAATTACGATATCTGCCTGTCCATAGATCTGCTGAAATTCCTTCGATGTTCGATGTAAGACCGTTCCCAGTGACCCATCTCCATTGCTGATGATCGTCGCATATTGATCGATTCCTACGAAATATGCATCCTCTTCAATAGAATCATTTACAACAGCCGTACCCCTTGTTCCAAAATACACTTCACATGAAGGATTGATCTCTTTGATCTTTTTCAGCAAAATCCTGTCCAAACAGATTTCTCCACAGTTATCACCAAGATAAAGAATCCTTTTTGCATTATTTATCTCCTGATATAATTTTCTGGAATCATCAATCTCTAATTCTTTCGATTTTATTTTGTCAAAAAAATTCTCTATATCCGACAATGACAGGCTGTGGATCGGATTAAAATCTATGATATTTCCAATGATCGCATATTTGATCGCTGTAAGAAATGGATCTTCTCCCTTTTCTACTTCCTGCTCAAACTCCTGTATCCGCTGAAGAAACATCTTGTTATACTTCATGCGGGTTTCACGATAAGGATCTTCATTTCCGGTTTCCTGCTTTAATATGGAGAAAATCTCGCCAATCAACTCCGGCGTTGTGGATTCCTTATAATCGACCTGACTGAGATAGGAAAATACCTTTCGAAGCAAGTCATCTTTTTCCTTTAAGCCTACCATGTCAGCAACCTTAAGTGCCTGATTTACTGTACATGGCAGACATTTTTCCTGTATCCTCATGGTTCTGCTCTCCCCTCAAACCTGATATTGTGCCATCTGATTTTAAAACAAATAATACGATTAGCCTCAACAAATTCCAGATTTCTATATTGTTTACCATTGTACTTCCCTCTTTTATATTTTTTCAATGAATCTCATATCAACAAATAACCTGACAAATGGACCCAGATAATCATCCATTATCTTTTTATATTCGTCTGGTTCCACCCTGCCGCCTACTCCCATGACATCGAAGATCACCGAGGCTTCCTTTAATCGATATGGCATATCCTGAAAGCCACATTTTTTATAAAATCTATGCCTGCTCAACCTCTGCTCATAATTAGATGCATCTGGATCCAATTGCTCCCTTGCAAGAAACAGCTTTTTGCCATTATATCTTTCCTTAAGCGCTTCCATCACCTGACTGCCATAGCCATGACCCCGTTCTTCATTTTTGATGGCCAGGAAAAATAAATATGCAACAACATCATCTTTGACAACATAAGTCAATCCTACCAGCTTATCACCATCATAAATCCCATCAAAATCTACGGTGGATTTTTTTGCTTTTCTTTGTAAAAAGAAATACGGTGGACGCTCCTCTTTTGGAAAAGCTTCGATGAATATTTCTTTGATTTTAAACTTGTCTTTTGAATATTTATCTATTGGTCTAAATTGTATCATTTTAATTTTCCTCGCTCTTTTTTGCACATCCGGTTTTCTTTTAAGTTTATCACAATAATCGATTCTTGTCGTTAATTCATTCCGATTATGGAATGGAAGTAAACTTTGTAAAACAAACCTCTCATTACTGTTCATTCATTGTTCAGCAACACACTTGTACTATTGCCGCGTTATTAGCCCTGACACAGGGTAGGGAGCGGATCTTGCTTATCTTTACCCCAGATAACAGTCTCTATTCTAAGCTCAATACAAAATTTAAATACTTCAAAAACCTCAAGGATGATGTTATACTATATGGAGAAAGTAATCCAAGGGAGGTGCTTGACTTGTATCTGGAAGGGATTGAAATATTCGATAAAAATGCTCAATTACTTGAGATCAAATTGAATCGTGAGAAGATAAGCGAGTTGGAGGATACTCTTGCCGAAATGGGTACTGCACTCGCCGAGAGGGACAATGTGCTCGTTATGAAGGATAATGTGCTCGCTGAGCGAGAAGCCGAAATCGCCAAATTAAAAGCACTCTTAGAGAAAATAGAATAATACACGCAAAAGCGATTCCTGTTCGTAGGAATCGCTTTTATTCACTTTAATCCATTTGTATGGAATGTATGAAGTCAGCCCTATTCACACATCCCTTAAAGCTTCACACATTTTTCCCTTTCAATATTACCACATCTTGAGTTTCCGCAGTTTTATCCACATAGACCTGAATTAAACCATGTCTTTATAAACAACTTTCAAAAAATGCCCCAAATATAAGGAATCTGATTC
>SAAH01000340.1 GCA_009929525.1 Clostridia bacterium | reverse complement strand
GTAAACATTCATTACCCGGCTACGGCTCGGTAACTCATGGGAACCGCCTGGTGCGGACCCGCATGCCAGGTGGTGTGGGGGCTGGGGGAGAGATTCCCCTGGCTACCCGATTAGGCGATATCTTTCTTGATTCTTCCAAAGGCGAATATAGCCGGTTTTAGAAACGCAGGAGCGAATCGCTGATGAAGAACTCCAAAAAAATATGCGATCTTTGAAAAGGAGAGATAGCTCGGTTCGGCTTCGTAGCCGTACACTACGCACTCAAAGCCGGTATTCTTCATAATGCGTTTCAGCCTCCTGACACTATTGCATTTGTAAACAGTCGGGAAAACATCCTCTTCTCTCCTACCATCCTGGACAACAGACGTCACTGAGGAGTGATACTTGTTAGGGATTAGTGTCGCACTTAATGCAATGTAGCTCCATCGATTTGGAGTCCGAATGCACAAGAATCCACCGTGCTTCAGGACACGAGCAATTTCAGAAAAGAACTTATCTGGGGCATCAATATGCTCCAAGACATTATCACAGACGATCAGGTCAATAGAGTTGTCATTTATTGGCCATTTGTATCCTTGTATGAGATGAAACTCATCAAGAAACGGATTATCATTAGCTCCTTGATCAACGTCTATTCCGATGACTTTGGCAGCTTTACCTTTCAGTATCCTTAGGTTTTTCCGAAGTGGCACCGAATCTTCGCTATATGCACCCCTTCCGCAACCCACATCGAGCACGACAAATGATGGTTTAAGAAGTGAATTGACTCTGTTAAAGAAGGCCACAGCAGTAATTCCCGCTATGCCCTGTAGCCCAGTAATAGCGTAGAAGCCAGCATCTGGATTCGCAAACTTTTCCGGCAAGCATGCAGGGGCATCCTTTCGTAATGGGGTGTTTTTACGCATATAAATTTTCGCAGGCGCGCGCACTTTTTCCTTGACAGCGCACAGAGGGCGATTCGTTTTTTCTTAGTAATATCAATAAATTACTAAGGAGCCGCCATGTCGACCCTCAAAAACATCGCCAACCGCAACCACCGGGAAACCC
>SAAH01000339.1 GCA_009929525.1 Clostridia bacterium | reverse complement strand
GTTGTTATGAGTAAAAGAGGCAAAGAGATAGTATATTCAAAAGCAAACTTCACTAACTCACCTAATGTCTGGGTATCCAAAGATCACTTTAAAACACAAAATAAGTTATCAGATATTAACCCGCAACAGGCGGATTACAACTGGGGAAGTGTAGAGCTGGTATCATGGAAATCGGCTACAGGTATTGAACTGGAGGGCCTTTTGTACAAGCCTGAAAACTTTGACCCCACCAGGAAATACCCAATGATTGCCTATTTCTATGAAAGGAACTCAGATCTTCTTCATGCTTACAGAGCACCTGCACCAAGTAGATCAACCATTAATATCCCATATTTTGTAAGCAATGAGTACATAGTATTTGTTCCGGATATAGTCTATGAAATTGGTCATCCGGGCAAAAGTGCAATTGACTGTATTGTACCAGGTGTAAAGATGCTTTGCGAAAACCCATGGATAGACAGCGAAAATGTAGCAATACAGGGGCAGAGCTGGGGCGGTTATCAAGTAGCATATATGATTACCCAACCAGAATCTTTCAAATGGAGAGCAGCAGGGGCAGGTGCACCGGTTGCAAATATGACAAGTGCTTATGGAGGTATAAGATGGGGAAGTGGAATGGTAAGGCAGTTCCAGTATGAACACACCCAAAGCAGGTTAGGAAAGACACCTTGGGAAGCTCTGGATCTTTATATAGAGAACTCTCCTCTCTTTTTTGCCGATAAGGTAGAGACTCCGTTGCTTATTATGCATAACGACGCTGATGATGCAGTTCCGTGGTATCAGGGCATAGAGTATTTCACTGCACTTAGAAGGCTTGGAAAACCGGCATGGCTACTTCAATACAATGATGAAGTGCATAACCTTTCAAAAAGAATCAACGCTAAAGACCTTAGTATCAGACTTGGTCAATTCTTTGACCACTATTTGAAGGGCACACCAATGCCAGTCTGGATGAAACGAGGTGTTCCTGCGACACTAAAAGGTATTGACTTTGGCTACGAATTAACCAACTAAGATCATCCTATCTTATTAAAAATAAACACAAAC
>SAAH01000338.1 GCA_009929525.1 Clostridia bacterium | reverse complement strand
TTTCAGGTACCGCTTGAATACCACCTCATAACCCTCAGCTTTAACTTCTTCAATCTGTTTTTCCTCAATGATCGCTACCGCGTATTGGATGGAACTGTAAGTTTTTCCGGTCCCGGGCGCGCCATAGAGGATAATATTTTTTTTAGCTGATACTTTGTTCTCCAAGATAGGTTTTTCTTGCGAAACTCTTTCTTTATCTTTAGGTGGATCATCGTTTATTTTTGGGGGCTTTGTTTCTCTTTCCATCCAGGCAGAAAATGAGACTTCTGGGAATGAAACACCCGGCGATTTAATATACATAGCCTTCTTCAAACTAATCAGGAAATTTATATAATCGTTCCCGCTCAAATCTTTTCCCGAGATCTTAATACCGTACTTCTCATAAAGATATGGTCGGGATTTACTGTCAAGAGGCATAAAAAGATATGGTCTGACCCAATATAACGCCATAGTGATTTTGCCTAATCCGTTGCCACTGACAGCAATAGCTTTTTCAAATGCCTTACTGAATTCTGGGGAAAATTTATAATTTTCTGTGGTTTGTATTGCAAGAACAAACAAATCCCATAGTTCTTCATTTCCCGAAATAATTGAACTGAGGCTGCTCAACACAGGTATTCCTGCAAACTCGGTCGGGACTAGGCTTTTTACATCAAATGCATCAGCAAGAACCTTTCCTAATATTGCCCGGTTTTTATCACTTACTCCTCGATTCATTACTCCGATAACAGTAAAGGGGTCTATTTGGTTCTGGCGTGGTCCCCACCAATCTTCTCGCTCGAAGTGAAGATACTGCATAAGGGGTTGCTCTGAAGAGAGTTTTTTCATCAGATCGAAGAGTTCACTCCGTTTATCCTTGTATGCCAGGAGCTTGTCAGCAAGCTCTTCATAGAAAGGTATCCATTGGTATCCGCTATCCAAAACTATCATCCTCTCTTGAAATAGTTATTAACGGTACTTTCCCACACGTTCCGGTAAGTAGATCTGAAGCCCTTCTTTCGCCTTGTCCGCATTTTTTTTGCGGAGCCCAACTTCTCGAAAACAATGA
>SAAH01000337.1 GCA_009929525.1 Clostridia bacterium | reverse complement strand
TAAATGCCGATGAACCTGTTAGGTTTCTAAGCAGTATTTTCCGTTCTTCCTTATATTCTTTTCCGATAAAGCCAAGGCGCAGTAAAAAGCATCGGAATGCATACTTCTCATTCGGAGTTTCCTTTTCTTTTGCCATGATGCGTTTTTGATTCCTTGCCATCTCACAAAGAGCTGAAATAAAGTGGGTATACGCTTGTACCTCTTCTGGTGAAGGCATTTCTTCAAACCAAGGAAATGAGACTTCCTCTTCTGAAATCTTAATCGGTAAATCGTCTAGCCGCAAAGCATGACGAATCAGTTCGCCTTTTACCTGAATGATTGCTTTTACGTTTTCTAATGCTGTATCAGTAAAGCTGTTTCTTGGCATGGAGATACAAAGACCAAACGTTCCGCTGTCCGCCGTTTGTCTGCCCTCTGTAGCGCTTATCTCTTCCTCAGCAATAAAACCCTCGCTGGCTAAATGCCCAGCCACACGTTCGATTTCCGTGCGATTTGCCTTGTCGCAAAATTCAAGGGTTCCATTCTTGTCGATGATAAAATCTCCCACCTCATAAGCCATGCTAGGCATTCCTAGATACTTTGCTTTCACACCTGTAATTTTGCTCAGTGTTGTAACTAGCCTTTTTCGGTCTGCTCCTGTTACGTTATATTTAATGACCATGTACAAAACCTCCTTTGTTTTGGTATGTACATATATCACTCTAAACCACTACTATAGCAAGCTATTTCTCGCTTTTTAGGTGTAGAAATGAGACTTCAGATTTCACCTCTAATTGTGTAAACCAAACAATGCCCGATAGGACAAAACATACATTGGGCAGGGCTACTCCATTACCCCACATCTTATATTCTGCAGAATCTGAATGAGGGTTTCTAAGCCACTTCTTGATTTGCTTTAGTGTCTTAGGTTTGGTGTAAGCTCCCGTTGCTTTACGAAATGTTTCGAAGATGTCATACCAAATCCGAAGGTCATCCATCGTTGGGGTCTCTATGCCTAAATCACTGCACCACCAATCTGGAAAACCTTGCAGTCTTGCACACTCAGTTGG
>SAAH01000057.1 GCA_009929525.1 Clostridia bacterium | reverse complement strand
TGCTCATAAGCATGGAATAAATGCTTTTACAGCAATCAGAGAAGCCCTTTTAGGGAATTCCGATATCATCTTTAACTAATGGAGTTCTGAACAGTTACACTTCTGGTATATTTACTCCATACACAGAAAGTTTTTCAGTTAATTTTGTCATATCAAACCTCTTTTCCTCCATCTTCAATAATGGATCATGTTTTTTTGTCACCATCAATCCCATCCATGTTTAAAATCTCTGCAAGATGGTTTGAAAATTTATCAGCGAATTCTTCTTTCGTATACCCTATCTTATCGTAAAATTCATCTTTTGCTTCCAGGACTGTCCAGTTTTCATCCGCCGCACATTTTATAGCTCCTGTCTGCAAAGCAGAAAGCACATAGATCAGCTTATCATTTTTCATCTCCAGCTTTTTCTCTGTCTTTTCACAATCAGTATCAAATATCTTATACTGTCTTGTCACCTGGTCTTTTACTTCCAAAAGTGCTGCCTGTGCATGACGATAAAGTGTCGGATAATCTGTTCCATGCTCCGGTGCGATCGCTATGCCCATAGATACAGTTATGTCAACTTCATCAAATACGATAGACAACTGTCTGCATATCATCTGTGCCCTTCTCTCAAGATCTTTCAAGGCTATCGCAGATGGAATAAATATGGCAAATTCGCCTCCGCCGGCTCTCGATACAATATCACCGTCTCTGAAAGAACCCGCCAGTTTATTGGCAATGCACACAAGAAGGTCATCTCCCTTCTTATGTCTCAGATTCTCATTGATCTGGTTAAAATCATTGATTTTAATGATCATCATGATACTGTCCAGTTCCTTGCGCTCGGCAAAGAGCTTGTTTCCAATATTCTCAATAGCGAATCTGTTATACAATCCTGTCAGCACATCATGTTCTGCCCTGTACTTTACAAGTTCGATCTCTTTTGAAAGCTGTCTTTCCCTTTCCAGTATCAAAAGTTTAGATTCCGTCATGACATTGTTTACACGATGCTGCACTACTTCTTTACTGTATGGCTTAGAGATAAACTCCGCCGCACCCATTCCCAAAGCCTTGGCCTCATGATCGCCTTCCGGGTAGGCCGTGACTATAACGGGAATATTAGAATATTTCTCATCTTCACGCAATTTTGCAAATATTTCAAAGCTATCCTGTTCCCTCATAAAAAGATTCATCAGAACAACCGCTAGATTTTCCTGATTTTCCTCTATATATGCCAAGGCTTCCTTCGTATCTGCAATCTCCCTCACATGATACGTTTCCTCAAAAGCCTCTGCTAAAAATGTGCTGTCTTCTTTCACATCATCGATGATCAGCATGTCTCGCTTTGGCAATATCATCGGAATCTGAGCATCTGACAAAGCTTCTGCCGCATCTATTTTTTCAAAGTTTTCATCTAAAAGTATAGACCTTAACTCTTTCTCAAAATTCTCCATGGGCATAGGTCTTGCATAATAATATCCCTGTGCAAAATCACAGGACAGACCCTTTAATATCTTCGCTTGCTTTGTTGTCTCAACTCCTTCTGCTACGATCAGCAGATTCAGCCATTTGGCAAGGCTCACGATAAAGCCCAGGATACTTTTATTATTTTTCTTTTTTGTTTCATTCTGGATAAACTTGATGTCCAGTTTCAATATCTGTATCGGCAGTTCCGAAAGCATGTTCAAAGAAGAATATCCCGTACCAAAATCATCCATCTCGATCACAAATCCTAGATTTCTAAGTTTTGTAACCGCTGCAATGATCTGCTCCGGATTCTCTGTGTATGCTGTTTCTGTTATCTCCAGATGAAGATACTTGATATCGATCTGATATTTTTCCACAAGACCGATCAGAACATCTGCCAGACCCGGATTGTAAATATCTGCCCTCGAAACATTGACAGATACCGGTACGATATGGAGACCCGCCTGCGTCCATGCCTTAATATTCTGACACACGGTATCCCATACATAGATATCCAAATCAGTAATAAATCCGTTTTTTTCAAAAAGCGGAATGAATTCGCCCGGGCTCATGAATCCTTTTTCAGGATGGATCCAGCGGACCAATGCCTCTGCGCCCGCGATCGTCTCTGTCTCAAGATCATACTTCGGCTGATAATATACCTGGAACTGTTTCTCTGTGATCGCATTTTTCATATTATCGATCACGACCTGTTCCGAAAGCATCCTCTGACGAAACGCATCATTATAGTATGCATGATGCACATCGTACTTTCCCTTAATAGAATTACATGCGATCAAGGCTCTGTCGCACATCACATTAAGTGGAACAGTCATATCATCAATATGATAAATTCCATAGCAGACCGTAATACTGATGTTGATCGGAAATTGATTGATCTTCTCAATCTCTTCTGAAAATATATCAGAATCATAATTCTCCTGGTATGGGATCAGACAGGCAAATTTGTCAACGCCCACTCTTCCGCATATCCCATCTCCTTTGACAAATTCCTGCAAAAGATTAGCGATATGTTTCAGAAGATCATCTCCGATCCTGATACCAAACAGATCATTGATCAGTTTGAACCTTTCGATGTCCATACATACGATATCATATCTTTTATTTACATTTTCTCTAAGAAGGAGTTCCGCCTTTTTATAGAAAAATTCTTTACTGTAAACCCCTGTAAGCTCATCCCGTTCAACGGCATTGACAAGCGCTGCCGTCTCTCTTAAGTTGATCGTATTCGCAAGGCGATGCATAATAATGGCTGGCTTATATGGTTTGACAAGAAAATCGTGTGCACCTAACGAAAGGGCTTTCACTTCCGTGTCCTGATCATCATTTCCCGTTGTGACAATAACCGGGATCTGTGACAGGAAACTGTCCATATGCATCTGCCTCAGGACTTCGTACCCATCCATCACCGGCATGACAATATCGAGCAGGACCGCAGAAATATTTTCATAAGAAGAATGCAGCACCTCCAGGGCTTCCTTGCCGTTTTCTGCCTGAATGACATCATAGTCTTTGCTTAAGACTTTGCACAGAATCCTTCTGTTGATCCTATTGTCATCGACAACTAATATCTTTCTCAATAAAGGCATGACAGCTTCCACCCCCCCCCCGAAATTTTGCACATATTTTCGGTGGTATCTATTTCCTTTTTTGTGCATTTTTCCTTCTGTTCTTGCATGATACATTCCTCCATTATCATGGCTCATCTTATCGTCACCAATCATGCTTTTGCATTTTTATCCTTATATTATATATTATCATGTACATGGTCAAAATTCAACGCTTTCCCTGCCTATTCTGCACGCAAAACCGTCCCCGGGAAATAAATGGCATACAGCAAAAGCCGCCATATCAGCTCAAGACCTGACATGACGACTTCGTTTTTTATGAACGGAGATGGAGAGATTTGAACTCTCGCGCCGGTTGCCCGACCTACCGCATTTCGAGTGCGGACCCTTCAGCCACTTGGGTACATCTCCCTGTTTTCTTTCATTTCCTTGGAAATTACTCGATTTCCATTATACTGCCTTGATTTTCTTCCGTCAATACTTCTTTTTTCTTCTTTTTCTCTTTCCTGAGTTCGCGGAAAAATTCTGACAACATCTGGCTGCATTCCTCGTCCATCACTCCACGGGTGACCTCCACCTGATGATTAAATTCTTCCATCTCCAGAAGGTTCAGTACGGAACCGGCGCACCCGGCCTTTGCGTTCATACTTCCTATCACTACCCGGCTTACCCTTGCCTGAACGATCGCTCCTGAACACATCTGGCAAGGTTCCAGAGTGATATACATCGTACATCCTTCCAGCCGCCAGTCGCCCAGTTTTTTGCTTGCTTTTCGTATCGCATTCATCTCCGCATGGGATATGGTATTCTTGTCTGTATTTCTCCGGTTATATCCCCGGGCTATGATCTTATCCTCATATACGATCACGCATCCTATGGGAACTTCCCTGAGTGCATAGGCCTTCTTCGCCTGACGGATTGCTTCTTTCATGTATTTGATGTCTGTTTTTTCCGGCATTTTGCTGTTCCTTCCTATCATATCTTTTTTATTTACGGCATAAGCTGTCATAGAGAACCTTAAAAGGATGTGCTTATCGTGTCTGAATATCAACGTTTTATCTCATATCTATATGAGTACAACAATAACGAAAAAATGAAAAATCATGGATTTTCCCGTGTTGAAGTGCGAAACCACCAATGCAAGATTGAAATACATATGAAGCTTCCGGCTTATCCATTCATCCCTGTCTTTTCTGTCTACGCCTTTGTCCCATCCAACGAAGGGCTGCAGGGGATTTTTCTTGGAAAAGCAGGCTACCGCCATGGAACCGTTTATGGAAATTATATCGTTTCTGAGTCAGACGTCCTGAACTCTTCTTTTTCCTTTTCGGATCTTGGCGGACTTTTGATCCAGACGGATTCCGGTCAGATTTTTGCCACTTCCTGGAGGGATGAGCAGATCATACCGGACCAATTTTATCTAAAAAAATCAGTGCCCGAACTTACTGCCGCCTCACTGCGGGAGCTTCGGCCCGACGAACTGCCATTGGATGGTCCCGAGAGCGATGAGCCAAGAAGCGACGAGCCAAGAAACGACGAGCCAAGAAGTGATGAGCCCAAAAGCGTTGCCCCGGCTAACGATACTTCCCAGGATAGTCCTTCTTCCCCACCGCCTGCATCAGATTGGGAGAAGATTCAGGCTCTTTATCCACATATACAGCCGTTTTTTGATGATGATATCCACCAATGTGTCCAGATATCCATAAAAGCACTCCCGACCCTGGGACAGCATTCTTTTCATATTGAAAATAACCCATTCATGATCCACGGCTGCCGCTGCTACAGTCATCTTCTTCTTGGTCGCCTCGGCTTTGACGAACCCGCAGAATATGTACTGGCGGTTCCCGGCACCTACAGTGAAAATGAGCAGACTATGGCTTCTATGTTCGGTTTTCCAAACTTCAAGCCTGCTCAAAAATCTTCCGGCAATCCCAGGCAGTTTGGCTACTGGTACCGGACCATCCCCCCGGTTGGCTGATCTGTTTTGATACTTTCCGGTGCACTCATCAGTTTTTAGATTCCTCTGATCTCAACCTGAGGTATTTCCTCCAAAAGCATCTGACGGTAATTTTCCAGTTGTTCCCGTGAATAGCTGCTGTATACAGGACGTATCACCTGTTCTGATTCTTTGTATGCCTGAAGAAAATACCGTCGGCTGCCCGAAAGCCATTTTCCTATTTTCTCTATATCTTCTTTTTTATGGAGTTCTTTTACCACGGTTGTCCGAAATTCATAATCTATGATCCCGGACTTTAGAAGGTTTATGGATTCATTGATCGCATCTATATCAACCTCACGTACACCCGAAGTCTCACTGTATTTTTCCGGTGAATTCTTGATGTCCATAGCCACGTAATCTATCATTCCCGCTTCGATCATCCTGCGCAGCATCTCCGGATGAGTTCCGTTGGTGTCCAGTTTCACTGCGTAGCCAAGTTCCTTGATTTTTCGTATAAAGTCCGGCAGTCCTGCACTCATCGTTGGTTCTCCGCCAGTGATGCAGACTCCCTCCAGGATACCCTTTCTTTTCTTCAAAGTTCCAAGCACTTCTTCCATGGGGATCACCGGCTCCTTATCCGGCGAAAGTACCAGGCCGGCATTATGGCAAAAAGGACAACGGAAATTGCAATGGCCCAAAAAAATCGTACACGCCAGCCTTCCCGGATAATCCAGAAGTGTTAATTTATTAAATCCATGTATCTTGACCATCACATTCTCCCATCTCTCTACAGGCTGATCGGTGTCCCCTGCATCTGTTCCAACTGTTTTCTAAGCTGCCGCTCGCGCTCTCCCGTCATCATAAGTCCACAGTTATTTTCATAAGCTGCACATCCCTTTTGACGGATGATCTGCATACATCCTTCGTGGGCGGTAAACGCTTCCATCACCGCAAGAAATGCCGGGCCCTCTCCGAATATCTGTTTCAGCCAAAGCAGTACACGCTCCATCTCTTCCGCTCTTTTTTCTGCTTTTTCTTCCAGTTTGTCGTCCAGTTCCTGGATTTTCACACCATATAGTTCCCAGGCCTTCTGCCAGCTCCGTACACCCTGTTCTTTCATTTCTCCAAAAATCTTCTTAAGATCCCGATCCACCTTATACTCAAGTTCCAATTCCTCTTCTCCAAGTATCCCTGCCTCCTCTTTTACTTTCAGGGCATGATCTCGTTTTGAGAAAAAATCTTCCATGATCGGCTGAAGCAGGATCCTGTCACTGTTCTCCGCCTGCTGCTGCATCAGCAAACCTACCTCTTTCAATCTCGCCATCCTGCCGCTTTCTTCTTTCCACTCAGAAACTCTCACCATCGTCTGGGAAATAAACAGATTTGCAAGAGTAAGCTGCTCATCAAGAGTGCATTCCGCAAGCCCGGCAAGTACCATTTCCTCATCCCTGAGCGTTATCTTATCATCATATCGGATAAGATCTCCTTCGAAAAGTCCATCCATACAACCTTGATATCTCTCCTGATATTTTTGATAAAAATGATAGTACGCCGTAAAATCCTGAGCAATATCAGCACATTGAATATATTCCCCGATCAGATTTTCATCAATCTTTACCTTCATTTTCTCATATTCATTCAGTATGACACTGAGATCTTCCCATCCTCTGGCCGTAACAAATTCTTTGCCTTCCGGGCTCTGGTCAACCTGATAAAAGCATTGTGGTTTTTGGTCAAGATAAGAACGGATCGCACCATGGATTTCTCTGGATATCGCATATCCTTTCCACGCCTGATAGTCCACTTCCACATCTATCTTCTTCACCCTGTCCAGAGTAACAATGTCAAATTCTCTCGCCGACTTATTATACTCTGTCGGATTGCCCGCTGCCACGATCACCCAGCCTGACGGAACTTTGTGATTTCCAAAAGTCTTTCCCTGCAAAAACTGGAGCATAGTCGGAGCCAGCGTCTCTGATACACAGTTCACCTCATCGATAAACAAGATTCCCTTCTGATGACCTGTCGCCTCCATGCAGTCATATACCGATGCAATGATCTCACTCATCGTATACTCTGTGACTGTCATCTCCTGACCGCCATAAATCTTTGTTTTCACTACCGGAAGACCTACCGCACTTTGTCTTGTGTGATGGGTGATCGTATAAGATACCAGCCCCACACCGCACTCTGCCGCCGCCTGCTCAACGACCGCCGTCTTTCCTATCCCCGGCGGACCCATCAAAAGTACTGGTCTTTGACGCAGCCGCGGGATCCTGTAATGACCATTTTCGTCCTGAGCTGTGTATGCCTGCACGGTATGGATCACTTCCGCTTTCGCTTCCTGAATATTCATTTTTCTCCTCCCTCGCGTTATATGGTTTACATAACTTTTCTCAAATATCTATCCTTCAATAACTTGAAATCTTCCTGTTTATTTTTCAAATTCCGGCATCAAAAGATTAAGACGTATCGCCCACTCCGGCACCTTTTGCTTTTCCAGTGCCTGATTCAAAAACACAAAAGCGGTCTCATAATCCGGCTTTTTTCGGGGATAAATCCCATCTCCATCAGTAAAATATAATAACCCTTTCAGGTTCCGTATCTCCTTTTTGGCTATCATCTCATCCACCAGCCGAAACACCGGTGTAAAATCCGTTCCCCCAAGGCCCAGGATCTTCACCTCACTGCAATACGCCTTCCACTCTTCCTCACAGGTTATCTTTTTATGATCCTGTATCATAGAATCGCACTGTATGATATGTACGTTCATTTTCTTAAAAAAATGTTCTCTGCCGCTCAGGATATGGTATGTCTCATCAAGAAACTTTTGAACGATCTTTCCTGAACAGGAACCTGAGGTATCTATAGCAATGACAAATTCCTCTAATTTATTCATTTCTGTCGTCTCAAGCGGTTCCAAAAACAAGATATTTCCATATTCCCTCAGCCCATAATCGTAGGGAATATAATCAAAAGATTCCATATCCAATCGCATCTCTTCACGATATACGGAAAATCTTTTTAAGAACTTTCGATAGTCATATATCTTCTTTTTCACCGGGTGATAGCTCTCCATACGTACTCCGCCCTGATGTCCCGCCTTATTTCCAGCATTTTCCTCCTGCCGGGATAAACTTTGGCGTACTCTCCCCCAGTTTCCCGCCAGAAGTTCGTATCTTTCAAGCAGGTTATCTGGTTTGTTCCCAAGGGATGTTTCGTACCAGATATCATGACTGTCCACCCGGAACTCAGCTTCCATACACCGGATGGTTTCCTCTCGCCGTATACCTGATTCCCCTGCAGCGATCTCCAGGATCCGACGATAACAGGATCTGGTGTCCCTTCCACTTCCATCATTGGATATTTGCTGATACCATTGCTGCCTTATCTTTCGTCGCTCTGCATCCAACGGGAACCAGCCGCTCCTGTCCAGTGCCCATTCAGCCGAAACATCACATGCCAGATCCCACAAACGTCTGCTCACATGGACTCCCTCTATTTCCGGGATCATATGCAGGTACAGACAATGAAAAAGTGTGTGCAGATAGCTTCTGCACAAGATATCTATTCCCTCTTTGAATCGTTCTATCATTCGATCGGCCGAATAGCAGATATACTTTCCGTCTGTTTCCCACAGCTTCTTTTCTTGGATTCTGTCAGGCTGCAGGCTCTCTTCCTTTTCCTTCCAGACCAATTGGGGAAGTGCAGATGCTAAAGATGGAATCTCATTTTGCATTTTTTCTCGCATTATATGACAGATTTCCCTGCAAATTTTGTTTTTAGACAAGTTTTCGTGCTGGATTTTTCCTGAAACATCAGGTAATTCTTGCCCTGAATCACTTTTCTTTCCCCCTCGGTGAAGAAACTGTAAAAGCCAAAGCTGGCTCTCCCTTTTTCCCAAACGTGCTGCCAGATCCATACAGTAAGGTGCATCCTGCGCTGTGAGCCATCCCTCTTTTACACACACCAGCAACCCTTCCAGATTCTCGCTGCGGATCAGTTCTTCCCATGCTGCCCGTCTTCTGAGAGAAAGATACTCACGATAGATTCTGCATTCATCAGCCTTTTCCTTTTCCGAAAGAGCAGCTGGCAATGTGCCAAGTTCCAGTGTATCCAACTCCTGCTTATCTTTCGCTAACCGAATATATTCCTCCAGGCTTATCCGAAGCTTCACCTCAGGGCGGAGCGTCTTTTGGAACTGGAGAAACTT
This sequence comes from Clostridia bacterium, assembly GCA_009929525.1. Taxonomy (GTDB): domain Bacteria; phylum Bacillota; class Clostridia; order Lachnospirales; family Lachnospiraceae; genus Oliverpabstia. Next base: position 17,663 of record SAAH01000057.1, on the reverse strand, counting down.
TTCACTCATAGATCATCCTCTTTTTTCCTGAAAGAAAGCTCTGATTTCTTCTTCTGATGCCTGCACAGATCCCTGTACAAAGAAAGGCTTTCCGCCGCCTCTTCCATTGAGTCTCTGATTCATCTCTTTGACAAATCCACGAAGGTCCCCATCTTTTTCACCTATCACATATCGATATCCTGATTTCTCATCACCGCAAAATACTGCGCATATTCCGCCACAGGTTTCCATGACATCTGTAGCCAGTTTTCGTGCTCCATCCGGTGTCATATCCACAAACAGGATCTGATCTCCCTGACCGGCTTTTTCTTTCACCATGTCAGCGATCTTTTGAAGCTCCAGCCCTACCATCTGAAACTTTATCTTCTGATATTCTTCCTGCAGCTTCTTGACTGCTGCCGCTGTCTGATTCCATTTTGCTGAAAGCATCTCTGAGATTTCTCTGTTCTGTTCTTTTACCCGATTAGAATAAGTAAGTGCTCTTCCACCGCACAGCATCTCGATACGGACACCGCCCTTAGCTCTCTGAGAAGAGATCAGCATGATCTGTCCCACTTCTCCTGAATGCTGAACGTGGACACCACAGCAGGCACATATATCAGCCCCCGGCCACGTTACGATACGGACATCTCCGGACAGTTCTTTCTTACTCCGATACGGAAGCACAGCCAGTTCTTCCTCTGTAGGCCAGCTGATATCCAACGGATGATTTTCCCACACATATCTGTTTGCTTCAAGTTCTATCTCTTTTAATTCTTCCTCCGGTATCTCTCCGTCAAAGTCTACGGTGATCGTCTCTTCTCCCATATGGAATCCGATGTTATCATAGCCATATCTTTCATGGATCATACCACTGACAATATGTTCACCCGAATGCTGCTGCATCAAGTCAAGTCTTCTCTCCCAATCAATTTCTCCCGTCACACAGGTCCCAACTTCGATAGGTTCCTTCGTGCTGTGCCAGATATCACCATCTTTTTCCTGAACGTCCATCACACGAACCTGATCTAAAGTTCCCATATCACATGGCTGTCCGCCGCCTTCCGGATAAAATACTGTCTGATCCAGTCTGATCTCGTATCCTTTTTTACTCTGGCGGCATTCCTCAACCTTCGCCTGAAATGTTTTCAGAAATGAATCCTTGTAAAATAATCTTTTTGTTGCCATCTATATATCCCTCTTTCTCGCCTGAAGCAATTGTTTCCTCCATCATATTACGGAATGGAAAAAGTTGCAAGCTGTTGCTTTCTGTGTGACCCGGTCACAAAAGTTTCTTTTGCTTTTTCCCTACTTCTTTCCTATACTAATATCATAGACATGAATATTCAGTGTGAATGACAATTGACTATTTATCCGAATATATAAAAGGAGGTTTTCAAATGAAAGACGTGATCATCATCGGCAGCGGGCCGGCCGGATTATCTGCTGCTTTGTATGTGCTTCGTGCAGGATTTTCTGTAACCGTGATCGGCAAGGACAATGGCGCTCTGGAGCGGGCAGAAAGCATAGAAAATTATTTTGGATTGGATCATCCGCTTTCAGGCCATGAACTGATCGAGACAGGAAAAAAACAGGTGGCCAATCTGGGCGGAGAGATTCTTCGTGATGAAGTTGTTGGCATCGCATGGGATGGAGATTATACCGTATCCACCGCTCACAACAAGATCCAGACAAGATCCATCATCCTCACCACCGGCACTTCCAGAAAAAGCGCCAAGATCAAGAATCTGGATAAGCTGGAAGGATATGGTGTCAGCTACTGTGCGATCTGTGATGCATTTTTATACAGAGAACGAGATGTTGCCGTCCTGGGAAATGGCGAATATGCTCTTCACGAAGTCAGTGAGCTTCTGAATATCGTAGGGCATGTGACGCTTCTGACAAATGGAACAGAACCAATGGTAGAATTTCCTTCGGAAGTGGATATCATCACAACTCCAATCGATGAGCTTACCGGTGAAAAATCTTTGGAATCTATTCGTTTTTCCGATGGTTCCACTTTGGAAACAGCATGCCTGTTTGTTGCTCTTGGAACCGCTAAAGGCAGTGACTTTGCCCGCAAGCTTGGAATCCAGCTGGATGACGAACGTATCGTGGTAAATGAGCAGATGGATACGGGGCTTCCCGGTGTATTCGCAGCGGGTGATTGTATCGGCGGAATCCTGCAGGTATCCGTGGCCGTAGGTGAAGGTGCCAAAGCAGCCCTGTCCTGTATACGTTTTCTTCGTTCATAAAAATTTGTAAAAAAGTACAAAAAATGCAGCTCCCCCTCAGAAACTGCATTTTTTGTACTTTTTTAGTTTTATTATTTCTTCAGACTTGTTGTCTCCAACTCTCCTGCATCTATGCCAGAGTCTCCTGCATCTTTGGATCCATCGTTTGAAGACTGGATACCGGCGGTCTCTATGATGAATTTCACGCTGCCGTCCATATCCTTATCCCATCCATCAAATGCAGTATAATCTTTATCTGCATCTGTAACTGCTTTCAAGCGATCAAGCACATTCTGTACATTGTCATTCATCATACTGGTCAGTTCCTGGATACCTTCCTCGTCGAATTTTTCCATTCCATCTGAAAGCTCTGTAGCTCCATCCAGAAGCTTTGTGGTACCATCTTTCAACTCACTGCCGCCATCTGCCAGCTTAACAGTTCCGTCTTTCAACTGATCTGCTCCATCCGCCAACTGCTGAATACCTACGCTCAGGCTTCCTGCTCCTGACTGAAGAGTATCACCACCTGTGATCAGCTGGTTAGCTCCCGATGCAAGTTTGGCTGTTCCTGCATTTAACGTCATGTTATTGGAGATCAATGTATTTGCTCCTGCTTTTGCAGCAGTTGTTCCATCCTTAAGATCCTTTGCGCCAGCTGCTAATTGGCTAATACCATCACTGAGTTTTCCGGCTCCTGAAGCAAGTGCACCGATACCGGTCTTAAGACCTACTTTATCTTGCGTTCCTTCTACTCCTTCTACCAGCTCCTTTGCCCCACCGTTCAGCATGTCATTATTCTCAATCAGCTCTGCACTTTTATCACTCAAAGTCTTCACACTGTCAAGAAGTGCTTTTGTGGTCGCTGAAATATTCTGCATCTCCGAACTTCCCAGAGTTGTCTGCATCTCACCGAGAGCCGCCTGCATGCTTTGTGCTCCGGTAACTGCTGCCGCTGCTCCATCTGATAATGCCTTAATTTGGGTTGTATCGATCGATACGGCATCCAACTGGGAACTGATTGCGTCAAGAGTCTGTTTTGCACCTGCAAGGTTTGTTTTCGCTGTCTCATTTGTCTTAATCTGATCAGACACATCTATACTGATATCGGAGGTATCTGTAGATATACTTCCAAGATTTGCCATGATCTGATTTTTCTGCTCTTCCGTGAGTCCTTCTACACTTCCCAATGCCGCCTGCACATTGGCTGACTGCTGTGTATTGGCTGCTTCCAGTTTTGCCTTTGCAGCTGCCTGAGCTTTTGATGTTGCTTCTGCGTTTACCTCTGCTGCGTTTGTTGTATCCACCTGATCAATGGCTGCAGACGCTGCATTTGCTGCTGTTGCCGCACCTGTTGCTGCCGTCTGAAGGTTTGTAAGTGAGCTCTGAATGGATCCAGCTGAATCGTTTACCTGATCTGCCCCATCACTCAACGCTTTTGCTCCAGTAGAAAGTTCCTTTACACCTTTGCCAAGTTCTTCCATCTTCGTCGGAAGCGCATCAAATACTCCCAATTTGCTGTTCATCACACCATAAAGCTGTGCCAGTCCCTGAGACAGCTGTGTTGTATATCCTGTATACTCAGTAATTCCACCCTGAAGTTCCAGTACACCTTTATCCAGATCATTTGCACCTTTATTCAGTACTGCAATTCCATTGACCAGATCCGTTTTCTGCGTATTCATCGTATCGATTCCGGCTTTTAACTTAGCTGTTCCGTCATCCAGACTTGTAATGCCTGCATAAAGCTGATTAGCGCCATCTGTGTAAGATTTTACACCTGTCTGAAGTTCTGTGCTTCCGCTTCCCAGTGTCTTCATACCTGCAACCAACTGATTGATTCCGGCTATCAGATCACCTTTTTTACCGTTAAGTGTGTCGATTCCGTCTTTCAGCTTTCCTGCGCCATCATCTGCACTGTTTAATCCATCAACAAATTCATCTGCTGATGTGTCCAGTGTCTCGATTCCTTCTTTTAACTCCTGGCTTCCTTCTACCAATGCCGTAGAGGAATCTGATAATTTGTCCATATCTTCTTTCAGGTCATCAAGATTAATATCATCGCCAAAACCAAGTTCATCCAGGATACCTGTAGTTGCTACTGTAGCTGTAAGAGCCAGGGAAAAATCATTTGCATCGGCAGCGATCTCCACATAATCTGGAATATCGCTGGAACTCATGCCCTCGATATCATCAATCTGGAGGCTGTCTGAAAGTCCCGGGAATCCAAATCCTACAACTATATTATTATTTCCATCAGAGATTACTTTTCCATTTGTTACTTCTATATTAGTAAATGTATCTGTTGGGAGGATCATTCCTGTTGCCATCATAAATGGTGTATAAATTGTCTCATTTTTTCCATCAATCTTTGTAGTCTGTTTCGCTGTATTTGTATAATCGATCCGTATCTTTACTTTTCCGCTTTTACCGGCAAGTTCTGATGGCTGGATCTCTTTTCCATCCAGAAAATATGTCATTTTTACAGCTACCGGAAGATTTGCATTGGTTTCGCCCTGATAGTAAATGTCATTTCCTTCTGTATTCCAGGTCAATGTTCCATCTGCTGATTTTGTAAATGTCTCATCACCTTTTACATTCTGTATATCACTCAATCCACTTTTATCTGTAAGCGAAGTAGCATTTTCCAGATTCTTCAGCCAGCTGCTGACGATGACTTTCTGCGTATTTCCACTTTCATCTGCATTTACATAAACAGTCTGATCTTTCTCAGGGACTGCTGCATACACACTGGTCACTGGCATAGCCAGAGATAACATTGCGGCCGTACCGGCCATCATAGCCTGAACATATCTTTTTTTCATAGCGAACTCCTCCTATTTTTTCAACCTGAAATTTTTACTTGTTTTACAGATCAGTCCATCAAACAGCCAGTACATTGCAGGCAGGAACAAAAGCACTGCACACATACTGATCAATGCACCTCTCGCCATCAAAAGGCAAAGAGAACTGATCATATCTATCTTCGAATAAAGTCCTACACCAAATGTTGCGGCGAAGAAGCTAAATGCTGATACCATAACCGGACGCATGCTGGTCTGATGAGCGATCCTTATGGATTCTGCCTTGCTTTTTCCAGACCCACGCTCTTTCTCATATCTGCTGGTCATCAAAATCGCATAATCTACGGTTGCGCCCAACTGGATCGTTCCTATAACGATCGATGCAACAAATGGAAGCGTCGTACCGGTCAGATACGGGATACCCATATTGATAAATATTGCTCCTTCAATTACCAGAACCAGGATCACCGGAAGGGAAATCGATTTGAATACGATAAGGATGATCACAAATACTGCCAGGATCGATACCGCACTTACCACAGCAAAATCATGAGCCGTGATCTCTATCAGATCCTTTGTACACGGTGCTTCACCTACCAGCATCCCCTTCGGATCGTATTTCTTCAAAATAGTATTCAGATCGCCGATCTGATCATTTACCTCATCAGATGCCACAGCGTATTCGTTCATGATAAGCATCAGCTCATAATTCTCACTCTCCAATGCTTCTTTAACATCATCAGGTATCATGCTCATCGGGAAGGACGGTCCTATGATGCTCTCAAGGCCAAGAACCTGTTTCACACCATCTACATCTTCCATCTCGTCGATCATTTTATATTTTGATTTTTCATCCAGATTCTTATCCAGAAGGATCATGTGCGCTGCGCCCATGTTGTACTCCTCCTGAAGCTTTGTGTTAGCCTGGATACTTTCCAGCTCTTTCGGAAGAGAGCTGTCCAGATTATAATAGACATCTGCATTTGCCTGAAAATATGCAAATGGGATAAACAAAACTGCAAATAATATTGCAAATACCACATGGTGTTTTACCACAAAATCGGAAACCTTCGGCAGATCCGGGATAAGCTGGCGGTGTTTCGTCTTCTCCAACCCCTTATCAAATATCATGATCATGGATGGAAGGACTGTTACACAACAGATGACTCCGAATATAACGCCCTTTGTCATGACAATACCAAGATCCAGCCCCAAAGTGAAACTCATAAAACAAAGAGCAATAAATCCGGCGATCGTAGTGATCGAACTTCCCACCACTGACTTAAGTGTTGCTGCGATAGCTTTTCCCATGGCCTCTTTGTGGTCTTCTTCAATCTCCCTCTGTTCCTGATAGCTGTGCCACAGGAAGATGGAGTAGTCCATCGTGACACCCAGCTGAAGGACCGCGCTCAATGCTTTCGTAATATAAGAAATCTCTCCCATAAATATGTTTGATCCCATGTTATACAGGATCGCCATTCCTATACTGGACAGGAAGAGGATTGGGATCAGATAAGACTCCATAGTCAATGCCAATACGATAGAAGAAAGGATCACTGCTATAAGAACGTAGATCACCACCTCCGACTCTGCCAGATTCTTGGTATCTGTTACAATGGCTGACATTCCACTCAGAAAGCATTGTTTTCCAGCTATCTGTCTGATGTCCGAAATAGCATCCATTGTTTCATCTGCAGAGGTTGTCGTATCAAATATAATAAACATCATCGTGGAATCATCGGAATTGAATGCATCCTTGATTTCTTCCGGCAGCATTTCTATCGGCAATGTGATATCTGCCAGGCTATCATACCAAAGTACCTTGTTGACGTGTTCCACACCTTCTATCTGTTTCTTCAGTGCTGACACATCTTTATTTTCCATGCCCTCACAGATGAACATTGAATATGCTCCCGTTCCAAACTCATCTACCAGTATATCCTGGCCCTGCATCGTCTCAATATCGTCCGGCAGATAATACAGTATGTCGTAGTTGACTCTGGTATTGATATACCCTATCGCAGCCGGAATCAATAACAGGATACTGATAATGAAAATAGGAATACGAAATTTCACTATTTTTCTTCCCAGTTTTTCCATGATGTTTCCTCCCTTTAACCCTTTGACTTTTTAATTCTTTCAATCTTTCATTTCTTGATTCTTTCCGAAATCCTATGACAATTTAGTTTATGACTTTCGGTCATTTATTGTTATACTCTCAAAATGACTTTTAGTCAATATCTTTTCTATAAATTTTTGACCAAAAGTCATTTTGTTTTTTATGCAAAACTGCCAAGATTGAAAAAAGAGTCTATTTTTGTTTGACATTTCACTAATTTCATTTCTATAATGAGGAAACATTAAAACCAAATATGTATGTGCGAATGGCGCATAGGTGATATACGGTTATCATTTATATGGATCATGGTATCTGTACATTGGAAGGAGCATCGCTGGAATGGGCAAAATAGATAATAATAAGCAACAAAAAAGGGACTCCCTATTGGAATCCGCTTTTTCTCTATTTATTAATAATGGATTTAATAAGACATCAATCTCTGATATTGTAAGCAGCGCCGGCGTTGCCAAAGGCACCTTTTACTTATATTTCAAAGATAAATATGATATCCGCAACCACCTGATCGCCCATAAGGCCAGTCAGGTCTTTCAGACTGCCTACACCGAACTCCTCGCCCGCCCTGAAATCTCTGATTTTGAGGAGCAGGTACTGTTCATTATCGATCGCATATTAGATCAATTCGCTGCCAACCATAGCCTTGTTATCCTGTTGTCGAAGCACCTGAGCTGGGGATTTTTTAAAAATTCCCTGTTCTTTACCCCCGGAAAAGATACACCGGCGATATTCACTATATATGAATCACTGCTGGATAATGCACAATATAGTTATCGTACACCCGAGCTTATGATGTATATGATCTTGGAGATCATCAGTGGGGCCAGCTACAATGCGATTTTATATCAGCAGCCGGTGGGGTTGGAAGAGATGAAACCTCATTTGTATGAGGTTGTTCGGGGGATATTTCGGCAGTATCGGGTGGTAGGGTAGAATGGAAAAAATAAGACCTCGCTCATAGTTGTGGCGAGGTCTTATCATCACTATATAGATAAACTCCCAGTTATGCTGGTGAGGCTCTCTGAGTAACCATATTTATCTGTCACTGTTGCTTTTGCTTTTGCTCGGTATGTTCCAGATGATAATCCTGAAACAGTAACACTTCTTCCTGTGCTAGAAACACCCGACACAGAAGCATTTCCTGTTGCAACAGTTACCCAATTACCACCTGACAATTTTTGCAAATAGAATTTTATTGAAATCGATTTAACAACTGTTGAGCAATATACATCTGCTCTAATTCCCACTTTACTAGAGCTTTGCTTTGCAAGTGTTGTCATCACATCGACTAAATACTGTGTATATGGCACTGCACTCGTTGTATATTCTTCACCTACGTCAAACTCTTCTTCTACCATTTCATACCATTCTGTTTTAGAAGTTTCCCCTGCACTTACAGGAATGACTTGCACAAATAAGATTGCCATTGTCAAAATAATTGCAACATATCTTTTTATTTTCATTTTTTCTCCTTTTACTCAAACACAAGTCCTTTAGCAATGTTTTCGCATTCCTCTAAAGAAATGTTTCCTCTCAATGCCATAATCTCTTGATTTACTTTTACACTAAACGCAAAATCTCCATCCTGCTTACTTTCATATATCAAAATTTTCTGCTGTAAAGGAATATTATCAACCATTCCATAAGGTTCTTCCTCTGTAACAACCCCAATTGAGTAATCATCAACCCGCTGTTGCGATAAATATATGTAATTTGTACCCTTTTCAAGTTTGATATTAAGCAAATTATAATTTTTGTCATATTTTGCTTCAGCAACTTTATATTCTTCCGGTACATATGTCGCTTGAATCATTGGCATTTTGAGTTCTTCACGAATCATTTGATACACTTTATCCAACGAATCTGCCTCAACATAAATTTCATCCTGATTTATCTCATTTGTTACACTCATATCTTTCTCTGTTCCATATTTCACATATTGATTCCCCTTAGATGAAAAAGTACTCTGCAACACTTCCAACAAACTCTCCCCCTGCACAGCCTCCATAGAATAATTCGTCCCTACCATCACCGCCACTATCACAGCCGCCGCAACTCCAAGGCGTTTTAAAAAACGAATTCTTTTTTCCTTTTGTTTTTTCTCCAACGTCTCATCAATTGCTTTTCGGAATTCCTTATCCCAGTCATCAGGGATTTTGCATTTTTCATAGTCTGGATCATCTTTCATTTCCTGCATCATTTCCTCAAAATCTTCTTCGTATTTTTTAAAGTCCAAGCTATCCTCTATTTTCCCGTTCTTATTCATCCATGCCACCTTCTTTCATATGTTTTCTCAGCTTCTTTCGCGCCCTGTAAGTTTTACAGACTGACGAATTATCACGAACCTCTTTTGCATCTGAAGTTGGCACATTTGAATCTTCCCCAAATAAAGCTTCTCTTTCTTTTCGCGATAGTTTGCTCATAATGTCAAGTGCTGTTGCCCTTTCTACTGCTATATCCTGTACTGGATTTTGCGGTGTCCGATATTCTGTATCATACAGGTTTTGTACTTTTTCATCAAGTTTATTTTTTCTGTCCGAATATCTCATCATATCAATTGCCCGATTCTTTGCAACTGTGACCAGCCAGGCGAATTGAGATTTTTCTTCCCACGGACTCACCTTCTTGATATTCTCACTTAATGATTTCCACGTTTCCTGCATGATATCAAAGATATCATCGTTGTCCATCCAGCCATAATGTTTCAGTAAAAACCACTTGAGCCTCTCCTTGTTCTCCTCATAAATCTTTTCACATTCCTTTTTCTCTTTAGTATTCATTTTTCACCCTCCTACACAAAGAATCTTACAGAAAGATCTTGCTTTTTATACTCTGTGTGGAGTAAATAAAAACTTATTTTGGAGTATCGGACAAACTATCTCATTCTTCCCCCTCTACACCTCCGCTGATTTTCTAAAATTTGTTTACAGACTGCTTTTTTATCACTTCTGCAAATATTATCTGGTTACATATATACTATTTTACTTATCTTGGGATACATTTGCAACCTATTCGTCTATCGTTCCATTCGACAAAATAAGACTATTTTTGTAGGTTGTTTTTGTATGCGTTTCGGCTTCATACAAAAATTCATAGCCAATAATGACGAAATAATTTTTGTCATTATTGGCTATGATCAGACTTGCTATACTATATTTTACTTATTTTAGGCTGTACCTCAACTATTTCTTTTATAAAATCCACTGGAATTTTCAGTATTTGGGCCACTTGCCCAACATCACAAATACTGTCATACGCATTCCGTATCATCTGAGTTCTTTCTTCCTTTTTTCCAATCTCCTTACCCATTTCTTCTCCCACTGATCTCGCTATCTTTTTTTCTTCTTCTATCTCTTCCGCCATCAACTCTCTCAGTGCTTCACACATAGTACCTTTCACCTCCTTAATAGTATCCCAGTTGGCCCGGGTGATCACCTCCATAGCTGCCTCGTATAGTTTAGAATTTTTCTTTTCTTCATAGTCTCTTATGATCGGTTCGATTTCTCTTTTATCTTGAATGTCTTTTCTAAGGCTCTGAAGCCAGCGATTTTCCACTGGATCCAGTTCCTTTGTTATCAATAATTGTATAGGAAAGGGGGCTCCTTTCATTGAAAAATACAGGTTACTATGTAACGGAATTCGTGGGGAAATCGGCGATTCGCCGGAGATAATATGGTATCTTTCAAAAATCTTTCAAAAACCATTCCAATCAATTTGACAATTGATTTATTATAGAATATCACATACGCACCATAAATGCAATTTATTTGATTGCATTTATCTACATTTTTTTATATCATAGGAAGTATTCCCCTGTGATATGAAAAAACACCGGAATACCCGATTTCTCAAGTATTCCGGTGCAGTCATTTCCTATCAGCCGATCATATTCATAAACTTATCCAATTCTTTCTCATCCATTCCCCAGCCATTTTCTTCAGCCGGATATCCTTTCGTATTGATATCCGCTGCAAATCCTGCGAATCCTTTAATGCCTTCCGTCAGGAATGATGCATATGACTTGGAGTGTTTTGCCATAGCCTCCTGAGGCAGGAATCCCAGCAGATCAAAGATAACCATTTCGGAGCCATCTGCCACGCCGCCTGCTGCCACGTTAATGACCGGAATCCTCAGCTTTTTAGCGATTGCGTCTGTAACTTCACGGGAAGTCATCTCTATTGTCATTCCAACCATACCATTTTCCTGATATTCATATGCCTGACGGTAGATAGCCATCGCCTCGTCAGCCGTTTTTCCAACCCTGCGATATCCGCCGAAACGTCCTGTCTGCCATCCTGAAAGGCATCCCACATGACCAAATACTGCGATATGATTATCCGCCATTGCTTTCAGTACTTCATTGGTGACTCCCATCGGCATCACGCAATCTGCTCCATCTGCCACAATCTTTGAAGCTTCTTTTACCGCTGTAACCGGATCTGCATACTGATGTGTCTGCATAACAGCATTCAGACAGATATTCGGAGCCATTTTTCGCTGCATCCTGGTCCACCATTTAATATTTTCAGCACGCATCTCCGCATTTTCTCCCGGTGCAGTGTAACGTACAAGATTGATTCCTGCCTTCTCGCACATCATGGTAAATAATGGATCCAGATATGCCGTTCCCACCATTGAAATTAATTTTCCTTCGTCTTTCATCTTCTGAAGATGCCATACCGTTTGTCTTCCCTGTACAATTGATGCCATTGGAATTTCATTTTTTGCTGCCATACTTATTTCCTCCTTGGATATGTCATTGATCGACAAATATTTTTCACCTGCCAGATTCCCTTCCTGGACAGTTGTCATTTACAATTACATTGCGTGATCATTCTTTCTTCCCCGGTCCCGGGATACATCCTTCTACTGTATAACTAAATGGTTTTTCCTGGATATTCATCAGCACACCTCCATTTACATTTACAGTTTCTCCCACCATAAAGTCCGCCATAGGAGTACACAATGCAAATGCCGTGAGTGCCACCATGTCCGGATTCATCGCAAGTGGTGTCTCCCTGCCATATTTTTGCCTTGCCTGCATATATTCCTCCCCATACAGTGCGCCTGCCTTTGCCCCCTGGGAAAATACGCCTGCCGAAAGCATTCCGCCCGGTGCCACACAGTTTACATTGATCCCATACTGTCGCAGTTCTCCGGCTATTCCTTTTGTCATTCCGACCACACCAGCTTTCGCTGCGATATAAAATGTATTCATACAAATGTGTGCCGGCCCCTCACCCATATGAGCTGCCGATGCGATAAATACGATTTTGCCCTTAATCTTGTCACGGACCATGACCCTCGCTGCCGCCTGTCCTATAAAATACGCACCTTTCATATCTGTATCTACTACACGGTCAAATACTTCCTCCGGAACATCCAGATAGGAATAATTATCCCAACCCGCTGCATTTGAAACCAGTACATCCAGTTTTCCATATTTTTCAACTGCAAAATCCACTGCCTGACGACAGTCCTCAACCTTGGTGACATCCGTCTTCACCCACGAAACCTCATATCCCTTTTCTTTAAAGTCCTGGACAGCACGTTTTCCACGTTCTTCATTTCTTGATGCGATCACTACGCTTGCACCGGCTTCACACAGTCGGTTCACAATATTGTACCCCAGTCCTGTTGCACCGCCTGTGACAAGGGCCGCTTTCCCCTTCAGTGAACTGCAGAAAACCTCTTCAAGGGGAAGGGATGCCTCCACACTCTTTCGTGCCAGGATCTCCGGATCCATTTGCCTGCGCTCGTCTTTCTTTTCTGACATTTTATACCTCCTTCTTTTTTTGTTTGTGTATTTCTCGTTTTTCCATCTTTTGTATCTGTAATTTTATCAGTATTCCTTCACCGATAATATCGTTTATGTTATAATTTTTATGAATATGTTGTATTTTGTATGGATTCTCTTTTATAAGGAGTTATATATGGATGTGTATAAGATATGTAGAAACCTGGCTCTGCTCACCGGACTGCCTGTAGCTTTGAAAGATTCGGACGGGATTCGTTGTACCGGACCAGCAAAAAGGCAGATATCAGATATTGTCAATGCCCTGCTTCAATCAGAGATACCTGACGAAATATATTGCGGGGAAATAACGTCCGGTATTTTCTATGGAAGAATTGGACCTAAAGAAAAAAACTATTCCATTATCATAGGACCCGTGCCTGCTCTTGGCTGCAGCTTTGAACAGGCCCGTAAAATCCTCAAGTATTTGTCGTGGAAATACGACCAGCTTAATGTTGTATACAATTGTTTTGCTGAGATTCCCTCCTGCTCCATGAACAGGCTTGCTCAGTGTACTTCTTTTTTATATTTTCTGATAGAAAATATAGAAATACCGCTGGAAAAATTAATGATTTCTGCACCCATTCCCAATGCAACGGATATTGATCAATTATGGGAAGAACGACGTACGGGATATTATCACGACACTGCTGAGTATGAGCGTACGATGTACTCTCTCATCCGCTATGGGAATTCAGCCGGATTATATGATTTTTTGAAGGATCGCCAATATATGGGGAATGAAGGGATTTTGGGCAAAACATTGACTCGTCATCATAAGAACGCTATTATCTCCTCCATTGCCATCGCCTCTCACAGTGCTAATGAAGGCGGAATTCCATATGAAACAGCTATGAATCTTGCTGACCAATACGTGGAAAAAACAGAAAATGCGTCTGACATATCTGAACTCTATCAGCTTCACCGGAATATGCTCCTTACCTACGCCCGTCTTGTAGAACAGCAGAATCTTAATCTTGCCAAATCTACAATCGTCATCAAGATCCGTCACTATATCCTCAAACACCTCCACGAGAATATACAGATCAATAAAATGGCCGAAGATATGGGAATGCATCGAAGCTATCTGTCTACTTGTTTTTCAAGGGAAACAGGGAAACAACTTAACAACTATATTCATGAATGTAAGATAATGGAAGCAAAAAGACTGTTAGTGACCACAGATTATCCCATCATAGAGATATCTGAACAACTGGGATATGCAAACCAGAGTAATTTTTCTGCCACATTTAAGCATTTTGAAAAGGTATCACCAAGTGAATACCGAAAACACACGATCTATCTAGAAAAGTGATGCAGACAAATTCTTTTTTCCTAAAAGGCATAAAAAAAGACCGAAACTCTCGATTTCTCAAGTGTTTCGGCGCCCCTGCCAAGGAGTCGAAGCGACGGGATTCGAACCCACGACCTCTGCGTCCCGAACGCAGCGCTCTACCAAACTGAGCCACGCTTCGATTGCTTTTTTCTCATCAGCAATAGTCATTATATCGAAGAACTATACTTTTGTCAATAATAAAATCCGGTTTTGTCTGAATTACTCAGACAAAATCCGGATTCTTTTTTCTTCTCTGTTATCAACTTTTCGGGTGTTAACCCACCTGATATACTTCTGCATATTTCAAACCAAACTGCAATGCTGCTGAATGGCTTGGCTGCAGGATGTCAACATGTCCATAGGCTGTTCCACGATCTTCCACTGTATAGATATGACCGTTGATCGACAGCTTCGTTCCAAATGGAACTCCTGCCATAGCAACTGTACGTCCAGGCACCGGAGCTGCTCCACTGGCTGTACCGCCGCCTGCCCATTTTCCACAACACTTCGCACATGTACAATATGCGGTCAGTTTGAATCTTCCAAGGTATTTTCCCTGTGAAGTATCAATCGTAGTCTCTTCCTCTACTGCTGTAGAAGATGATGTGCCGCTGCTTGGGCTTGTGTTCTGACTGGAGCTCTGTGTGTTGCTTGAAGTGCTGCTGCTTGTCCCTGTGCTCGTATCTTTATTGGAACCTGCACTGCTGGATGCTGCCGCCTGTTCAGCCGCTTTCTTATCCGCTGCTGCTTTCTCGGCTGCCGCCTTAGCCGCTGCTGCCTCTTCGGCTGCCTTCTGCCTAGCCAGTGCTGCTGCTGCCTCTTCTTCTTTTGCCTGCTTCAGTAATGCGTTGATCGCATCCTCCTGAGCAGTTATCTGATTCAGCAAAGTATTCTCTGCTGATTCCTGATCCTGGATATCTTCCTGATATTCACGGATCTGGTTATATGTAGCCTGAACTAATTCCTCTACTGCTTCCTGCTTGTCCGCACTTTCCTGCTGCAGGGCCACAATAGCATCCTTCTCTTTTGCCACTTCTTGTTCTTTTTCTTCTATAGTATCCTTTGTTTCCTGGTAGGTGACCAGCATATTACGATCATACTCGGTCATCTTGGAAATATTTTCCGCTTGGTTCAGGAATTCTGCAATGCTGTCAGATTCGAAAAGTAAGCTTACATAATCACTTGTTGAATTCTCGTACATATATCGTATACGGATCTTCATTGAATCATATTGCTCTGCCTCGTCTGCCTTTGCCTGCTCCAACTCCCCCTGAAGTTCTGTCAGTTCTGCCTGTTTCGCATCATAATCACTCTGAAGCTGTTCCAGGCTGCTCTTTAACTCTTCCAGCTGATCATTCAGATCCTGCATGTAGCTCTCGGATTCACCTTTTTTTGTCTCCAGCTCCGCAATCTTTTCCTGCGTATTCTGTAAACTTGACTGTGCCTCCTGCTGCTGTGCCTTAGCATCCGAAATCTTCTCCTGCGTAGTAGCGCCAAAACACTGAACAATACTACCGGTCACCAGAAAAGCGGAAAGTGCAATACTCATGATAGTTTTTCTTCTCATTCTCAATTCCTCTCACTTTCTCAGGTACAATGTATTATAGCATAGAAGTTTTTAAATGTGAAGTTATTTTTTAACATCTTGTAACACTTGCGTAATATTTATCCACTTTTCCACCGATACTTCCTTAACCATTTTACAACATCTAGTCTAATTCCGTCTCCAACCCGACCAGTATTTGTTTTTTAGGACCCCATTTACAAGCTTGCCCCAACCCAAAGAAAAGTTATCCACACATACCAAAATCCACCCATTTTCACGGGTTGCCTCACCAGATTCCACCAATATCGTCTCACCTTTCAGGTATCTGTCTATCCGCTCATCCTCCGGTTTCAGAGAAAGACTTCCTGCATACTGGCTCGCTTTCAGCGTCATGGCCAGCTGTTGGGATGGTTCAAATCTGTTCTTCTTCATCTCCCCCATATAAAGACCATTTCGCAGGAAATGGATCCCCGAAAGTTTCTGAGGAAGTTCAGGTACCAGATATACCTTATCCGCACGGATCTCCGTTTGTTCCCAGTCAGGCTGCCAGGTACAGTCTTCAAAAAATCCCTTCAATATCTCCAGACTCTTCTTCTCCATCTTTGCAGGTTTTCCCAGCTTGATCCGCGGTGCTTCCGCTTCTTCCGATTTTTTCAAAAGCGCAAGAAAATGTCCCTCGCCTTTCATCTTGTGCGGCCATATACGGACACATTTGGTAAGAGATGGATCTCCATTTCCCCAAGACGGGTTGCCCGGTGCGAACCCCTCAAAAGCTTGTATCGGCAAAAGCTGCATGTCCGGACAAGTTTCCAATAGCCACGAAATGCTTTCTTCATTTTCCACAGGGGCAAATGTACAGGTGGAATATAAGAGCAATCCTCCCGGACGAAGCATTCTCACAGCATTTTTCAAGATATCTTTTTGCAGTTTCGCAAAATAAAGTGGACGTTCTTCATCCCATGTTTTTATCACAGCAGGATCTTTTCGAAACATTCCCTCACCGGAACAGGGTGCATCCACCAGTACTTTATCAAAAAATCCCTCAAAACTTTCTGCCAGTTTTCCCGGAACTTCATTTGTCACAAATGCATTGGAGATTCCGAACAACTCTATATTTTTCAAGAGTGCTTTGGCTCTGGAATTACTGATGTCATTTGCAACCAGCACACCTTTTCCATTAAGTGCAGCTCCAAGTGCAGTAGCCTTTCCTCCCGGTGCGGCACACAGATCCAATACCCGTTCTCCCGGATCCACTGGAAGTCTTGATGTTGGTGTCATAGCACTTGGTTCCTGAAGATAATAAAGCCCAGCGGTATAATATGGGTGTCTCGCCGGCTGATCACCCTCCTTATAGAAGTACCCCTCCTGTGTCCATGGGATCGGAGACAGGCTAAAGCCAGAACCAGCGCGCAGCTCTTCCTCTGTTATCTTCATCGGATTGATCCTGAGACCATACTGCCGAACATCTTGATAACTGTCCATATAATCCTCGAACTCATCTCCCAGCATGTCTCTCATTCTTTTGTCAAATGCTTCCGGTAATTCCTGTCTCATACCGTCCTCCTATATGATTCCGTTCTTTTCTTATTTTCTAATATAGTAATCGTAATTCGCATCTACCGCTCATTATATCGTGATTCGCACTTGCAGTGCTTGACGCTGCTTTGCAGCTATCACGATCGCCATTCGCCGTTCGCCAATCCTGCAAGCAGGTTGGCTCTCTAACGCTCATTATATCACGATTCGCACCTCCGGTGCTTGGCGCTGCTTTGCAGCTATCACGATCGCCATTCGCCGTTCGCCAATCCTGCAAGCAGGTTGGCTCTCTAACGCTCATTA
>SAAH01000175.1 GCA_009929525.1 Clostridia bacterium | reverse complement strand
TTTTAGGGGGTCAATGCTTTTTTATTTGAAAAAGTTTTGAAATCCTTGAAAATAAAGGACTTAGAAATAAAAAGAGGTAGGTAGATTTGACACTACCCGTGCGCACAAAGGGGCAGATCTATGACGTGAATACCAGTGCGTTGACTGCATTGGCAGAAAAAAATGGATTTGATGTGGTGTGTACAGAAACCGTAGCGGATGAATATGAATTGTTAAAAAATGCGATACAGGATGGAAAAGAGCAAAGCGATATCGTGGTTGTTTCCGGAGGAAGCTCCAAAGGAAAGAAAGATATGACTGCCAGACTGATAGATGAACTGGCAGTGCCGGGGGTATTTACTCATGGACTGGCGCTGAAGCCGGGAAAACCGACGATTCTTGGCTCTGATATGGAGAGCCGAACGCTCATGGTGGGACTCCCCGGACATCCGGTGGCAGCGATGGCCGTTTTTGAAATGTTGCTCGTATGGCTCAAACAGAACCTGCAGGGAGAGATGCCTGGAATCGCAGTGCCGGCGAAACTGACTGGAAATGTACCGGCGGCACCGGGAAGAAAGACATTGTTGTTTGTAGAACTCGTGCAGGATGAAAAAGGCTATCTGGCAAATCCGGTATTTGGCAAATCGGGACTGATGTCCACGATGACGCGGGCAGACGGTTATACCGTCATCGAACGGAACCAGGAAGGACTGAAACCGGGGGAACAGGTCTGGGTACATCTATTTTAAATGATAAAGGAGCAAACTATGGGGAAAAGAAATCTATATTTAAAGACCATTCCGGTCGAAGAGGCAAAAACCATTTATCAGGAAGCGCTTGAAAAGATATGGAAAACGAAATACGAAATGATTCCGGTTCAGGAGGCCCTTGGGCGGGTGACCAAAACAGCCGTTTATGCAAAAAACAGCTCGCCCCTTTATAATGCATCTGCTATGGATGGGATTGCGGTCATTGCATCCCACACGGCAGGGGCATCGGAAAAGAATCCGGTTCGGTTGAAGGAAGATGTGGATTTTGTCGTAGTAGATACAGGAGATCCCATCCACTACCCTTATGATGCGGTCATTATGGCAGAGGATCTGCTGGAAACAGAGTCTGAAGAACAGGTGGATATTGTAGAATCAGCAGCGGCGTGGCAGCATGTCAGACCGCTTGGAGAGGATATCGTTGCCGGTGAAATGATTTTGCCGGGCGGGCATCAGATTCGTTCCATAGATGTTGGGGTATTGTTGTCAGCAGGCATTTTGGAACTGGAAGTAGTGAAAAAACCGGTAGTAGCGATCTTTCCGACCGGTACTGAAATCATTGAACCGGGCGCAGAAATCAAAGAAGGAAGCATTATTGAATCGAACAGCCGGATGTTTGAGAACATGGTGCAGGAACAGGGTGCTATTGCAAAGAGGTATCCGATTTTAGAAGATGTTTACGAAGTGATCAGAGATCAGGTAAAGGCAGCAGTGCAGTGCTCCGATATGGTAATCATCAATGCCGGTTCCAGTGCCGGACGCGATGACTATACGGTTCATGTCCTGCGTGAACTGGGAGAAGTGCTGGTACATGGAGTGGCAATCAAACCGGGGAAACCGGTAATCCTTGCAATTGTAGAGGGAAAACCGGTGATTGGTCTGCCGGGATATCCGGTATCTGCTTATATCGCTCTTGAGAATTTCGTAGCACCGGTGCTCGCCATGATGGGGAAAAGGGAGATCCATGAGGATTATCAGGCAAAGGCGGTCGTATCCAAGAGGCTGGTTTCCAGCTTGAAACACAAAGAATATGTGCGGATAAAGACCGGTGTCGTAGATGGAAAAATGATTGCAGCACCACTGGCAAGAGGTGCAGGTGCGGCAATGTCACTTGTGCGAGCGGATGGATTCTGCATTATCGATCAGAATTGCGAGGGTATCGATGCCGGAGAAGAGGTGCTGGTTTCTCTTTATCGGAATCCGGAAGAAATAGAGAAGACCGTAGTGATTACAGGAAGTCATGATCTGATTCTGGATGTGGCAGCGGATTTGTGTTCTCAGCAATTTTTGGGTACGCACTTATCCAGTACGCATGTAGGCAGTATGGGAGGACTCATGGCGTTGAAACGCGGGGAAGCACACGTAGCACCGATCCACCTTCTGGATGAAAATACAGGAGTATACAACGACAGCTATGTGAGAAATCTGTTTCGGGAGAAAATCGCTATCGTGACGGGAGTATCCAGAATTCAGGGAATTATGGTGAAAAAGGGAAATCCATGTGGAATCAGGGATATTCATGATTTGAAAAAGGTCAGATTCGTCAATCGTCAGCGGGGAGCCGGGACGCGCCTGTTATTTGACTACCTGTTAAAGAAAGAAACGATTGCAACGGACGAGATAAATGGATATGACAGAGAGGCTTCTACTCATATGGCGGTAGCAGCGCTGGTTGCGAGTGACAGCGCAGATGCGGGAATGGGCGTTTATTCCGCGGCAAAGGCGATGGACCTTGATTTTATTCCGGTTGGAAATGAATGGTACGAATTCGCAATCCCGGAACGGTTCCTTTTGCTGCCGCATGTTCAGGCATTTTTGGAAGTGCTGCGAGGAGAAGCATTTAAAGAGAAAGTGAATCTTCTCGGTGGCTATGGAACAGAGCGGATAGGAGAAGTCAGATGGATTGGACTGGAAGAATAAAGGCACTGCATTGTATTCCGCAAAAAAGGCATGCGGCGCTAAGCCTGGAAACATGTAGTGTAACGATAGAAGAAGGGCTGAAGGGAGATTACCATTGTGCGGAAGGCGATACCGACCTGATTCTCTGGTCAGCAGAGATAAGAGAGCAGCTGGAAGCAGAGCATTTTTCCGGAATCTGCTTTGGACGGTTTCAGGAACATATTTCTGTGGAAGGAATGGAACTTTCTGCGCTTCGGGCAGGCGATATTTTGCGCGCAGGAGAAGCGCGGTTAAAAGTATCCGAACGAAGAAAGAAATGCCATCCGGATATCTGCGAGGTGGAAAATAAAAAAGACTGCCTGATGAAGAGAGAGTGTGTGTACGTGCGAATCATAGCACCCGGAGAGCTGACAGTCGGCATGAAGATAGAGAAAGAAGAGGTATCTTAGATGGAATTTAATCATTTTGATGAAAATGGGAATGCGGTAATGGTAGATGTCACAGAAAAAAGTGTGACGAGCCGGACAGCGATTGCGGAAGGTTCCATTCAGGTGTCGCAGGAAATCCTGGAGGCAGTGCAGAATCATCAGGTGAAAAAAGGGGATGTGCTTGGCGTTGCAAGGGTTGCAGGAATCATGGCGGTCAAGCAGACCTCCAGCATTATTCCCATGTGTCATCCGCTGATGATCGGAAAGTGTTCTATTGATTTTGAAGTGCTACCGGAGGAAAGGCGGATCAAAGCCATCTGTACAGCGAAAGTAGAGGGAAAGACGGGAGTAGAAATGGAAGCGCTGCACGGTGTCAGCGCAGCGCTCCTCACTATTTACGATATGTGCAAAGCCATTGATAAGAAAATGGTGATAAACAACATCCATTTAGTTGAAAAGAAGGGTGGAAAAAGCGGCGACTTCTATTTCTGACCACATTCAGATGCTGTGCCTTTGAGAATCTGTAATCCATGATCCAGGGAAGGAAGGATGCAGGCGAGACTTTCGCGTACCGCTTTTGGACTTCCCGGGAGATTGATGATGAGTGTTCCGCCACGGATGACAGAGGCACCGCGACTTAGCATGGCACGGTTCGTAAACTGTGCAGAGTACGCGCGAATCGCTTCTGAGATACCGGGAGCCATTCGATGAGCCACGGCAATCGTTGCTTCCGGTGTGCAGTCTCTCATGGAAAAGCCGGTACCGCCGGTCGTAAGAACGAGATCTGCTTTTGTCTTATCGCAAAGATGAATCAGAGTCTTTTCAATTAGTGGCTGATCATCAGGAATCATTCGCTGGTCAATGACCAGATAATTCTCTTTCTCTACAATTTCCCGGATCAACGGACCACTCTTATCTTCGCGGTCTCCGGCTGCGCCTTTATCGCTGAGCGTCAGAACGGCGACTTTGAAACGATCTTTCTGATCGATGATCTTCATCTCATCCCCAACATGAATCGTGCCACCTTGAATAACTTTCGCAAATACACCTTCGCGCGGCATGATGCATTCTCCCATGATCTTGTAGATTTCACAGTGGGAATGACATTCCTTTCCAATCTGCGTCATTTCCAGAATAACGTCATTACACTGGAAGACAGTTCCGACCGGAAGATGGCGGAAATCGAATTCATCTACAATCAGATTTTCTCCAAAGGCACCATCGATTACCGAAGCACCTCGCTGTTTAAAAGCTTCAAGGCTGTCGAAAGAGAGCAGACTGACCTGACGGTGCCATTTTCCAGCATGAGCATCCTGCTCAATACCGTAATCAGTCACAAAGACAGCTTCTTCAATACGGTGCTTTTGTACCCCTTTTTTTTCACTGATACAGATTGCTTTTACGATTCCCATGACGTTATCCTCCTATTTGAGACATTTTTTTTAATTCTTCAATTCCCTCAGTTGCATTATGGTGAAACTGGTGTTCCTGTGGTTTGTGGAAAATGGCATCCTTCATCGCCTGGATGACTTCTGATTCAGAAGCCTGGTTGCGAATCAGGGTCTTCAAATCCAATGAATTCTTGTAATAGAGACAGAGCTTGAGCATACCATCAGAAGTCAGGCGGATGCGGTTGCACTGGCTGCAGAATTTGCCGTGGATTGCATCAATAAAACCGATGCTTCCCTGAAAATCCGGTATAGATACATAAGTGGCAGGTCCATTTCCATGAAAGGTGGTGCTTTCTTCTAAAGATGGATGGAGATCTCGCAGGAGTGGCAGAAGCATGCTCCTGTCATACCCCTGAAATCCTTTTCCGTATCCAATGGGCATGATTTCAATAAAACGGACATCGCAGCAGTAATTCTTTGCAAGAAGGCAGAGGTCTGCAAATTCCATATCATTGATGCCTTTCAACAGAACGGTATTGATCTTCGTGCGAATACCTGAGGCCTGGCAGGCAAGGAATGCACTCCATACCTTATGAAAATCATCCCGTCTAGTGATGCGTGAAAAGGTTTCTGGATTCTGTGTATCGAGGCTGATATTGACACCGTCGATACCAATCCGGACCAGATCGGGGAGCGCGTCTTCCAATAACACTCCATTCGTAGTAAGGGTTACCTGTTCTACTCCTGGAAGCGTCTTTAAGCGCTCAAGAAAGAAAAGGTAACCCTTTCGAACGAGAGGTTCACCACCGGTGATTTTAAACTTCGTGATACCAAGTGATACTGCGTAACGGGCGATATCCAGAATTTCTTCAAATCGAAGAATTTCGGCATGTCCGATAGAAGGAAGATCTTCGGGTGTGCAGTACTGACAACGCAGATTACAACGGTCGGTAATCGATATCCGCATGTAATCTATATTTCTTCCGTAAGAGTCAAGCATAGGTATGTTTCCCTCTTTTCATATGATAACTACATTATATCAGATGCGAACATACAGAACAACACCTGACAGGGAAGAAAGATGGAAAAATAGTAACTGTTCAGAACTCCATTAGTTAAAGATGATATCGGAATTCCCTAAAAGGGCTTCTCTGATTGCTGTAAAAGCATTTATTCCATGCTTATGAGC
>SAAH01000056.1 GCA_009929525.1 Clostridia bacterium | reverse complement strand
GCCATTCGGCCGGTATAATACCTAACGGTATTATACCATATGCACAAAGCGCATATGCTGTCGCGTGGGCGACCCTTGGCCATTCGGCCGGTATAATACTTTACAAAGGTCATTATATACCCCCATAGGGTATATTGCAAGTGTTTTATCATAGTATTCCATAAAAATTTTTTTGATCATTTATGCCTCTGTTTCATACATTTTTTCACTTGACTTTTATTTTTTCAAATGATATTCTGTCAAAGTCAATTAAATATCACAAATCAATGCATAACGACACAAGTAGTGCTCTTGCACGTAAATCTGATCACGGGACAATGTTTATTCTCGCTATCAGTTTACGTCAGCACATGCTTGTGTCTTTTTTATGCGAAGAAAAGGAGTGTTAATCATGCCAAGAAATCAATTTCAACGAATGGTGTTTGCTTTTCTCACCGTACTTATCACCGTCCATGCCTACATATTCTACAGTTTATATGTAGTCAACGGAACAACACTGATGGAAATCAATGGAGCCTCCAGCGTTCTTGCTGCGATCAATAAACAGGGTGGTGTTTATATGTTCGCCCGTTACCTTCCTATCTGGGCTGTGGTCCTGATCGAATTTGTATGTGCCTTTGGATTGGAAAACCTTATGGGAAGCCCTTGTTCCTTCAAATTGGCCTGCCGTGTATTCGATCCCCGGAAAAATCATCCGATGATGTTCGAATCAGCCATCATCTGTGCGACCGTAGGTCTTATGTGCCCGGCTATGAGTTTTCTTGCCGCCATCATGTATTACCCATATTATGCCGGATTCAGCTTCGTCACGCTGATCGCCAACTGGCTGAAGCTTGTATGCTTTAATTTTCCATTTGCATTCTTTACCCAGCTTTTCTTTATCCAGCCATTTGTTCGCACACTATTCAAAGTACTTTTCAAAAAAGATATTGAACAGCACGAGAAGCTTGCCCATGAAAAGGAAAGCCAGGGTGAGAAACTCAAACCAGTCAACGAAGCGGATGCGATCGCAGATATCATAAAACGCGTGGACGAAATTCAGGCTGAGCTAAAAGCCGAAAGATCAAAATAGTGATACATACCATCTGCCTTATGCAAATGTTTATCAATTAATTAATAATAGATTTCATGTAAAAACAGGCCATTTCTCATATCATTGAATGGCCTGTTTTCATATTATTTTATATTTATTTTGTGATAGCCTCCACCTTAAAGTCCAGATTCTCGATTGCCCTGATCAGTTCCTCGTCATCAATTTCTCTGCTGTAAGTGACTTTTGCTGTTTTCTTTCGAAGGTTCACTTTACACACCGCACCTTCTATTCGATTCACTGCATGCTCTACACTATTTTTACAATTCTCACAGTGCATTCCCTCTATCCGGATCATTTTTTCTCCAATAGCCGGCTCTGACAATTTCTTATTTTCTTTTATACTGCCGCCTCCGCCGCAGCATCCGCCCTCACCCTTAAAATGCTTTAATGTTGATGATAATCCGACCAGGACGATTACTGCCAGAATTGCTATAATGATCACATTTCCCATGTTCAAAATCTTCCTTTCCGCAAATTACATATTGAAAATCACGTATAAAATGCTTGTAATTGGTTTACCCTATAGTTAGTTCTTTCTAACTCTTTTATATAATACCATATCTTTAAAATATTTCAACCGCAAATTTTATTTTGTGCATATCCTTTCATATACTAGATGGAGCCAGCATATAACTGCTGGCTCCATCTGCTCGAACTGTCTATTTTATTATCATTTTTTCATTCTTAAACTTCTACAAGCTCATATTCTCTGGAACCGTATCCCAGTTCTGCTGCTGATTCCACGGTATGTGCACCATTCCTGGTCTCAATCCGCTCTATCAGATGATCTCTTCCCGGATCATCCGATGCATATACAAGGTCAAGGCATGCCTGATCGATCGCTATCGGATCCAAAGATATCAGGATTCCTATGTCTTTCATGCATGGATCTTCTGCTACTGCACAGCAGTCACAATCTACAGACATATTTTTCATTACATTTACGAATACCATATTTCCTTTAAAATATTCTACAACAGACTCTGCTGCATCAGCCATTGATTCAAGGAATGAATCATGATCTGCCGCAAACATATCTCCCATCGTACCTGAGCTGTGAATATAAGCTTTTCCCATGGAAGAAGCTACGCCGATAGACAGCTGCTTGATCGCACCACCAAATCCTCCCATCGGATGTCCTTTAAAATGAGACAGCACCAACATGGAATCATATTTAGCAAGGTCTTTTCCTACATAATTTTTCTTGATCTTCTTGCCGTTCGGAATAGATAATTCCATATCTGGTCCCTCTGCATCCATCAGATCCACATCAAAATATTCATTCCAGCCATGCTTCTTGATGAGTTTAATATGCTTTTCTGTTGTATTTCGTGCACCATCATAGGCTGTATTACATTCAACGATCGTGCCATTTACATGATTGACCATTGGTTTCCAGAACTTTGGTTTTAAAAAGTTCTGATTTCCTTCCTCGCCAGAATGTACCTTAACTGCAACTTTTCCCGGCAATTCTTTTCCCAGCATCTCATACATTTCTACTACCTTTTCAGGAGTTATTTCTTTTGAAAAAAGTACCTTTGATTTCATTTTGTCTCCTTTCGAAACTTATATTGTTTGACCATTTGAACTCATGAACCTGTCTTATGATATACAGATTACTCCACACCTCGTGCTCCTGTGATATCATCTATTTATATCATAACACTAAAGTTAGCTTTAAGTTCAAGGGCTATCTCCAATATTTATTCTTCGATATGTTCTCTTCCCTGCGCGATGATGCTTCGTACATGCCCGTCCGCCAGAGAATAAAAGATTGATTTTCCTTCTCTGCGGCTGGTCACCAGTTTGTTTTGTTTTAAAATTTTCAACTGGTGAGATATCGCTGACTGCGTCATATTAAGCACCTGTGCCAGGTCACATACGCAGACCTCTGCTTCAAAAAGAACAAACAAAATCCGGATACGTGTAGAATCCCCAAATACCTTAAATAACTCTGCCAGATCATACAGTTCTGTCTCCTCCGGCATAGTATCATTTACTATCTTTAAGAGATCCTCATGGACTTCAAGTGCATCACAGGTTTCTATTTCCATTTCTGTATCTGCCATCTTATCACCTTTCTTTCATACTCTTTGTCTGCTAAAGATTCTTTACAAATAAGGCACGTATAGCATTGATCACTGCGATCACCATAACTCCCACATCTGCAAAGATCGCGAGCCACATATTTGCTATTCCAAGTGCTCCCAAGATAAGGCACACTACTTTGATACCAATTGCAAAATAGATATTTTCGTAAACGATCCTGATACATTTTCTGGATATCTTTATGGCCTTGGCGATCTTGATCGGGTCATCATCCATCAAGACAATATCTGCAGCCTCTATCGCCGCATCTGAACCAAGAGCTCCCATGGCGATACCGATATCTGCTCTGGATAAAACAGGAGCATCATTGATTCCATCTCCCACAAAGGCAAGCTTGTCTTTCGCATTTTTATCCTGAAGAAGTTCTTCCACCTTGCTTACCTTATCTCCCGGAAGAAGTTCACTGTACACTTCATGGATCCCCAGGTCTGCTGCCACCTGATCAGCTACATTTTTCATATCTCCAGTAAGCATGACTGTACGGGAAATACCTGCTTTGTTTAGATTACTTATAGCCTGTTTTGCATTTTTCTTTAGGCGGTCAGCAATCAAAATATGGCCTGCATAGACACCATCAATTGCGATATGCACGATAGTCCCCACATGATGACAGTTTTTATATTCTACGTTGATACGCTCCATGAGTTTTGAATTGCCGGCGGCGATAGATACTCCATCCACCTTGGCGATCACTCCATTACCACTGATTTCCTGAACATCTGTTACCCTGCTTTTATCAATTTCTTTCCCATATGCTTTTTGGAGACTCTTGCTTATCGGATGGGATGAATAACTTTCTGCCAGAGCCGCATACTCCAGTATTTTTTTCTCTTCTTCTTTGTTATGATGGATCCCGGCAACCTCAAAGACCCCCTCTGTCATCGTACCGGTTTTATCAAATACTACGATCTTCGTCTGAGAAAGTGCTTCAAGATAGTTGGAACCTTTCACCAGCACTCCTTCTTTACTGGCACCACCGATACCGGCAAAAAAGCTGAGGGGAATACTGATCACCAGCGCACACGGACAGCTGATCACCAAAAACGTCAATGCACGATAGATCCACTCGCCCCACTGGGGATCGCTGCCCATGATCAGCTGGATCACCGGCGGCACAAAGGCCAATGCTACTGCACCATAACACACTGCCGGAGTATAAATCTTTGCAAATCTGGAAATAAAATTCTCGGATCTTGATTTCTTGGAGCTGGCATTTTCCACCATATCGAGGATCTTAGATGCCGTAGACTCACCAAATTCTTTTGTCGTCCTGACACGGATCACACCTGATTCATTAATACATCCGCTTATGACCTCATCACCTGCCGATACGGATCTTGGAAGGCTCTCACCGGTAAGTGCACTGGTATTAAGAGCTGTTCTTCCTTCTGTAACAACACCATCAATAGGTACTTTTTCGCCTGGCTGCACAACGATGATGCTGCCCACCTCAACTTCATCAGGATCTACTTTCTCTATCTTTCCATCGCGATAAAGATTCGCATAATCCGGACGGATATCCATCAGATCACTGATGTTCCTCCTGCTCTTACCAACGGCATAGCTCTGAAAAAGTTCTCCTATCTGATAAAACAGCATTACTGCCACTCCCTCGGCATAATCTCCGAGTAATATCGCACCGATAGTCGCAACTGCCATCAAAAAGTTCTCATCAAACATCTGACGGTTCAAAATCCCCTTAAAAGCCTTTTTCAAAATATCATATCCTATTACAAGATATGGGATCAGATATAATCCAAATCTAAAATATCCCTTCACCGGGATCAGCCCCAGTACGATCATCAGCACCGCTGCGATGATTATTCTGAGCAATGCCTTTTTCTGCTTTTTATTCATGATCTCTCCTCTTTATTTGCCCTAAGTATCAATTGTCCCGGACAAAGACGAATGCTTTCTCCGGGCAATCCATATTTACAAAGGTTCAATTTTATCTATAAATAAATTTCACAGTCATCCTCAACCTTTTTGCAGCTTTTAAGGACTTCTTTCATCACTGATTTTGGATCCTGTCCCTCTTCAAATTCTACTGCCATCTTTAATGTCATAAAGTTTACAGTTGCATCTTTTACGCCAGCAGTTTTCTTTGCTGCATCCTCCATCTTATTTGCACAATTTGCACAATCCACTTCGATTTTGTAAGTTTTTTTCATGATCTTAATCTCCCTCTTCTTTATATTAGTATTGGATATGAATGGCACAACGTTTCAACGTTCGTTCATATGAACGTTTATTCATATGTTTGATTGTATTATACCATGATGAAGTGATATGTCAATAGTTTTTATGAAAATGAAAAGCAGAAATTATGGCGATTTGCTTTCTTTTTGATTTTGTGTTATAATAGCATTCGCGCGAAGGCGTATGCAGATCATCAGCTTGTCTGTTGATCGATAAATAGCAACTTTAAAACAACAATCAAATTACCGTCGTAAGAGAAGATGGCATTTTTTTGCTATGTTCTCTTTCTTTTATTTATGCAGGTTTTCCTGCTTCGAAATGAAAGCTACACAATGCCAGTGAACATGAACCCATGTGGCGTGCAACGATGATAGTCGACCGTAAGCACATGTGCAGATATGCACAGAAAAGAGGTAAATCTATGGTAACATTAAAAGCAGAAAAAAGGGACATGTCCGTAAAGGCAAAAGCACTGAGACGTCAGGGAAAGGTAACAGGAAACATCTCTGGAAAAGATCTGACAGCAACGATTCCTGTACAGTTAAATGAAGCAGACGCTTCCCGTTTTCTTAAAGAGCATTCTAAAGGAAGTCAGCTCATGCTTGATATCGAAGGCGAAAAGATGAATGTACAGTTGAAAGATATCTTATATAATCCTATGAAACATCAGTATGATAATATTGATTTCCAGGCTCTGGTAGCTGGCGAGACTGTTACCAGCAGTGCTCAGATCATTCTCACAAACGTTGACAGCGTAAAAGGATACCTTGCTCAGACATTATCTGAAATCGCATACAAAGCTATCCCTTCAGCTATGATCGAGAAGATTGAAATCGATATGTCAAAACTCAGTGTTGGAGATAAAGTACTTGTAGGTGATCTTGATATCGCTAAAAATAAAGATATCGAACTCATCACTCCTGCAGATGCTCTGATCGTTCAGATTGCTGAACAGCAAAAAACTGAAGAAGATGCTCCAGCTGCTGAAGAAGCACCTGCTGAGGCATAATTACTCAGACACACTTCGCTATGCAGTACACAAAATACGGATATATCCATCTGATTCCCTGATGGATATATCCGTATTTTTGTATTAAATATATTAACAGGTTGCTCCGCCTACAAGATGCAGCTGTGCATCCAGGATCTCCTGTTTTCTGTCCAGAAGATCATTTGCGATCAACTGTTTTTCCACGTTTTCAAAACCGAGTCTTTCGATAGTTTTTGCAAAACGTTCCCCTGTCTGTCCCTGTTCACGGAAAAGAAGGATTGCTTTTTCGATCACATCGAGGGCTTCTTCCTTTGTCGTAAATACTTTGCTAAGTGCCTTACCTATTGCGAGCTTTTTGCCCCAGCGACCGCCAATGTAAATCTTAAACCCATATGTTCCATCTTCAATCGCATCGAAACGGCATTTTCCGATACATCGACCGCAATTATTGCAGATGTCTTTGTCAATCTCAAGAATTCCATCGATCACTTTTGCTGCACCGACTGGACAGGCTGCCTCTATAGAACATTTCTTACATCCGTTGCAGCTGTCTTCGTCAAAATCAGGAATTCTCTGACCAATGATACCGATATCATTCAAATCCGGTTTTACACAGTTATTTGGACATCCGCCCACAGCAATTTTGAATTTGTGAGGAAGTTTTACCGTGTGATATCCTTCGTAAAATCTTTTGTGGATCTCTTCAGATATAGCAAACGAATCCAGAAGGCCATACTGACAGGTTGTTCCTTTACAAGCCACCACCGGACGTACCAGGGATCCTGTCCCGCCTGTAACAAGTCCTTCTTTTTTTATGTATTCCTGAAATTCCTCAATTTTATCATATGGGATCCCCTGAACTTCAATGGTAAGGCGGGTAGTAAATGTAACGATACCATTTCCAAATTTTTCTGCTGCTTCTGCGATACACTTTTGCTGTGCTGCTGTAACTTTACCATTTACAGTGATAATTCTTGCCGAAAAGTTATCGGTTCCTCTGTTGTTAAGGAATCCCATTGCTTTTACTCTTTTTTCGTTTTCTGCACTTACTGTCAATGCTGCCATTTTTATTTCCTCCATATTCATATGTGTTATAGTTGCAAACTTTTTTGCCAATTGAAATATATGATCATTCTACATCATCATAAACACTTGTGTTAAAGGTCACTCCGCCTTCTAATACTTTCGTTTGCGTATATCCAAAGTGCTTCAGGCGATTCTGCACCATGTATGCCCTCTTTCCTTTTGCACATACAAGAAGCAGCTTTTCCTCCTTACCAAGCCCTTCAACCGGACCTTCCAGTTTTGTCAGATCAATAAAAGGTGCACCTTTGATCGTCGGGTTGATCGCCGAATCCACGATCTTGTAATCCTCTGCCGCTCCTGCTGCATACTCTGCAGGTGTGATCGTTTCAAATGCACCTGAGAGCTTATTAAGCATTACATTGACGGTATGAGCAAACGGATGGATCGCCGTGGAAAATGGCGGTGCATATGCAAAATCCATACTCTGAAGATCTTCCAGTGTTGCTTTCATAGAAATAGCTGTGACTGCAATATCTACCACTTTATCAACCGATTCATTTCCCAGCACCTGAATACCCAGGAGCTTATGACTTGCCCTATCAGCGATCATCTTTATAATAAATGAACCCGAGCCTGGATAATAATGGGCTTTGTCATCTACCACAGTAACTACTGTCTCCACATCATATCCCGCATCTTTCGCAGGTTTCTCATTTAATCCCGTTCTTCCTACGCATATGCCGGCCAGTTTTGCAACACCTGTTCCGAGAACACCTGGATAAGCAATTTCTTTCCCTGCAAGGTTCATCGCTGCGATACGTCCTGCGATATTTGCTGTTGATCCCATCGGGGACCACTGCGCATCACCTGTCACGCGGTTTGTCACCATCGCACAGTCACCAACTGCATAGATATCCGGATCGTTCGTCTGGAGATACTGGTTTGTAATGACTGTCCCCTTGAACATTTCGATTCCAGAATCATTCAAAAATGCCGTATTGGGCCGGACACCCATTGCCAAAATACATGCATCTGCTTTCATTGCACGCCTTGATGTCTTTACTTTTTCCACTTTGTCAGTTCCTATGATAGATTCCAGCGCTACACCTGTAAAACACATGATTCCATGATCTGCCAATTTGTCTTCTGTATATGCCGAAAACTCTGGATCAAAAAATCCCGGCAGGATATGCGGAGCAAAATCGATGACTGAAACTTTTACATCCTTTGCGTTTAGGTTTTCTGCAACCTCAAGTCCGATAAATCCACCGCCAACTACGACTGCACGTTTGATTTCTCCCGCATCAACAGCTTCTCTAAGCGCAACTGCATCATCTGGCGTCCTCATAACGAACACATTTTTTAGATTTGTTCCCTCACAATCCGGAAGAAATGGAGATGCACCAGTTGCTATCACAAGTTTGTCATAAGTATAGGTACTGATTTTTCCAGTCTCTTCATCGCGCGCTTCCACATTCTTTGCTTCACGATTTACGTGTGTCACCTCTGTATGAGTAAAAACCGATGCGCCCGTCAGTTTAGAAAAAGCTTCCGGCGTATTGACTACAAGATCTTTTCTTTCTTTGATAATATCCCCTACATAATAAGGAAGACCACACCCCGCATAGGAAATATCTTTCCCTTTTGTCAGAATCGTAACCTCTGCGCTTCGGTCTTCTCGTTTCAACTTTGCTGCTATTTTTGTACCAGCGGCCACACCGCCAACGATCAATACCTTCATTTTTTTCTCCTTTTTTGCATTTTTAACAATCATTCATTAGCTACATTATAGCACTTGATTATCTATTTGAAAAATCGTATTATGTAATCAACATCATTGGAAATACCTATAGTATGATATAAAACTCGAAAAACACGCAGATCTTTTGGGAGGATAAAGATATGACAATCCGTCACTTGAAGATATTTATAGCTGTAGCTGAAACACAATCCATGAGTGCTGCCGCACAAAAATTATATATTTCACAGCCAACCGTCAGCCAAACCATCCATGAACTGGAAGATCATTATCAGGCTCTCCTATTCGAACGTTTATCCCGTAAACTTTATATCACAGATAAGGGAAAACAGCTGCTTTCACTGGCCTATCAGACCGTCGATCGTTTTGACAGCCTTGAATCCTCCATGCAAGATCAGCACGATATATCAACCCTGCGCATTGGCTCATCGATGACGGTTGGAACGTGTCTGATGCCTCAGGTCATCACTAAACTACAGGAAAAATGTCCGAAGCTTGATATCTATTCCACCGTCAACAATACTAACGAAATTGAGAAACTGCTTCTAAAGTCCCAATTGGATGTGGCTGTTGTGGAAGGAAATATCAAATCTCCGGACCTTGTATATATTCCTATTATAAATGATTGGCTTGTTCTCGCCTGTTCAAACATGCATGAATTCTATCATCGTGATCACATCACCTCAAAAGAACTGGAAAATCAACGTTTTGCCACACGTGAGGAAGGAAGCGGAACACGCCAGCTCTTTGAACAATACCTCCAGAAGAGAGGCATCCATGTAAAGTTTTGCTGGGAAGCCAACTGTCCCCGGAGTATCCTTAATTTTGTTTTGCGAAATAATACCCTGACCGTCATGTCCTCACGCCTGATGCGCCACGAAATCGAAAAAGACAGACTCAAAATATTCCGCGTCGAAAATGAGGAATGGGAACGTACTTTCAAGCTCGTATATCACAAAAATAAATTTCTAACTCCAGAGATAAACGAACTGAAAAAAATCCTTATGGCCTATACGGAACTTCTCCTTCCGAAAGAGAAGACTCTGGCTACTCTTTCGGATGACTGACAGCCGCCTCTCTATATCTAAGCACTTCTGCCTGCAGTGTTTCATATAACATTGCAGGTTCGATCGGTTTAGACAAATGCTCATTCATGCCTGCCGCACAGCTCTGCTTTCTATCCTCATCGAGTGCATTTGCTGTCATCGCGATGATAGGTATCTCACCTGCATCTGTGCGGCCGAGACTTCTGATTTTTTTCGCAGCATCAAGTCCATCCATGACCGGCATACGGATATCCATCAGTATTGCGTCATAATATCCCTCCTGGGACTCATCAAATCTGTTCACAGCATCCTGTCCATTCTCTGCTACAGTAACTTTTACCCCTTTTTTCTCCAAAAGACGAGTTGCAACAGTAATATTCATCGGATGATCTTCTGCAAGCAGCACCTTGTACCCTTCAAGATTGATTTCTTCCTTCTTTATCGGCCTATATATCTTTTTATCAGCTTCTTCACTTAATTCATCTATACGCTCTAATGGAAGCTCCACTGTAAAGGTTGAACCAATCCCCAAAAAGCTTTCTACCTGAATGGTTCCCCCCATCGCCTCTGCAAGACTTTTTGATATGGCAAGTCCCAGACCGCTTCCACTATACTGCGAAGTCCTGCCTGTATTCTCCTGAGAAAATGGAAGAAAAATCCTCTCCATAAAATCATCACTCATGCCAATGCCTGTATCTGCTATAACAAATCTAAAAAATGCCTGCTCTCTGGTCTTTCTCGGTATCTCCACAGAAAAGCGAACCTTTCCGTCCGGTTTGGTGAACTTGATCGCATTGCTGATAATATTGACCAGAATCTGCTGGATCCTCATCATATCACCAATGTAATGAGATTCCAGATTCTCATCATCAATAACATAGGAATATCGGATATGACTCTTTTTAGCCAATGTCTCCACAATTGTCGTAACACTATTCATCAGAAAACGGAAATCAAACTCTCTTCGTGCAATATCTGTTTTTCCGCTTTCTATCCGGGACATCTCCAGGATATCATTGATAAGAGTAAGAAGATAACGGGATGACATATCTATCTTATCAAGACATTCTGATATCTGCATCCTGTCTGCATCATTTTCTTTTGCAATTGCCGTCATACCCATGATAGCATTCATCGGTGTTCTGATCTCATGGCTCATACGTGACAAAAAATCCGTTTTGGCCTGTGTCGCCATCTCTGCAAGTTCCAGTGCCACAGACAATTCCTGTCTTTTTTTCTCTTCCTCATCGACCATCCTTGTCACATCCTGACGAGTCATCAAAGCAAGCCTGTTTTTCTTATCATACAAAACAAACCGTGTTCTTTTAAAATGAAGTTCACCATTTTCCATCACCCGATGAGTAAACTCATATTCATCCTGTTTTTCAAGATTACGCCGTACTTCTTCCAGCGATATCATTTTCAGAAACATTTCCCGGTCTTCCTCATAAACCATCGTGCGTCCATAGGTGCTGGAAACCGTTTCATAAGAATCCACCTCTATGTCTACCTGTTGTTGCTGAGGATCACTATAGAGCATCGTAATCTGCCCCTGCTCAAGATTTGCACTTCCAAAACGTTCATAGTCATAATTGACTGCTGCTGTTAAAACCTCTGTCAGCATCTTCTGATCATGAATATCATAGCAGTATTCATAATCGTAGATGTCCCCACTCTTGGGATCCTTTAAAAGATGAATGACATTTCTTACCCATCTTACATTTCCATCCGGACAGATTCTGCGATAATCTATAATCTCTTCTGTAATACCCTTTTCATACTGTTCGATCAAACGGGCTGCATTATGTTTCGCATGAAATATCTCTCTTTGCCTATCCTCATACACAAAGCTCTCTATATGGCTCCCCTTTTCACCCAAAAAAGGGCCGGACTCCAAAGATCCCTTTATTTCACCCTCATACTCATGTTCATGGATATAGCTCTGTGTCAGATTTGCAACGAAACGAGACACCATATTCCTATCTTCCACAGACTGATTCATACGCTCTATCTCGATCCTCGCCTCAAGAACTTTCTCTGTGTCGATTGGCTGGCAGGTGCATATCGCTATTTTCTTTTTCCCCGCACTTTTTTCAAAGTCCTCTTCCATCTGTCTGAACCGGCATCTGACCCAATGTTCTGTCCTGTCTTTATACCTTACCTTGCAATCAAATTCTACCTGATTCTCCCCATTTTTAATCTTCCGGACACCTTCAAGGTAATCCTGTACAGACTCTGACATAATAAATCCTTTTTCAATCCATGATTCAGGGTAATTATTCATCGTCTCCGGAAACTCAAAATCATTCATCAACTTTTTATAACAATGTACAATGTCTGTCTCTATCTCATAAATCCATATCCACAGATTTGTAAAATCACAGGCAAATTCAGTTATCTTTTCATTTTGCCATAACAGCTGCCGACTTTTCAGCCTTTCTGTCACATCAAAAAAAGAGCCATAGATAAAAGCACCATCTGGCTTTTGCACACAGGACAAATTAGCCATGACCCACTTTTCCTGACCGGAAAACAATTGGGCTTTGTAGGTGATTTCTTGAGATTGATGGGTTTCTATCGCTTTACGGAGCACTCTTGTTACATCTTTTCTATATTCTCCTGCAACACATAGAAGATGATTTTTCGCATAATTAGTGAGTACTTCATCCCGCGTAAGCTCGTATAACCGGCAAAAACCATCATTCACATATTCCAGTGAAAATTCACGATCCGCACCCATTTTATAAATAACGACACCACAATCTATGTTGAAAAGCAAATCTTCGAACATATTTTGAGATTCAGGTAATGCTTTCTGCATTTTTATCCCCCTCTTACCTTGCCACACAACTAACTGACAGATATCCACAATCTGCCATACTACTTCCAGTATAAATCCGGGCTGGATATAATGCAATCGGATTCCCAAAAATGCATTGAAAATACTGTTTTTCTATTGACAATCCTCAATTCTGATGGTACTCTCAATACATACCAACGGTATGTAAGGAGGCATATGCGATGTCGCGAAACAAATATCCGGAAGAAACTGTTACTCTTATCCTAAATGTCGCCGAAAAATTATTCCTTGAAAAGGGGTATGACGATACCTCGATCCAGGATATCATCAACGGGCTCGGCGGCCTTTCCAAAGGCGCAGTATACCATCACTTCAAGTCAAAAGAGGATATCTTCAACGCAGTAGGTGATCGATATAATCAACCTATTCTTGCCAGTATGAAAAAGGTACGGGACAATCCTGCACTTACAGGATTTGAAAAACTCAAAAAAATGTTTGAACTATCTCTAACAGAAACTGATTATGATATTGTGTACAATGTCAGTCCTAACATGTTGGACAATCCAAAGCTCTTAGCATTGCAGATCCGAGAGATATTTGACACGGTTGCGCCCCTTTATATTCAGCCTGTCATCGAAGACGGGATCAAAGACGGTTCTATCCAAACAGAATATCCCCGTGAACTCGCAGAAGTTATGATCCTTTTAACAAATATCTGGATCAATCCTCTTGTCGTGGAGACAGATACGCAAACAAAAATAAATCGTGTATTCTTTTTCAACTCACTGCTTAAAAATATGGGAATTGATCTTCTGGATGAAAAGATGCTCAATGACTTTGTACAATTTTGTCAGATTCCGCCAAGAAGTTCAGAGTAATAAGTCATCTGGCTTATTACTCTGTCAAAACAATATTCAAGTTTACTCATATGTCATGCCTTAGGGCATATATTTTTTATTATTCTACATACCGTCGGTCGGTATTAAAAGGAGGATCCTATGTCTGAAAACAAAATATTTAAACGTGATTTTTCTATGGTGATCATTGGACAGATCATCTCATTATTTGGCAATGCTATCTTACGTTTTGCACTGCCCTTGTATCTTTTGAACCAGACGCACTCTTCTAAACTTTTCGGTTTAGTTTCTGCTGTCTCATTTATCC
The DNA here is from genome assembly GCA_009929525.1 of Clostridia bacterium. GTDB lineage: Bacteria > Bacillota > Clostridia > Lachnospirales > Lachnospiraceae > Oliverpabstia. The sequence continues at coordinate 13,031 of SAAH01000056.1, read as the reverse complement.
CTATGATCATTTTATCCCCTATAGGCGGTATCTTTGCTGATCGCATCAACAAAAGAAATATCATGGTAATTCTGGATTTTTCTACAGCTGGTCTAACCTTATTATTCTCTTTCTTTCTTGGAAAGACCGATCTGGTTATCCTTGTGATCATCACACTGATCATCCTGTATGGAATCCAAGGTGCTTATCAGCCTTCTGTCCAGGCAAGTATACCTGCTCTTGTATCACCCGAGAATCTGGTCTCTGCCAATTCTGCAGTAACTCTCGTGAATTCTCTTGCCAGTTTGATCGGTCCTGTGCTGGGTGGCGCTGTCTATGGTTTTTATGGAATACGTCCGATTTTGTTTATCAGTATCATCTGTTTCTTTTTATCTGCTGTTATGGAAATATTCATCCACATTCCATTTGATAAAAAACCTTCCGAGGGCAGTATATTTTCCATCGCAAAAAATGATATTCTCGAAAGCATCCGGTTCATAAAAACACAAAGACCGATCATTGCCAAAGTGACACTCTTTATCGCTTCGATCAACATGGTCTTTTCTGCATTGATCATCATCGGACTGCCTGTCATCATCACCCAACACCTGGGCTTTGACGAATCCTTAGGAAATCAGCTCTACGGCTACTGCGAAGGCGCCATGGCTGCCGGAGGACTTCTTGGAGGACTACTCTCCGGAATCCTTTCCCGCAAGCTAAACATCAGACAAAGCTACATCCTCCTGTACCTTTGTGCACTCTCCATCATCCCCATCGGTACAGCCCTGATGTTCACTCTCCCAGGCATGATATCCTACATCATCATCCTCCTATGCTGTGTCCTCATGATGGCAGCATCCACGATATTTTCCATCGAAATGATGGCCTACGTGCAAACGATCACCCCCTCACACCTGATCGGAAAAGTCATGTCCCTTGCCCTATGCCTCACCATGTGTGCCAGCCCTCTGGGCCAGGCCCTATACGGCTACATTTTCGAACTATTCCATGCCAGCCTACACCTTGTCCTCTTTACTGCCGCAGCCCTATCCTGCTGCATCGCCTATTGGTCAAAAAAAGTATTTGCAAAACTAAAAGACTAATTAACAACTATCCGATACAAAAAGCACCACAGCCTCCGCCCATACCAGCCCGTCTGCACTGCCAGTCCCACCAGGCAAGCAGGGCCAGGGGCATCGAACTTGAGCTGCTAAAAAGCTTAGAGCGAAAATCCCCTGCCCCACTCATAGCTTTTTACAGCGAAAGCTCTGCCCCTCGCCCTGCTTGCCTGGTGGGACTGGCAGTGCAGACGGGCGTCCGTCCCTCCGTCCGTCCCCCAATATTTTATATTTTCTTAATTGCATTTTCCCCCTCATATGATAAACTAAATACATCTGTTTATTTGCGAATCAAATCAACAAATCATTCTACAAAGAAAGGATCCCCAACTTCATTGAAAGATAAATATCAACTTTTAAAACAATATTTCGGATACAGCGAATTCCGCGAAGGACAGGAAACCCTGATCGACAGTATCTTGTCCGGACGCGATACCTTAGGCATCATGCCAACTGGAGCCGGAAAATCTATATGTTATCAGATTCCAGCCCTAATGCTTGAAGGTATCACCCTTGTCATCTCCCCTCTCATATCTCTCATGAAAGATCAGGTCGAAGCACTGAATCAGGCAGGTATCCACGCAGCTTATCTTAATAGTTCACTTACCTATAATCAATATCTGACTGCCCTCCGTCTGGCGAGAGATGGACGCTATAAGATCATTTATGTGGCACCGGAGCGGCTGGATACTGCGGAGTTTCTTGCATTTGCCATGCAGGTCCCTATCTCCATGGTAAGTGTGGATGAAGCTCACTGTGTTTCCCAGTGGGGACAGGATTTTCGTCCCAGTTACCTAAAGATCACCAACTTCATCGACCAGCTTCCAAAACGTCCTGTAGTCAGTGCCTTCACTGCTACTGCTACCAAAACCGTACGTGATGATATGGTCTGTATCCTGCAGCTGGAAAATCCCCTGGTCATCACCACTGGATTCGACCGTAAGAATCTATATTTTTCTGTTGAAAAGCCAAAAGACAAGTACCAGGCTTTATTGAAACACGTAAAGGAATTCGAAGGACAAAGCGGCATCATCTACTGCATCTCCAGAAAAGCAGTGGAGGAAGTCTGCGAAAATCTGATAAAAGAAGGTTTTCCTGTCACTCGCTACCATGCTGGTCTATCTGACAATGAGCGCAGACATAATCAGGAAGATTTCATCTATGACGTAAAACCCATCATGGTCGCAACAAATGCTTTCGGTATGGGCATCGACAAATCAAATGTCCGCTATGTCATTCACTATAATATGCCTAAGAACATCGAAAGTTATTATCAGGAGGCAGGTCGAGCCGGACGAGACGGTGAAAGTGCAAAATGCATCCTGCTCTACGGCGGACAGGATGTGATCACCAACCAATTTTTCATCGATAACAACATGGACAATGATGAACTGTCCCCCGCCGAACTCGAAGTGATCAAAGAACAGGACCGGGAACGGCTGAAGAAAATGACTTTCTACTGTATGACCAATGAATGTCTGCGTTCCTATATCCTGATGTATTTTGGAGAATATGGTGATAACTACTGTGGCAATTGTTCGAACTGTCTTACACAGTTTGACACCATAGATATCACTAATGCTGCTGCACAGATCCTTGGCTGTATCGACGAATGCCATGGCCGCTACGGTATGACTCTTATTGTCGATACCCTCCGTGGAAGCAGCAATGCAAAAGTAAAACGCTGCCGGATGGATCAAAATTCTTACTATGGAAAGCTCGCAGATCTGCCTATCCCTAAGATTCGTCAGATTATGAATCATCTGGTACTAAACGACTATCTGGCACTCACCACAGGAGAATATTCATTGGTAAAACTGACCTCAAAATCGGGCAGTATACTTGACGGTTCTGCTTCTGTCACCATGAAAATGGCAAAAGAATATGAACCCAGCACAGAAAGCAAATCCAAAAAATCCGCCTCAAAAAGCAAACAAAGCAAATTGCTCGCCTCTATGGAAGATGTGGACAGGAATTTATTTGAAGAACTCCGTACCCTTCGTATGGAACTGGCAAAAAAAGCTGGTGTCCCTCCATACCTGATATTCTCTGATAAGACACTTACCCAGATGTGTATCCTCCATCCTACTACAAAAGAAGGGATGCTTGAGGTATCCGGTGTTGGTGAGGTAAAGTATGAGCGTTATGGAGAAGATTTTTTGAATGTATTGCGCTCCAACTAACGGCTGTCCCGTCAGGATGTATTTTTACACCCTAACGGGACAGCCGTTTTCACCTTAGCTCTCTTTCCAATAAATATCTTTATGAATACTCTCAAGGGATTCCACAAATCGTTTCTTAAACACCAGAAATTCTTCCAAATCTAACAATACGTGGTACAAAATAGCCCTGTTTTCAAATTCCTCGCGGCTTTTTGGCAAGGGTTCTTTTTTCATCTCTGCAAATATCTCATCAAGCTTTTCTATCTGTTTTGACGGAATATTCAGCTCCACAATATAGTCTTTCATATAAGAAATATAACTTGAGATGATCTGCGCTTGTTTTGGCATGTAACGCAGTTTCTTCATCTGATAATGGAGATTATGCAAAACACCACACTGCTGTGCACGCATCTCAAAATAATGAATATAGTAACTTGGATGAGAATGAAATGTATTATTCTGATATCGATAAGCAGCATCCACGTACTTCGCCAGATCATGCTCCAAAGCAATGATGTCACTCCATACACTATGATCCAGATTCTCCATTCTCATATAGACGGCAAGTTCTTCCATGATCATCTGGAGTTTTTCTTCCGTATCTCTCATATTTTGTATGATCTTTTTCTTTGCACTTCCATTGTTCTGAAACAGATTAAAGAAAATGGCTATCGCAATTCCGATGAACACAAGAAGGAATTCATTTATGATAAATGATATGCTAAAATCCAGCGTCGTCAGAAAGTGCGTACCCACCACCGCATTTACAGAAATCGTAGCCTTCCACCCCAACACTTCGCATACTATGACCAAGAGGAACATAAACACGCCAAATTCCAGCCATTCGATATGGATGAGCTGAAAGGTAACTACTGCCAGCAAGACAGTGATAAAAAAGGTAATGACACGACAAAGGGAAATCTTAACTGTTTCCCATTTTGTTGTCAATATGGAAAGCATGGCGATAATACCCGCAGAAGCTGCATATTCCAGACCAAGAGCTGTGGCGATATAGATTGCAATACAGCTTCCTGCTGCTATCTTCAGTGCATGGATAAGCAAATGTTTTATTTTCTCTTTATTCATTCTCTTCCCCTCCGACCACATATATTTATATTTTCCCATATCTGGATACATATGTCCAGTGTGAAGAGATATAACGTACAAAAGACTTGCAGATATGAAACATTGAGTTTCACTTCTGCAAGTCTTTTGAGTTCACATATTTTCTTTCATTTTATAATTTTGCAGCAAAATCTGCCATTGCTTCTGAGATTTTGATCTGCTGTGGACATACCTGTTCGCAGCTTTGGCAGCCTACACATGCGGATGGTTTTTTATCCTCCGGCAGTGCCATCAGTGCCATCGGTGCTATAAATCCACCGCCTGTGAAGCAATGCTCATTATAAAGGCTCAGAAGGGAAGGAATATCCAGTTCCTGTGGGCAGTGGCTTACGCAGTAATGACAGGCTGTACATGGAACTCCTGCATTTTTGAGCATCTCTTCTGCCACTTCTGCAAGGACTTTGCTCTCCTGTTCATTAAGCGGTTTATCTGTCTCATATGTATGGATATTTGCTTTCATCTGTTCAAAGTTTGACATTCCAGAAAGTGTCATCGTCACTCCCGGCACACCCTGAAGAAAACGAAATGCCCATGCAGGAATCTCCTCATCAGGACGAAGTTCTTTTAATTTTGCTTCATGTGCTTCACCAAGAGATGCAAGACGTCCTCCACGCAGTGGTTCCATAACCCATACCGGTATATTATATTCTTTCAGGAGTTCAACTTTTCCTTTTGCATCCTGGAACGTCCAGTCAAGATAATTCAGCTGGATCTGACAAAATTCCATATCTTTTCCATATGCTTCAAGGAATCTTTTCATAACTTCGATGCTTCCATGAGCAGAAAATCCAAGATGACGGATACGTCCTGCTGCTTTTTGTTTCATCAGATAAGTGTAGATTCCATATTTTTCATCATCCAGATATGCATCGATATTCATCTCACAAACATTGTGGAACAGATAAAAATCAAAATATTCCACCTGACATTTTTCCAGCTGTTTTTCAAATATCTCCTCAACTTTATCCATGTTGGACAGATCATATCCTGGGAACTTTGTGGAAAGATAGAAGTTTTCTCTTGGATATTTGCTCAGGACTTTTCCCATCACGATTTCTGAATTCCCACTGTGGTAGCCCCATGCGGTATCATAATAATTGATTCCCTGCTCCATAGCATATGCAACCATCTCGGCAGTTGCTGCTTCATTTATCTTTGCATCGTCTCCATCAATAACCGGCAGACGCATAGCGCCCATGCCCAGTGCTGAAAGCTTCATATCTTTATACTCTTTATAAATCATTTGGTTTGCCTCTCTTTCTCGTTTATATATGACTTATTATCAATAGTTCATTTTTGTTGCAGTCTTGCCAGTTAAACAGCAAGCTTACCCATCTGATATCATTTTATTGTTATATTATCAAAATATCAAATGCTTATATCAAATATCTTCTATGCAAAAAAGGAATATCTAGCCCTCAGATTCATCCCGATCATCCCAAAAGCCCTCGATGCCTTTCTTCAGTCTGTTCAGTCCATCTATAAGGATTGTGCGCGGGCAGGCTATATTCATACGAATAAAGTTTTCCCCGTCTCCCCCAAACTGATATCCGGCAGAAAGGTATAATCCAGTTTTTTCTCTCACATACTCTGCCACCTGAGTAGTGGTTTCAGCAGATTCCATGCATCCTGAAAAATCAAGCCACAACAAATAAGTTGCCTTTGACTCCACCACCTTTATCTGTGGAATTTCCCTTCTTATGAATCCAAGAACTTCCCGCTTGTTTTGTGAGATATATTCCCGCAGTTCATCAAGCCATTCTTCACCTTTTTCGAAAGCAGCAATTGCTGCTGTTACCGCAAATGCATTGGGTTCAGCAACTTCGTCTGTGTTTAATCCTCGCCAAACCTTATGCCGCAGGTTCTCATCTGGTACGAATACTGCTGCAGTCTGCAGACCCGCCATGTTAAATGCCTTTGTTGGTGCCACACAAGTGATACTGTTGTCTCTGCATTTTTTTGATACTGAAGCAAATGGAAGATAGTTGTAACCAGGTTCTGTCAGATCGCAGTGAATCTCATCTGACACCACCGTCACATGGTGTTTCCAGCACAACTCTCCTACACGCTCCAATGTCTCCTTATCCCATATCTTTCCCACTGGATTATGAGGATTGCACAAGATCATCAGCGTAGTCTGCGGATCCGCAAGTTTTTCTTCCAGATCAGCAAAGTCTATCTCATATTTTTCCCCATCATACACCAAAGGGCTCTCCAGCACTCGCCTTCCATTATTCACGATCGAATTGAAAAATATATTGTAAACCGGTGTTTGTATCAATACATTTTCATTTGGCGTAGTTAATTTCCGCACAATACTTGATAGTGCAGGAACTACGCCTGTGCAAAAGATAAGCCAGCTTGTATCTATTTCAAAATCATGCCGTCTGCTCCACCAGTCTATATATGCCTGATTCCACGCTTCCGGAAGTATGGAGTATCCAAAGATTCCGTGAGAAGTTCTCTCATGAATGGCTTCGATAATCTCCGGTGCCGTCTGAAAGTCCATATCTGCAACCCACATGGGTAGTTCATCACACCCTACATCCCATTTCATAGAGCCTGTATTTCTTCTGTCTATCACCTTATCAAAATCATATTTCATAACTGTCACCTCGATCTTCGTCATCTCCTATTTGCAGATGATCTGTGTTCTGGAAATATCCACCTTATCCTTCTCAAGTATCAATTCATCAATATGTCCCGCACGGATCACACCGCTTGCCGGGTTCAGCACGCTGTCAATCTTTCCATCAATCTGAGCGTCTACAGAAGAGTATTCAAATGCGAGAGTTGTATTGATAAGCTTGCAGTTTTTCATCACAAGATTGTCAATGTAACACATTCCCTGCAAACTCTCGATGGTACAGTTGATAAGCGTCAGGTTCTTCGCATTCCATCCCAGGTATTCCCCTGAAATAAAAGAATCATATACCGTTACATTATCGCTGTTCCAAAATGCATCTTTTGAAAGCATCTTCGCATTATGTATCTCTACATTTTCCACTCCATCAAAAGAATAATTCCCCACCAGCTGAAAATCATGGATATCCATATTCTTACAATTCATGGCAAAATAGTCTCCCTTTGCCATAACATGATCCATCTTAACTTCTTCACAATTCCATAATGTCTCGGATGCATTTGGAAAAGAAACATTTTTAAGTTCTACCCCATTACAGCGGCGGAAATTCTTAGGTGCCTCGATCATGGTATCTTCCACATGGATTCTGTCCGTATACCAGATACCTGCACGAGCCATATCAAAAAGTGTACAATCCTTCATCATGATGTCCTGGCTATACCAGAGAGGATATTTCCATTTGAACATGCTGCCATATAATTCGATATCATTGCTTTCCTTCAATGGGGATTCGCCATCTGCAAATATACAATCTTGTATATTGAGATTTTCCGCCTGAAAAAGTGCTCGTTCCCCTGTTAAAAATTCTTGTTTGATTTCTTTTTTTTCGTTCATGTGTAGACTCCTTTACTTATATTAAAATAGTACTTGGACTGAATGCTCTTATCTTCTATTTTTCTTCATCCATCTTTTCTATATGGTAAATGAGATAATCCAGACAATCTATCTTCTTTTGGTTTTCGTGCAGACAATCGAGAAGCTCCTTTCGATGCTTCTTGAGCACGCATAGTTCCTTTTTCTTATTTCCTTGTTCCATACAATGAAGGAAATCGGCAACCGTTTCCTGTCCACATCCTGCATCAGCAAGATTCTGTATGATCCCCTCCAGCTTCTTTTCACTCATCTTTTTTCTCTTCACCACCAGTCAATACTTTTTTGCTCTGCAAGTTCAATATAATGCAAATCATTTTTTATAGCAAATACTTATATTGAATATTTGATCATAGCAGATAAGCATGGCTATGAGCAGACTCTCCCCTAGTCGTAATCCCAAAGACTCTCTTTAGACCAACTTACTATTTTCAATCCATTTTTCCTGTAATAAACGTATCAGAAACATGATTCCCCGGATACATAGTTCCACACACATAGCTACCCACACTCCCGTAAGTCCCATGATCGGTGCCAGCAGACTAGCCGCAACAATGCGGATCCCCCACATACTGACCAGATTCATGATACTTGGAACCAGAGTGTCGCCGGCTCCTCTTAAAGCACCTGCGATCACGATCGACATTCCGTAAAATGGTTCTGCAAACATTTCTATCCTGAGCACTTTTACTCCCAATGCCCTGACCTCAGGGTCTGAAGTCAGCATATCAAATGCCAGCGGAGCCAGAAGATACATCGCTGCCCCCATCAGGGTCATGATGCCAACTCCCATCACCACAGATATCCTTGCATAGCTTCTCGCCAGGTTCTTCTCATCTGCCCCTATCCGTTGTCCCACCAGCGTAGTCGCTGCTGCGGAAACACCAAATCCCGGCATATAACAGACACTTTCTGCTGTTACCGCCAGTGAATTCGCCGCAACTGCTATCGTACCAAGTGGTGCCACGATGCGAGTCAGTATTACCTGTGCTCCGCACAATATCGTATGCTCAAATGCCATCGGCAGCGATATTTTCACTGCTGTACGCACACATTTTGAATTCCAGCTCCATTTTCCGCTTTTGATCACACGAAGTTTTTCTGAACGGGAGCATACAAACCATAACATAATGGCTGCAATGACCATTTCCGAAAGAGCCGTTCCGATGGCTGCTCCTGTCACTCCCAATCCTGCCCCCGGCAGCGCAAACTGGAATCCTCCGATATGAAGCTGACGCGTAGGAAATATCAATACAGAATTAAATATCACATCCAGTCCACACATAACGGAATTCAGTATACTTGGAGTTTTCATATCTCCGCTGCACTGGAGCATACTTCCTGAAAGCTGACGAAGCTGTATCGCCGGAAGTGCACAGGAATATATCATAAAATATTGAGTTGCTGATCGGTGAATATCTGTATCGCCGCCAAGCCACTTTGGTAATGATCCGCTGATACCAACTCCCACTGCTGCCAATACGCACCCGAAGATCACTAATACCAGCAGTGCCTGCTTCAGCACATCTCGTGCCTCATGTTCTCGCTTCGCTCCGATAAGCTGTGCAACCTGTACCGAAAATCCAGTTGCTGCACTAATGCAAAGTCCACCTATCAGCCAGGTAGAACTTGACACCAATCCTATCGAAGCAGATGCTTTTGCTCCCAGACTCCCCACCATAGCAGCGTCAATATACTGCATGATAACAGAGCTTATCTCTGCTAATATGGCTGGTATACTTAAATGAATGACCATTTTAATCTGTTCTTTATATGAATGTTTATTTCCTGCAGCTGTCATATTTTCCATCCTTATCTCTTAACCTCTTTATTTTCATGTAGGGTTCAAACAGTATCTAATCATATCATAACGCAAACGCTCCTGACAACATCAAACACTTAAAAACCGCCGGTAAGCCTCTTCATGCTTTACGGATACGTTTTTTCGTAATATACTATAATCATACATTAACTTCACAGGAGGCAGCTAGCATGGAATTTCGGGTACTCCAATATTTTTTAGCCGTTACAAGAGAGCAAAGCATCTCCGGTGCGGCAGAATTTTTACATCTCTCTCAGCCAACACTTTCAAGACAGTTAAAAGATCTTGAAGATGAACTTGGCACTCAGCTTTTTATCCGTGGAAACCGTAAGATCACATTAACAGAAGATGGTATGCTTCTTCGAAAACGTGCAGAAGAGATCACAGACTTAGTTAAAAAGACGGAGGATGAGATCACTCTGTCTGGTGATGTCATAACAGGAGATGTTCGCATTGGAACCGGCGAAACAGATGCCATACGACTGATCGCCCGTGCTGCTTTGGAACTTCACGATGAACATCCTCAGATCCACTACCACATCTCAAGCGGAGACTCCAGAGATGTTCTTGAACGCCTGGATAAAGGATTGATCGATTTTGGCATAATCATTGGGCAGTTGGATCTTTCAAAATATAACTGTCTTCCCTTTCCAGTACAGGATACCTGGGGCGTTCTGATGAAGCGCGACAGTGCACTTGCTGCGAAAACTGTTATTTCTCCTGAAGATTTGTGGGATAAACCGCTTCTTATGTCCCGCCAGATAAACAGCAATCATCCAGTAGCGCACTGGATAAAACAAGATTTTTCCTCCCTGAATATCCTTGCGACCTATAATCTTGTCTATAATGCATCCTTACTGGTAGACGAGGGATTTGGCTATGCTGTTACTCTCGACAAACTGATCAACACTTCTGGCGACAGCACGCTTTGCTTTCGGCCCCTTGATCCACCCCTAAAAATCGATCTTACTATGGTGTGGAAAAAATATCAGTTTTTTTCAAAAGCCGCCGAAAAGTTTCTTGAGAAGATAAAAGAAGAATTTTAATAGAGAGCCACGGGGACATCAAACTCCCCGTGACTCTCCTTTTATTTTGATTTTGCATTTGGATAGATCCTCTCCATCACTGTATCGTCATAATGTTCATCCATCCACCGCTCCCATTTTGCGGACTTTCCTGTTGCCGGGATATAGGATGCCAACGCATCTATCACATACAATCCTACCGCGATCCATAATATGATCTGTGCCGGCAGTTCGGGAACCATCTCGTAAAGCTGGACCATCCAATGATTTCCCCATTTTATGATAACAACACCAAGAATCCCCCACACGACAGATGCCCTCAGGCAAATATACCCATCCAGGTTCCATTTCATGCCTGAATAGTCCCACCATCGCTCTTTGTAAATCTTCTCGATGAGATGACCGGCGATCCATTCCATGGATGTAGCATAGATCACCGCACCTAAAAACAGCCATCCGCCATCAAGTTCATGGAGTCCGATCGTCATCAATATCGCAGTAAATCCATAGATTGTACATACCGGCCCATTGATCAAACCTCTATTGACAAATTGCCTCTGTTTTGTTGCTGCATATACTGTCTCCAGAATCCATCCAAAGAACCCATAAATAAAAAACAAGTATAATAATATGTACGTCGAGCGGATCATAAAATCTCCTATCTATTTCTTCTCTCCGGCAATATATTTTTCTCTCTTTTTTCTTTTTTGTCCTTATACATTGCTTCGTCCATTCTCTTTAAAAAAGCATCCACTGTATCCCCGTGCGGTCCATAGATGCTGTATCCCATGGAAAACTGAAGTTTATACAAACTCTTCCCGGACGCATTGAAACTTTCTGTATTCTTTATTATCTGCTGGATCGTATCCTGAATATCTTTTTCATCTTCCACACGCATTACGATAACAAATTCATCTCCTGCATATCTTGTTACCAGATCCCCTGCACATACAGAATTGCGGAGGATATGTCCTGCTGCTGTAATCGCTTCATCCCCGACCTGATGTCCAAACTTATCGTTGATTTTTTTGAATTCATCAATATCCAGCATAATCCCTGCAAGTGCCTTTCCAGTCCCATTTTTTCTGCTTTCTGAGTAAAGATAGCGGTTCAGATACTGACGTGAAAATAAGCCTGACAAAGCATCTATACATGATGCCTCATTTTGCACATTGATATACAGAGATACCAAAGCGATCGCAACACCCGCCCAGACCAATGACAATCCATAAACAAAATACTGGATCAGACTTCCGATAATGATCGGAATCATAAAAATGATCGCAGGCAAAAAGAAATATCGTTTCACTTTATTTCTATAAGAATATACCAGTATTGCCCCATAGGCAAGGTACAGATAGGTGACTATATAGGGGATGATATACAATCCTGTTCTCTGGTAAATATTGGCATCTGACACAGAAAAGAACACAGGTGTAAACAAATTCACGATACATCCTATGATGACCAAAACAGCCGGTATCGCTACAAATGGATATACCTTTTTCAAACGGCCGGTATCAGAAAAAAGTTTAAGATCGGCATAGACCGTCCATAAAAATGCAAATACAAGGTCTGTAATATACAGTACACAATTTAGTATAATGGAAAGTATCCGATATCCTGGAATCAACTTTCCATCAATAAAAAATGCTGCTGACTCCATGAAACACTGCAATATAGTAAACGCAACCATAGCATAAAATATCTTATTATCCAATAATCCATAACGCATATTTCTGTTAGAACTGAGCAACAAAACAACTAATAAAACAATAGCTATTCCATTTGCAATAAAAACGGCTGGTAAATTAGTCACGCTGATTCCTCCTATCACATATTTCTGCTGCCTATAGGCATTCTCTTACTATTATCGTACTCTTTGATGATTCTTGTCAACCGTTCCTTTTTTACCTTTTCAAAGCACAGACAGTTACTTTATCGATCTTCTCAATAAGATCAGCAGTACTCCTGTCATGATCACTACCGCCGCCACGAGCCCGACCACTATGACCATAATATTCTTTTGATTTTCTGTCTTTGGCTCTATCTTATCCTTCTCCTGGGTCTCACTTGTCTCTTCCTTGATCTCCCCGCGCTGTGGTGCCCCATCTTTATACAAGGCAGCATGATCCGACTCTGGCTCATCCAGACAGATCCACATTCCCTTCATCCCATAATAATAAGATACTATAAATGAGCAAATTTAAAAAAATGCACAATAAGTTCACGCTACTAACGCCAAAACATCATCAAAAAGAATGTTTCTTGCTCCGCACTGGTAGA
>SAAH01000174.1 GCA_009929525.1 Clostridia bacterium | reverse complement strand
TACCAGTGCGGAGCAAGAAACATTCTTTTTGATGATGTTTTGGCGTTAGTAGCGTGAACTTATTGTGCATTTTTTTAAATTTGCTCATTTATAGTATATTGGTGACTCGATGAAACTGCAGCAGGTCATCGTAAATCTTCTTGGAAATGCAATAAAATTCACAAATACGGGTGGAAAAGTCCAACTGGTTATCCACCAGGATCGGGTAGAAAATGGTACAGCATATATGACATTTTCGGTAAATGATACAGGAGTGGGGATCGATCCAAAGTTTCAGGAGACGATGTTTGAACCATTTGAGCAGGGGGATACGACGATCACAACTCCATACAAGGGGACTGGTCTTGGCCTGGCAATAACTAAAAATCTGGTCAATATGATGGGCGGAATGATAAATGTAAATAGTATCGAGGGAGTAGGAAGTGAGTTTGTAACGAGGATTCCTTTGAAGATATGTGCAGAGGAGGCTGGATATCAAAAACTGAAGCAGGAGATTTCTATGGAAAAGATGAGTACACTGATCGTGGACGATGATATCACGATATGTATGCATACAAAGGAACTTCTGCTTGATATGGGCATGAAAGCAGAATGGGTAGAAAGCGGCCAGCGGGCAGTAGACGTGATAAGTAAGAAATGGCAAGAAAAAGAATACTATGACATCGTACTTCTCGACTGGAGGATGCCGGATATGGATGGCATAGAGACAGCAAGAAGGATAAGAAGAATTGTAGGCAATGAAGTAACGATCATAGTAATGACTGCTTATGAATGGATTGAGATCGAGCAGGAGGCAAAACAGGCAGGGGTAAATATGCTGATGACAAAACCTCTCTTTAAGTCAACATTGGTTTCCGCATTTGAAAGAGCATTTCAGGTAAAAGAGGAAACGACTTCAAAATCCTATGTGAAAGAGTATGATTTTACAGGAAAGCACATTTTGCTCGTAGAAGACCATATACTCAATGTAGAAGTAGCTAAACGTCTGCTGGAAGCCAAACATGCAGAGGTACATGTGGCAGAAAATGGACTGCGCGCGATCGAGATGTTTATGGAATCTGAAGAAGGGTATTATGATGTGATACTGATGGATATCAGAATGCCTGTAATGGACGGGCTGACGTCAACAAAATCTATCCGCCAGCTCAGGCGGCCATCAGCAAAAACGATACCTATCATAGCGATGAGTGCAAACGCATTTGATGAAGATGTGGAAAAATCAAAAGCAGCAGGGATGAATGAGCATATATCCAAACCAATCGAACCACAGGTGCTATATGCATCACTGGCGCGATGGCTAGGGTAAAAGAATAGTGCTCACTCATGCAGGGAACTGGAGGATACATGATGAGAAAAAAAATTCTCGTTGTAGATGATCAAAAAATAAACAGAGCGATACTGCGTAAGATTCTCGAAAGTACTTACGAGGTATGGGAAGCAGAAAATGGTGTTATAGCACTCAAGATGATAAAGGAACTTGGAACAGAGCTTTCAGCAGTCGTCTTGGATCTTATCATGCCTGAACTGGATGGTTATGGCGTGCTTGTGGCCATGTCAGACAGTAAAGAATATCCATCCATCCCTGTGATCGTGGCATCTCAGGCGAGTGAGCTGGGTACAGAGGAAAAGGCTTTCCGGTGCGGTGCCCGTGATTTTATACTGAAGCCATATAATCCGGGAGTTTTAAAACAGAGACTAAAAAATCTGATTGAACTATATGAGTCGAATCTGTGCATTACCCATATAGAGAGAGATACTCTGACCGGGTTGTATACAAAGGATGCGTTTTATCGCCAGGCATCAAAGATGCTGGAAGAGAATAAAGATATCAGATATATGATCATGGCTGTCAATGTAGAAAAATTCAAACTTGTCAATGACAGCTATGGGAATGAGGAGGGGGACAAACTTCTGGTATATATATCTGATCATCTTCAGAAGAGTACAGCAGCAGCCGGAGGGGTATGTGGAAGAAACAGTGCAGACCGCTTTTATGCGTTGATACCGGTAAGTGAAGAGGGGCACAGTCTGCAAAGGATCGTTGAGGACGCGAAAAAAGACTGTGCGAAATATCCGTTGGGTATGAAACTGTCTGTAAAGTTCGGAGCATATTTTATTGAGGAGAGGAATCTTCCTGTTTCGCTGATGTGTGACAGAGCTATGCTTGCGGCGGAGAAGATAAAAGGAAAGTATGATGTTTCTTATGCATACTATGATGATTCTATCAGACAACGGCTTTTGAGAGAACAGCGTATTACAGATCAGATGAAAAATGCTTTGGCAAATCATGAATTTCATGTATATATGCAGCCTAAGTATGATTTGGTAAGCGAGAGTATCGCCGGTGCAGAAGCACTGGTCCGCTGGACGCATCCCGAACTTGGATTTATCAGTCCGGCAGAATTTATTCCACTATTTGAACGAAATGGATTCATCACAGAACTGGATGAATATGTGTGGGATAAAACTTGTGAAACCATTGCCTTGTGGATAGAGAAAAGGAAAAAGTTCGTCCCGGTATCGGTAAATGTATCACGTAAAGATATCTATAATGAAGATCTGCCGGAATTGTTAATGGGCATTGTCAGCAAACATGGTCTGAAACCAGAGCATCTTCATCTGGAGATAACCGAAACGGCATATACGGAGGATGCTCAGCAGCTGATCAGTGTTGTGGGCCGCATGAAGGAACTGGGATTTATCATCGAAATGGATGATTTTGGAAGTGGATATTCCTCACTGAATATGTTGTCAGAACTTCCTATTGATATCCTCAAACTGGATATGCGTTTTATCCAGCGGGAAACGGAAAAGAATAATAGCCGGAGTATCTTAAGCTTTGTTATCAGCATGGCAAAATGGATGAAATTAACAGTAGTTGCTGAGGGAGTTGAGACGAAGGAACAGATCAATCTTCTGCGTAATATGGACTGCGATCTGGTACAGGGATATTATTATGCCAAGCCGATGCCGACAGAAGAATTTACAAAACTGGTGTTTAAGTCAAATCTTGCGGTGGACACGGCAGAGTCAAAAGAAGACGAAACTTTTATACAAAGAACAGATAATACGGGTGCGAAAAGCAAGGTCATGCTGATCGTGGACGATATTGAAGTGAATCGGGCGATTCTTGCTGAGTGCTTCAGAAGTTATTATGCGATCGTCGAAGCGGCTGATGGCGAAGAAGCCTACATGTATGTGCAGGAACATTTTGATGACATTGCGATCATCATGCTGGATCTTATCATGCCGAAGATGGATGGTTTTCAGTTTCTCAAAAAGCTTCAGATCAATGCTTTGTACAGTACGATTCCGGTGATCGTAACGTCTCAGGTGGGGCGTGACAGTGAGGTGGAAGCATTCCGTTTGGGAGCAAGCGATTTCTTATCAAAGCCTTATGACTGCGATATAGCGCTTCATCGTGTACAGAATGTAACGGCTAAGACGGAGGTTAAAGTTCTTCAGAGAGAAAAACAAATGTTGATAAAGATGAGAAGGCTTGCGATGGAGGCTAAGCTTGATCAGTTTACCGGCGTGTATAACCGTATGGAGATGGAGCGGCAGATACAGGAATATTTTTATGGAGAAGAACATCTTTCAGGCATATTTATCATGCTGGATATCGATGACTTTAAAAAAGTGAATGATACCTATGGCCATGCTGCAGGGGATGAAGCCATTCGAAAGGTTGCAGAGATACTGGTACAGCGGTTCAGGGAGGAAGATATCATAAGCCGCATGGGCGGCGATGAATTTGCTGTGTTTGTCAAAACCGGTATAGAGGTACGGGAATTGGAAGTAAAGCTGACGTCGTTATGTTCGCATCTGAACTTTATGGTCCAGAATCTCAAAGTAAGCTGCTCCATAGGTGTGAGTATTGCACCTGAGCACGGCCGTGATTATCAGGAATTATATCACAGTGCAGATGTGGCACTTTTGACAGCAAAGAGATTAGGAAAAAATCAATTTAATATATTTTCAGGTGAAGTAGAACTTCCGGACAGGATCCTGTACCGCAATATGGACTGGCTTTTGGATGAATCCAGTGATGCGATCTTTATTGGGGATACAGATACTTATGAGATATACTATCTGAATAAGGCAGCCTGTGCACTTGCGGGAAAAGAAAAAGCAAAATGTCTGGGAGTTCCGTGTTATAAAGCAATATGGGATCTGGATGAACCATGCAGCCACTGCATACATATTGAAAATATGAGCAGAGATTATTGTGAACACGAGGTTCATCCGAACAATTCTGATAAAACCTATCTTTCAAAGGGAAAATTGATAGATTGGGGGGAGAAAAAAGCAAGGATCCAGTACGTGCAGGATTACACACAGCAGTATAATCTCAGAGAAAAACTTACAGAGGTATCGAGGAATCAACAACTTCTTCTAAGCCAGCTTCCCTGTGGATTATATCGTTATCGCAAGTCGGATGGAAAATTTACATATATTAATGATAAGATGCTTTCGATGCTCGGATATACAAGACAGGAATTTGCAAAAAAATTTGATGATAATTTCTTTCAGATGATATGGCACGAGGACAAAGAAAGAATGATCAAAGTGATAGCAGATCAAAATCTAAAGCTTCAGCATGGCGTGAGTGAATACCGGATAGAAAGAAAAGACGGAACGCTTTGCTGGGTCCATGATACGGCGTGCATCGGTGAGGGAAAAAGTGGGGACGAATATTATGTTGTTTCCATAGATATCACAGATGAGAAAATGATCCAGGTATAAGGAAAATCTGTCGTACTGCATGAACTATGCAGCAGTACGGCAGATTCTTTTGGGGTTATGAGAATGAATTTTGGAACTGGTCAACAGTGGATAAGGTGGAAAAATGAAAAGAGAAACAAAGATAACAAACGTAGGACAAGACAATAATAAAAAGAAAAAAGTGAGTGGGTGGTTTCGATTCTTGATGTATGGCATAGGGATACTGTCGCTGGCACTGGGGTTGACGTTGAATACGAAAACACAGCTTGGCACTTCACCTATCATATCGGTCCCCTATACGATTTCATGCATCTGGCAGCTTAATTTTGGTAATCTGACGCTTATCTATTATACTCTTTTTGTCATTGCTCAATTTATCATTAAAGGAAAAAACAGACAGTTGATGGATGTGCTTCAGATTCCATTTAGCATTGTATTTACCAGGTTCCTGAATCTTTTTGATGCGATGTTTCAGTTAGAAGTACATAACCTTTGGCAGAAACTGCTTATACTGGCAGCTGCGATCTTATTTACAGGTATAGGAGTGGTCCTTACCGTGAATATGAAGCTGATCGTCAATCCGGGAGATGGTATTGTACAAGCTATAGCAGGAAGAATAAAAAAAAGTATGGGACTGACGAAAAATATCGTAGATTTTACCTGCCTGATAATTTCCTGTTTGATGGGATTTGTTTTTGCAGGGCGATTTACTGTAGGGATAGGTTTGGGAACTGTGATTGCCATGATTTGTGTGGGAAGAGTGATCGCAGTCTTGAATTTCTTTTTTAAGAAAAAGATGCAGGAAAAGGCAGGGCTGGTTTTTACCGAAATATAACATTCACAACAAAATAACGAAGAGCTAGCGTAAAATTTTATTCGGATAATGGAAAATAATAAAAAGAGAACACCAACTTTGTGATAAAGTATTTAGCGACGAACTAATACAAACAAAG
>SAAH01000336.1 GCA_009929525.1 Clostridia bacterium | reverse complement strand
TCCACGTTCGAACCAAATATTCATACATAGTACCTCCATTTTGTTAATAGGGCAGCCAGTACCCAAACGAGAACAATGAGGATTACACCTACCATTTGATTAAGTACCTCCCTATTACATTAATAACTATTGAGACAAATTCATTTTACAACTGTATACCCAAGCCCGACCAATAGAACTCCTAGAAGGACCTCAACCACCGCCAGGATTAAGCCTATACCGAGGGCTGCGAACACAACCAGGATTAATCCGAGTGCAATCCACATCATTTGATCTGCCTCGCAACACTTTTACGACACTTCGGGCATGCCACAGAATATCGGTCAGTTACTTTGTCGTATCTCGCGTCATCGAGTCTGAGCAGGGAGGATAGCGAGCCGCACTTCTCGCATTTTACAATTATTTTTTTAGTCAGCATCTAGGTCCTCCTTTGTTCTTATGGGCATGCCAATGAGCCCTTCTCGCTCGCACTCTGGGCATGTGGATACGTATACGGTTTTATCTGGGTCCATCCTACTTTTTCGACTGCTAAAGTCCCCATCGCTAGCAAGAAATACACAGCCACAAAGGCATGAGAATTTAAAATCCGCCTTAGCTTTATCCCCGTGCCGTAATATGATCTTCATCGGTTAAGCTCCAACCAGATATTGGAACCCGCAGAAAACAAGTGTTCGTTCGAAGAACTTCGGAAGCATCATAGGGTAGAACATACTGTCCAGAACATCATCCATGGTTGGTAACGACGCCTTGACATCAGCCATCAGATGCTCCCAGTCAGAGATCATAGCGTCGTACTTACTATGGAGATTCTCTGCATCAGGCAAAGCACGAGGATTGACATGGGCGAATATCACATCCCTAAGCGCAATGATGAGCACCCTTCCGTCCTCAGTAGTCTGATCGGGTCGATCCCCAGATACATATTCGAAGAACTTCGCATGGAATTCTCCAGGGTTCTGAAAGGGAGTATCTGAAGTCTTTGCGAACTCGGAAACCACCTTTGCGAGGGACTGTATCTGATCTGAGTTGGCCATTAGTTTGCACCATCCTTTTTTATTATCGTTCGAGAATTGA
>SAAH01000335.1 GCA_009929525.1 Clostridia bacterium | reverse complement strand
CGCTATCTTAATGTCTATCTCGCTTTTTTCTCTTTCTATGTTGCTGCTCTTGAGTCCCGGATTATTTTGCTCCGCCAGTTCCATTGCCCTCCAAAGCTCGAGGCCTGTTGTCTCAGGTTTTTCCGCCGGTTCTGCAGCCGCGGCCCCTTGAGTTATCAGGGTTATCGAAAGCAATAGAAGGACCGCTATTAAGATCTTTCTTTTCATAGGATCTACTCCCTTTCTTCTGACCCAACAGAATGCGGACTATTCTCTGGCCGGGTCGATCCTGATGGCCTTTTCGATGTAGCTCCAGGCCACTTCTGCCAGCTTGCTCATGTCGGTTTTGCCGTCACTGAGGTTGGAGATGAGACCTACATGCTGAGCAAAACTGACCATAGAAAAAGCGACTGCTTCAGGTGAAATGTCCTGGGAGAAATCTCCTTCCAGTCTGCCCTTTTCCACTATCTCCGTAATCTTGTTCATGTAATTTTTTACAATGACAAAGACTTTTTCTTTACGTTCGGGAGACCCAAAAACAGCCGCGTCAGAAAAGACAAGCTTAGGTATTCCCGGATTCTTTCTTATAAATTCGATGTGAAGAAGAAAAAGGCTTCTCAGATTTTTGCTTGCCCCGGTGGAGCTCAGAGATATTTTTTTGACATTTTCAAATAGGACCTTATGTGTACGGTCAAGCAGAGCGTCGATAAGGGCCTCTTTGTTTTCGAAATGGCGATATAAAGCAGAAGGAACTATGCCGACTCTCTGTGCTATCTCCGAGGTGTTGACTCCTGCGAGTCCTTTTTCTGAGATTATCTCTAACGTAGTGTCCAGTATCTGTTCCTGTCTCATTGTTGAAGCCAAGCGTTTTCTTTGCATAAATAACACCTCTTAATGAAAGTGAATTCACTTTCACAAAAGTATAGCTATTCGAGACACCGGATGTCAATAGGAACAATACCTATAGTGCATAGAATTAAACAATATATTGACACATATCTATGTAATATAGTATATTTTCAAATTAAGAGAAAATATAATTAAACAATGAAAGTTGGGATGCAAAATGAGGATGCTTGAGCAGTTTTTCCCTGA
>SAAH01000334.1 GCA_009929525.1 Clostridia bacterium | reverse complement strand
CCATCCTTCCGGCGGGAAACCATTCTTCATAAGGGCGAACATCACTACGAACCCCACCATGATAGTGAAGGTCGCACAGAAAAATCCCAGAAGCATCCTGGGCCCAAGCTTGAGTATCTTCCTGATGTCGCAGCGCAGCAGCATTATAAAGATCATGGCTGGGATGAGGTTGCCTCTTACTGCCCTGTAAGTAGCCTTTATCGAATCATTGTTTTCCCAAAGGTCGAAAGTGGCAAAGAGCATGCACATGACATAAAGAATAACCGGTGTTGGCACATACTTGAAGAAAGTGCTATCTTTGTACTTCCGCTCCAGAGAAGATACTATTCCTGCAAAACAGACAAGGAATGCCAGATATGCAAAACCATTGGTTATCATATAAAAAACCTCCTCATAATAATGAATTTGTTCTTTTTGGATAAAAAAGATAAATCATTAATTGGACCACTGCAGACCGAAAACATCCTCTACTCCAAACCCCGGATCTTCCGTCAGCAATATCTTCGGACCGCCGTCAAAGATCGGACCTCCCTTGACCGGATCTGTACTGCATAAGACCGGTCCATCCAGATCGACCCTAGTTATGCAGCTGTAGGCAGAAGCCAGGTGGACAGCAGCAGCGCAGGAGACCTTGCCTTCGAGCATACAGCCTATCATTACCTCTGCTCCCATGGCCTGCGAGAGCGCGATGATCTGTCGCGCGTTCCTTATCCCTCCGCATTTCATAAGCTTGATGTTGACCATATCCGCAGCACGGCGCCTCAGTATTTCCATTGCATCACGTGCCGACCAGCAGCTTTCGTCAGCTGCGACAGGCACCGGAGAATTTGCTGTTACATGTGCAAGTCCATCCAGATCGCCCGCCTTTACAGGCTGCTCAACAAGCTCAAGGTCAAAACCGGCATCCTGCATCCGGTTAAGTATCCTTACGGCCTCATTGGGCTTCCAGCCCTGATTGGCGTCGATCCTGATCTTCACTCCGCTGCCGACCGCATCGCGTATTGCCTTCAGACGCAGAAAATCGATCCCGGGATCAATTCCTACTTTTGTTTTTATGATCCTGAAACCGTCTTTAAGTGCCCTCCTGGAG
>SAAH01000333.1 GCA_009929525.1 Clostridia bacterium | reverse complement strand
CTTTAAAACGCTTGTCCTGAATGCCTTCAACGCCGGTAATTTGCGGCAACAGCGGGACAACTTGTGGATTAATAATCACATTGGTAACGATTCCGGACACGCGAGCGATACAGGGAGGTGAGGCATTCGTAGTCTTTTCAAGCGGAAAATGTTCAGCATCGAATAAAATTGGAACGCCATATTCAGAAAACAGACCTGTCTTTTTCGCGGTATAAGTAGAGACGACATAATTAGTCTGTTCGATGCCCATGAGGTCTTGTATCCTTCCAGTTCTAGATCTCTTATCTATAATAGATACCGGTTCATCAAGAAAAGGATAGTCGTCAATATCGGGGTAAACACGAGATTTATCAAGAACATACACCCCATTAGACAACAGCGTATTCTTGGAAAAAGCATGAAGACCATAATCGAAATTTTGACACCACGCTGCCGGATCCTGTGTACTCGTTGTATAAAGCAAGTTGGGCAATTTAGCAGCATCAGCATCTTCCATAGAAACCAAATGCTCACCGGAAACGAATGCCGTCCATAGAAATCCTACTACATCATCTCTTTCAGTCGGCAGCACACCGGATGAAATAATTGGGGCTTTTCCATCCTTTTCATTTGCACTTCCATTTGAAAGGACGCAGTAAATATTAGTTCCGTCACATGTAACGAAAGTCACCGATGTCATGGAAATCTCCATCTCCGAGTCAACAAAACTCATGGATACTTTAGCCTTCCAAAACTGATTATCCCCCATAGAAAAAGAAAACGGGCGGATTTGAGTGAACTTCGCATCTCCCGAAGTAAAAAAACTCTCAATCTTGATCACGCCTTCAGCCGTATAGCGTGGAGTGAACCAGCCACCTTGGGGTTCCGGGCCTTCAGGGATTGAAGCACCGGGGCCTTGAGTGATGGTGACGCCGTTATTGGTGGCAATGATGGGGCCGGCAGAACTAGGAAGCTGGCTATTGGTAAGACTCTGAGCGCTTATACCACGAGTCTTGATATATTCTGCCAATATCTTATGCGTAACCCTCTCGTATTCCGTCTGGTTTGTTTGGGCGACGCCCCAAATGCTTAACACTGAAAGCACCATAGCT
>SAAH01000173.1 GCA_009929525.1 Clostridia bacterium | reverse complement strand
TCTACCAGTGCGGAGCAAGAAACATTCTTTTTGATGATGTTTTGGCGTTAGTAGCGTGAACTTATTGTGCATTTTTTTAAATTTGCTCATTTATAGTTACTGATAATATTGATAAGGCTATTGAATGCGAATATTTAAAAGTATATTATCAGCCGATTGTCCGAGTGCTCAGCAATGACACCTGTGGCATGGAAAGCCTGGTGCGTTGGGACGACCCGGAGATGGGGTTCCTTTCCCCGGCAGATTTTATCGGAGTATTGGAAAAAAATCATATGATACATAAGCTGGATACTTACGTTATCAATAAAGTCTGTTATGATCTGCAGAATGCAGCAAAGGAAAACAGATCTATGGTGCCGGTATCTGTCAACTTGTCACGATTGGATTTTCAGCTGTGTGATATTTATCAGGTTATTGATGATGCGATAAATAAGTATGGTATCGATAAGAAAATGTTTCATATAGAAGTTACAGAAAGCACACTGAATGATGATTCAAAATCACTTTCATCCACGATAGCCAGATTCAGAGAGGATGGATACGAGGTTTGGCTGGATGATTTTGGCAGTGACTATTCAACGCTGAATACACTGCAGGATTATAGCTTTGATGTTCTGAAAATCGATATGAATTTCTTCGCTTCATTTAGTACAAATGAAAAGTCCAGGATCATTATTACAGCTGTTGTGGATATGGCGAAGAAATTAAAGATCCGTACTGTGGCAGAAGGAATTGAAACGGAGGAAGAATACCATTTCTTAAAGCAGATTGGGTGTGATAAGGCACAGGGATATTATCTGTGCAAGCCGATGCCGCTGGAATTGCTGCATGATATCTTGGGAAAGGTTGAGACCAGAGGAGAAAAACACTATTATGATGTTTTGGGGCGGATCAACTTGCTTAGTACAGATCCGCTATCAAGTCATAGACAAGAAACCGCCATGATCTATAGTCTGCCCATTGCGATCATAAAGTATTCCAATGGACGTATGAATTACCTTACATCAAATAAAGAATTTTTAGCAGCACTTCAAAGTTTAGGTGTGTGTTCGCTGGAAGAATCAGAAAGGATCATTAATGAATATCAGAGTACTTTGCGTGAAAAACTGATAAGGCTTGCAGAAAAATGTACGCAGTCACAGGAAGAAGAAAGTCTTGATTTTATCTACAATGGTGATCAGGCGAATCTGAGGATAAAGAAAATTGCACAAAATGGTCAGCAGACAGCATTTATCGTGACGATGATCAACCTGTCCAGATACAGTAATATCAGAAAAAATGAACATCTGGA
The DNA here is from genome assembly GCA_009929525.1 of Clostridia bacterium. Classification (GTDB taxonomy): domain Bacteria; phylum Bacillota; class Clostridia; order Lachnospirales; family Lachnospiraceae; genus Oliverpabstia. The sequence continues at coordinate 4,526 of SAAH01000173.1, read as the reverse complement.
AAATGCGCTGAACTTTCTTTATTCCATATACAATCGAGTAGATCTTTTGGATGTGAAAAATGATGTGTTGGATAATATTTATCTGAATTCCACTTATTATATAAGCCTTTTTGAAGGAAAGACGATCTGTGAAGCAATAAGGGATTTTGCTCAAAAGAACATCTGTGAAGAAGACGCAGAGAGATTTGCTCAGTTTTATGATACATACACGATTCAGGAAAGGATGGCGGAAGCGGGCAAAGAATATCTGGAAGCACTTTTTAGGACACGAACAAGAGAGGACAGCTATATCTGGCAGATATACATTATTATTAGGGTTAAAACTAATCAAGATGTGAGTTTTTTGTCTTGTGTGAGAGATATTAATATTGAGCAGGTGGATGTACTAAGATGAGAGACAAATGCCCCATAGAGGCCAATCGTGAAAAAGCGAGCCTCTGTGGGGCGTTTACTAAATGTCTTATTACTTACTCATAAGTAGAGTCTGAGCCATGAATGTCGTATTGCTCATAAAGCATATTCCGGCATATTCGCAAACACTTCTTTGTTCTGTTCAATGAATTCGTATAGGCTCTGCTTGTCATTCCGCCGTTGAAGGAATCCGAATCCAAACACCTGATAAATATCAGTTTTGAATCTGCTTGTATACGGAAAACTATTTACTTCTAATAGATTCACCGATATGGAAGAAACAATTACCATGTCAGATATAATTGTAGTGATATGTTTATCTTATTATAATATGCAATGTACAAATTTGCAATAATTCGTTCGTTATTTTTTCGCAGCCCGAATATCCGGGTATCTATAGAATGAGAATAGCAGCTGAACCGTCATGATGCACCAGATCACCGGCTCACACCAGATAACAGCATTATATTTGAATATAGGAATCAGCAAAAATGCAAAAAGTATCTTTGCCACAAGCTCGATGCAGCTGGAAATCAGAGGGATCATCTTCATCCCCATGCCCTGAAGTGTATTGCGGGTAACATTCAGTACACCAAGGACTGCATAGAACGGAGCCACTACTCTAAGATACAGAGAACTATTCTGAAGGACTACCGGTTCGCTGGAGCCGGAGATCCAGTGAGTCAATATAGGAGCGGCAAAATAGAGAAATACAGTGACAAACGCAGCCATTACCACATTATATATCATCGTATAGTGGAGCGCATCCCGGATACGTTTCCACTGCCCAGCCCCTCTGTTTTGAGGGACGAAGGTGGACATAGATAAAGACATAGAACTAAATGGCATGATACAAAACTGGAAAATCTTCCTTGCGGTAGTGTGGCCGGCGATGGTGAGATAGCCGAGGCCATTGATGCCGGACTGCAAAACAACAGAGCCTGCCGAAACGATACAGTGCATAAAGCCCATGGAAAATCCCTGAGTCAGCATATCCCCGAACAACCTTTTTCCAAAGCGAAAATGCTTTTTCTGCGGGATCAGTATCTTACACTTTTTCCCTATATAGATAATACACAAAATGACGGATAGCCCCTGAGAGATAACCGTTGCAACAGCAGCCCCACGGATTCCCATGCCGACCTTTGCAATGAAGAAATAATCAAGAATAATATTCAAGGCCGAGGAGATCATAAGAAATATCATCGGCATCACGCTGTTACCAACAGCTCGGAGCAGGCCGGAGCAAAGATTATATGCCAGCAAAACAAAAGTAAACATCGTGAGCGTAGAAATATAACTATTTGCCTCATCAATGATATTCTCGGGAGTGTTCAAAAGCGCCATCAGCGGATACACGCCAAGCTGGGCAATGACCGTGATAACGATAGAGATGGCAGCTCCGATACACAATGCACAAGCAGTTGATTTCTTCAGAAGCTCCATGTCACCGGTGCCGAAGCTGCGGGCCGTGACGATGGAAAGACCGGTGCCCATCCCCAGAGCGAATCCGATCATCAGATCGTAGATCGGTGTCCCGGCACCGATGGCGGCCAGAGCAGTATCCCCAAGGATATTTCCAACGATCATAACATCCACCGTGTTATAAAGCTGCTGAAACAGATTGGAAATAAACAGCGGTATCGCGAAGATAAGCAGGGAACGGATAATGTTCCCCTTCAAAAAGTCAACAGTAATTTTTCGATTCATCATAAATAAAATTCCCCCTTTGCACAAAACATTATAATAATACGCTTTATTTTGCAACTTGGCAATTGATTATTATATTTGTTCATCATATAATAAAAGCTATGATATAAATATAATATTTTCAGGAAAGGAACACCATGAGTCAGAAAAACCAGGGCATTTTATTCATTATATTAGCGGGCTTTTTCTTTGCCCTGATGTCATTCTTTGTCCGCTTATCAGGAGACCTGCCAACGATGCAGAAGGCATTTTTCAGAAATGCAGTGGCGGCGATAGCGGCGGTCATTATGCTGATGCGTACAGAAGAAAAGCTTCATATAAAAAAGAAAAGCTGGCCGACACTGTTTCTTAGAAGTGCCTGTGGGACGATAGGACTGATCTGCAACTTCTATGCACTGGACAAAATGAATATCGCAGATGCAAATATACTGAACAAACTGTCACCATTTTTTGCTATTGTATTTTCTATCTTTATATTGAAGGAAAAAGTCAATAAGGTGGAGTGGACAGCGGTCATCATCGCATTTTTTGGAGCATTATTTGTGGTGAAACCTTCCTTCCAGATGGAATTTGTCTATGCACTGATCGGGGTGCTGGGTGGTCTGGGAGCAGGTATGGCCTATACATTTGTAAGAAAACTGGGCAATCAGGGCGAGAGAGGCCCGGTCATCGTGATGTGCTTTTCCGTATTTTCAAGTATTGTGACACTGCCATTTTTGATCGTGCAGTATAAGCCGATGAGTGTGGCACAGGTGCTCAGCCTTTTGGCGGCGGGATGCTGTGCGATGGGTGGTCAGCTTTGTATCACCAATGCATACACGAAGGCACCAGCGAGGGAAATCTCAGTGTTTGACTATACCCAGGTGATATTTGCAGCACTTTTGGGACTGGTATTTTTAGGACAGATACCGGATATATGGAGTCTGGTTGGATATGTAGTCATCATCGGAAGTGCAGTATTTAAGTGGTGGTATATGAATTATGGAAATAAATCCGGAGAATTGAAACACAACTAAAAGTATATATAAGCATACATTCGAGTGTCCAGAAAATGGACATGTATAGGAAGGGAACATAGATGGCAGTAAGAAGGGGTATCAATAATAACAACCTCAAGCAGGAAAACAGAGGTCTGGTTCTTAAGATGATCGCCACAGGATCGTGCTGTACACGAGTTGATCTGGCGAAGAAAACGGGACTTTCGAAGATGTCTGTCTCGAATATCATAGGAGAGTTCATGGAACAACATATCGTGGTAGAGGAAGAAGCCCAGAAAGTCTGCGGGCAGGGACGCAATCCGATCCACCTGGCACTGACCAAGGATGCACCTAAAGTCGTAGGGCTCGACATCCATCGTTCAGAATGTGTTGCCGTTCTAAGTGATATCCAGTTAAATGTGCTGAAGATGGAGAGATGCGAGCTGAATCAGGAAAACAGCAGACAGCTATATGATATTATTTTTCGTCTGCTGGATACCGTGATGATGGGGACGGATAAGTCAAACATCCTTGGGATAGGTGTGGGCGGTTCTGGTCCGGTGGATATAAAAAAAGGAATGATCCTGAATTCACCGGACTTTTATGGTCTGAGAGATCTGGAAATCACCTCGTTACTGAAGGAACACTACGATCTTCCGGTCTACATGGACAGCCAGTATAACTGCGCAGCACTTGCAGAAAAATACTTTGGTGTAGGCAAACAATATAGAGACTTTGTATTTCTCGGGATCATGCGGGGCATCGGCTCAGGCATCATCGCTGATGAGAAAATATTGAGAAATGCCAACGGGTTTACCAGTGAGATCGGTCACATCAGTATCGACTGGAAAGGAAAAAAATGCGTCTGCGGCAATCACGGATGTCTGGAAAGTTATGCAGGGAGCGAAGTCATACGGGAGAGAATGAAAGAAGCGACAGGGCTTGATTACAGCTTTCGGGAATTTTGCCGGCTGGCCGAGACGAAATGTAACAAGGAAAGTATCCGGGATGAAAAAAATGGAGAAAATCCGGCAGGGTCAGAAGAGGATACGTTTGGAAAAATCAATGCCATCTTCGAGGATATGATAGAAAAGCTTGCCTGCGGCATGACGAGTACGGTGAATATGTTGAATCTGGATGCAGTCATTATCGGGCATGAGGGCTACTTTATACCGGATATCTATATTGATAAATTGGAGCGGGAGATCAATCGCCACAAACTGTCAGGAGAATACAGGCATGTGGCGGTGTTGAAGTCTTATTTTAAGGATCAGGCCCATATTATAGGGTGTGCCTGCCCTGTCCTCGATAAAGCATTTGGTGGAAAATTGGTAACTGTTCAGAACCCCCTTGGGGAACTAATTAATTTTTGTACAAAACAGAGAATTTTTAAAACCTGTTTTGCGATATTATTTCGGTAATTGGTGG
>SAAH01000002.1 GCA_009929525.1 Clostridia bacterium | reverse complement strand
CAATACTGTCTTTTCATTTTTTTCAAAAATAGGACAGATTGGTACTTTAGAAGAAGTTATCTCTTTTGAAATTACATTTTGCGGAAACTCAAGACATATATCAATTTCATGGCAAAGTACGCTGTATTTTTTTGCATACATACACAAAAAATTGTAAAATATGCTTAATTCGTAGTCAAACAATTCACCACTTGTTAAATTATTCACATCCTTTTCCGTCATATTTTCTTTTTCAAAGTTTCGTAATATTTTTAACCTTTTTCGTTCACATTTATATGTTATACTGAGTTAAATTTTGTACATAGGGAGGTTTCCAATATGTCGGTCATACCATCACTGACTTTGAATACACAAGATAAAATGCCGCTCCTTGGTTTAGGTGTTTACAAATCAACCGGTCCAAATGAAGTGGAATCTGCCATTTCTCATGCGCTGGAATCCGGTTATCGTCTGATAGACACAGCCTCTGTTTATAAGAATGAAGAGGGTGTCGGACGTGCGATAAAAGCTGCTTCCGTTCCCAGAGAAGAACTTTTTATAACCACTAAGGTATGGAATACCGCTCAGCGTATCGGTAATGTAGACGGTGCATTCGAACGCAGCCTGGAACGTCTGGCATTGGATTATGTGGATCTGTATCTTGTCCACTGGCCAGTCCCCGGATGTTACCTTGAGACCTGGCATATGCTTGAAAAGATATATGCTTCCGGTCGTGCCAAAGCAATTGGTGTAAGCAACTTTGAGATCCAGAACCTAGAAGAACTCTTTCAGGTATCCGGCATTGTTCCAGCCGTCAATCAGATTGAATATCATCCTCTTTTGAATCAATCTGAGCTGTGCAAATATTGTCAGGATCGTGGGATTGCCGTCCAGGCTTATGCGCCACTTGCCAGAGGAGCCTATTTTTCAAAAGATACACTTCTTCAGATCGGGAAAAAATATGGCAAGAATCCAGCACAGATTGGCTTACGTTGGATGGTTCAAAAAGGAATCTCTGTTATTCCAAAGTCATCACAGCCCGAACATATCCAGAGCAATTCCGAAATCTTTGATTTTGAACTGACTGATATTGAAATGATGGCAATCGATGCTCTCGACGAAAAGTTCAGAAGTTCCGGCGTTCCGGAAGATCTTCGTTAATCTGCTGTAAATAAAAACCGCTGTATGATCTGCTTTGATGTCAAAACATCTCAAAGCAGATCATACAGCGGTTTTATGGTATATCATATTATTTTTTTGTTTGATAAAGGCTCAATATTTACCACAAGTCTGTTACTATCTCATCTTTTTTCATTCTCAGCATCAGTTCATTCACTGCATCTGCCGGTTTTTTACCACCAAACAGCACTTCATTTACTTCTGCTACGATAGGCATTTCAACATCAAATTTTTCCGAAAGAGATAATGCCGCTTTAGCGGAAAACACACCTTCAACCACCATTTTAACCTCATCCATGGCTTCTTCCATAGAGTATCCTTTTCCCATCAGGTAACCAGCTTTTCTATTCCGGCTGTGCACGCTGGCACATGTAACAATCAAATCGCCAATCCCCGAAAGTCCAAAAAACGTTTCTGCTTTTGCTCCCATGGCGATACCGAGGCGGGAAATTTCTGTGATTCCCCGTGTTATTAATGCTGCTTTTGTATTGTCACCATAACCTAGCCCGTCTGCTACACCGGCAGCAAGAGCGATCACATTCTTAAGTGCAGCGCCAAGCTCTATCCCTAAAATATCAGGGCTTGTATAAACGCGAAAAACAGAGCTCATGAATATTTCCTGCAGAAACTCTGCTGTTTCTTTCTCTTTTGCCCCGATCACACATGTAGTAGGAAGCCCTTTTCCAACTTCTTCCGCATGGCTTGGACCTGACAAAACAGTTACTTTCGCCTGAGGAATCTCCTGTTCGATAATCTGGCTCATGGTCATAAGTGTCTTCTCTTCGATACCCTTTGACACATTCACAATACACTGTCCATCTGATACATAACCAGATATTTTATGGGATGTTTCTCTTGTATACGGCGATGGAACGGCCAGAACCACAACGTCTTTTCCCTCTATTGAAGAAGGAAGATCTGTTGTAATGCATACATTTTTCTGAAGTTTCACGCCTGGAAGTTTTGATAGATTTTCTCTTTTTTCTTTGAATACTTCTATATTTTTTCCTGTCATAGAGCACAAAGAAACTTCATGGCCATTATTTGCCAAAAGCCATGCCAGTGCCGTTCCCCAGCTTCCTGCTCCGATCACACCTATTTTTTTCATCGGACACCTCCGCTACTTTTTCTTCTTCAAATAAGTTTTATTTTCATTTCCATGAATAAGACGAACGATGTTTGCCCTGTGTTTGTACACCGCCAGTGCTGCCAGCAATAATGCCAAAATGTACATCTCATGTATCCGGGCCACATCCATGTCAAACTGGTCCGTTTGTCCCAAGATGATCAGACCACCCACAAATACAACGTACACTGCCAGTGATCCCAAAGAAACATAATGTGTAGCAAAAAAAACAATCAAAAATACGATCAGTGCTGCCAGTGTCAGTCTCCAGTCAAAAGAAACCAACAGTCCTGCTGTGGCTGCAATTCCCTTGCCGCCTTTAAACTTAAGGAAAAACGGAAAATTATGTCCAAGGATCGTGCCTGCCGCCCCATATAATCCCAAAAGTCTTATAATATCATGATGGCTGTTTCCAAATATGATTCTTATGATCAGTACGGCAACTACACACTTAAAACAATCTCCTAAAAATGTGATCGCACCTGCTTTTGTTCCCAAGGTACGAAGTGCATTTGTCGTTCCAGCATTCCCGCTTCCGTAGTTACGAATATCGATTCCATGAGCTTTTCCATACAAATAAGAAGTCTGGAAAAGTCCACAGACATATCCTATTGCGATACAAATCAAACGTTCAAGCATCTTTTTTCGCTCCCATCCCCTAAAATGATCAATAACTTATTTTTCACCATTACGTTCGCGAACAATAAATTTCAAAGATGTCCCTCTGAAACCAAAGGCATCCCTGATCCTGTTTTCAAGATATCTCGTATAAGAAAAATGCATCAGTTCTTTGTCATTGACAAAGATAACAAATGTCGGCGGCTTAACAGATACCTGTGTCATATAGAATAACTTGAGACGTTTTCCCTTATCTGAAGGTGGCTGCTGCAGTGCAACCGCTTCTGTCATGATTTCATTAAGGACTCCTGTCTGAACACGAAGTGACTGATTCTCTAAAACCATATCAATCGTTTCAAATAACTTAGGCAGTCTTTGTCCTGTCTGTGCCGAGATAAATATAACTTCCGCATAAGGCATATAAGCCAATACTTCACGTACTTTGTTTGTGAATTTGTAAATCGTTTTATCATCTTTTTCAATGGCATCCCATTTGTTTACCGCGATGATGATTCCTTTGCCTCTCTCGTGGGCTATTCCGGCGATTTTAGCGTCCTGCTCCGTTATGCCCTCTACTGCATCGATCACAACGATAACAACGTCCGCACGCTCTACAGCAGTCACTGTACGGATGATACTGAATCGTTCCAGTTCTTCTTTGATTTTATTCTTTTTCCTGAGCCCTGCCGTATCGATAAATACATATTCCTGTCCATTCCACATGATATTGGTATCTATGGCATCACGAGTCGTTCCTGCAACATTGGATACGATCACACGGTTCTGTCCCAGAAGTTTATTGACAATAGAAGACTTTCCAACGTTTGGCTTTCCTACGATAGCCACGTGAGGAATCTCATTTTCTTCTTCATTCTCCCCATCCGTCTGAAAATACTTTACTACTTCATCCAACAGATCACCGATACCCAACTTACTTGAAGCAGAGATCGGAACCGGATCACCAATACCCAGATTATAAAATTCATAGACATCCGGCATGTATTTTTCAAAGCTGTCTACTTTATTTACTGCAAGGATCACCGGCTTTCCACTTCTTCGAAGCATATCTGCAACTTTTGAATCTGCATCCACAAGTCCCTGACGAACGTCTGTGATAAATATGATCACATCGGCAGTATCAATGGCGATCTGTGCCTGATCTCTCATCTGTCCCAGAATCACATCTTTTGATTCCGGCTCTATTCCGCCCGTATCGATCAATGTAAAATTATAATTCAGCCATGCTGCATCGGCATATATCCTGTCTCGTGTTACACCCGGGGTGTCTTTTACTATAGAAATGGTGTCTCCTGCAAGTACATTAAATAAAGTTGATTTACCTACATTCGGACGTCCCACAATTGCTACTATCGGCTTGCTCATATATCTGTCTCCTTCTATGACTCTTTTGGCCATCCTTATCAATGACCGCATGTACTAAAGATGCACCACCCTCGTCAACAACGATCACGGACACCTCCAGCTTAGTTTCTATTTCTTCAACTGTAACATCATCCAGAAAAACATTTTCTCCTGCCCGCAGCATATTGCACGGTATCAAAAGACATTCTCCCAAATCTTTTCCTTTTAACTGGGCTATGATATCCTGACCTGTTACCAGTCCGGATACTGTGATCATCTCCCCAAAGAAGTCATTTCTTATGGCATGGACTTTCGCATCGATACCTGGATATTTTTTCTTTATCTGTGAAATATATTCTTCCAGGTATGGTGCCGCCAGCTTTCCAGTTGCTACGGATACTTTTCTTTTTCTCGGATCTCCTTCCAGATTCTCAAGGGACTCCTCTACTTCTGTCTGTAAAAGTCTTAGCATCCCCACTCCATTTTCGAGCTGAAGATATCCATCATAGGTATCCTCCGAAGGCATGGGTTTTCCGGCAAGTATATACCATTCATCACTGCAATGCACAAAATGCAGACCGTATTCTTTATATATCTTTTCCTGCCACTGATGTACAGAGGAAAGTACTTTAAGAGCATCTTCCTTTTCAAATGGTTTCATCTCAAAAAGTCCGTCTCTGTACCTGCTGATTCCAACCGGTACGATGGAAACACTTTTAAGATATGGAAGATAACCGCTAAGATCACAAATCGTTCTCTCCAGTTCTTCACCATCATTGATGCCTTTGCATAATACGATCTGACCATTCATCTCGATTCCAGCATCATACAACTTCTGTACTTTGGAAAGGACATCTCCGGCAAATCGATTATTCAGCATCTTACATCGAAGCTGTGGGTTGGTCGTATGAAAGGATATATTAATAGGTGCAAGATGATATTGGATAATACGTTCAATATCATGGTCGCTCATATTAGTCAGTGTAACATAATTCCCCTGTAAAAAAGACAGTCTCGAATCATCATCCTTAAAATACAACGTTTCCCGCATCCCCGGCGGCATCTGATCGATAAAACAGAAAATACAGTGATTACTGCAGGAACGATATTCATCCATCAGACTGCTCTCAAATTCTATCCCCAGATCCTCATCATAATCTTTTTCTATCTCCAGTTCCCATTCTTCCTGATTACTTTTCAGTATGAGAATCTCCAGATTTTCATCATTTATAAGATAATGGTAGTCAAATACGTCTTCAATCGGCTGCCCATTAATAGAAATCAATTCATCGCCCGCTTCAAGTTCCAACTCCTGTGCGATACTGTCAGGCAAAACGTTCTTTATTATGTGCCTGGTATTCTTCATCTTCCCTTTTCTCCGTTCCACTACATCGATCCGTTTAAAATACATTTAAACAGCTACAGCAATTTATAATCTTTATAACTATATAGAACATATTCCCGCTTGTCAAGTAACTCTGAATGATAAAACCCAACAAACTTTCGAATCTATATTACACTTTATTATAATTTTTCCTTGCTTACCTGTCAACTTCCCCAATAGTCACTTCGTCCAAACATCATGCAAAAAATCGGCAAATTCCGTAATTTTTCACAAGATTGCGACATCATTCTTGACGGAGTACAATTTCTAATGTATAACTAATATGTCTGTTAATAATAAGTAAAATCACGCTATGTGGAGGTTAATATGGCAAATTTAGATTTATTGGAAACATCTATTCCCGTCGCGCCAATTAAGATAGCAGCATTAGAAGGCTGCCAGGAACTGGCCAAAAATGTAGACAGCTACCTGGTTCAATTTCGTAAAGAGCTTGTTTCTCACCAGAAAACCGGCATTTCCTGGTCCGGCTATTCTGAAGAATCTTTTCTTATCGATTGTGAATGCCCAAGATTTGGTACTGGCGAAGCAAAAGGAAAAATCAACGAATCCATAAGAGGTGTAGACTTATACATCATGTGTGATGTTACAAATTACAGCATCACCTACAAAGTGTGCGGTTATGAAAATCACATGTCACCAGACGATCATTATCAGGATTTGAAAAGAATTATTTCCGCAGCAACTGGAAAAGCACACAGAATCAACGTTATCATGCCTTTCTTATATGAGGGCAGACAGCACAAACGCAGCAAACGTGAATCTTTGGACTGCGCTCTCGCACTTCAGGAATTGATCAACATGGGAGTTTCCAATATCATCACATTTGATGCACATGATCCTCGTGTACAGAATGCGATTCCGTTATATGGTTTTGATAATTTCATGCCAACATATCAGTTTTTAAAAGCACTGCTTCGTTCTGTTCCTGATCTTCAGATAGACAACGAGCATTTGATGATCATAAGCCCGGATGAAGGTGCTATGGCAAGAGCCGTATATTTCTCCAATATTCTGGGAGTAGATATGGGTATGTTCTACAAACGCCGCGACTATTCTACCGTGATCAACGGAAAGAACCCTATCGTAGCTCATGAGTTCTTAGGTGATTCCGTTGCAGGAAAAGATGTTATCGTTATCGACGATATGATTTCTTCTGGCGAGAGTATGCTCGATGTTGCAAAACAGCTCAAAGAAAGAAATGCAAACCGCGTGTTTGTTTGTACTACTTTCGGTCTTTTCACAGATGGTCTTGACAAGTTCGATGAATATTATGAAAAAGGATATATTCATAAAGTAATCACTACTGATCTGAATTATCGTACACAGGATCTTATCGATCGTCCTTATTATGAGCCTGCTGATATGGGCAAATATCTGGCAAGCATTATGGATACCTTAAATTATGACGTATCTGTAGAAAAAGTTCGTTCCACAACAGCAAAGATCAAAAAACTGTTGGCAGAAAATCAAAATAATAAATCAAAATAATATAAAGAAATGGTGTACAAACTGTTATGTTCGTTCAGTCTGTACACCATTTTTTTATACTTTTTACCGCTTAAACATCTTTTAATTTCAAAAAAGCTGCAAGATTTCCTCTTTTTCCTTTCGAAGCACGATGCGAATATAAAAAATCCGGATTACAGCAGGTACAGATCTGAGGCATCGTGATATGTTCTTTTAATACTCCCGCTTCCAGAAAGTTTTCCCGGCAGGCTTCCCACAAATCAAGCTGATACTTTCCATTGCCTTTATCAAGAAGCAGGCTCTCCCATTTTTCTTCTGGATAAGCCCTATAAAATTCATCTGCCACATCTTCACTGACTTCATAACATTCCATACAGATGGACGGACCGATCACTGCGATAATATCCTCAGGCTGGCAGCCAAACTCGCAGTTCATCCTCTCCACAGTTATCTTTCCGATCTTACCGACAGTCCCCCGCCATCCCGAATGACTAAGTCCGATCGCCCGCTTTATGGGATCGACCAGATATAAAGGAACGCAGTCCGCATAAAAGGTTGCCAGCGTCACTTCAGGATCATTTGTGATCAACCCGTCTACATCACTGTAGTCTCTAGGAATCGCTACACCTTTTTGGCAGTCACTCCTGTCCACTTTTCGTACATTCGTGGTATGAGTCTGATCAGAGCAAACGATACTTTCCACTGAAAATCCGATTGCCGCAGATATCCTTCGGTAATTTTCAAAAACTGCTTCTGGATCATCGCCTCTTGTAAAGCTGAGATTCATAGAGGAATAGATTCCTTCACTTACCCCGCCCAATCGTGTTGAAAATCCATGTATGACACTGTCTGTAGCCTCCAAAGATGGATATGTCAGATAGGTCACATCATTTGTATGATTGATCCTTACACTTTTGGGATCATTCCGTTTATATTTTATATAACCAAAATCATTCTCATATTCCTTGTGCATACGTTCTCCTTTGTACACTATTCCTACAAGTATTGATAATCAAAAGCATTTTCATGGATCCTGATCTCTTCCGGTGTTGCTGCCGCCACATCAAAGCGAACCGGAGTATAGATATCCAGCCCTTTTTCATTCATGTACCATGCTGCAACTTTAGAGATTTTTCTCTGTTTTCTTAGATTTACCGCCTCTTCCGGAGTTCCTTCCGCTTCGTTTTTCCTGTATTTTACTTCCACAAATACCAGATAGCCCTTGTGACGGGCTATTATATCTATTTCTCCCAGACGACAGCGATAGTTATGTTCCAGAATCTTATATCCAGCTTCCATCAGGTACTCACATACCCTCTGTTCCTGCCAGGCGCCTACTTCTCTTTTATTCAAGAAATCATTACCCTTCCTCGATTTACTCTACAAAATTCTTAATAAATGTCTTCCTGTGGATCGGTGTTGGACCATACTTTTGGATTGCTTCTATATGGCTTTTTGCTCCATAACCTTTATGAGATGCAAAACCGTATTCCGGCATGATCTTATCATATTCCAGCATCAGACGATCTCTTGTTACTTTTGCGATAATACTTGCTGCTGCGATCGAAACACTTTTCGCATCTCCTTTGATGATCGGCACCTGTGGAAGATCTATCCCCGGTATAGTCACCGCATCATTCAGAAGTATCTGCGGTAAAACGGAAAGCTTTGAAACCGCTTCCCTCATCGCCTCATAGGTTGCCTGTAGGATATTGATCTCGTCTATCCTTGCAGGACTTGCATAGCCCACACCTACAGCAACCGCTTCCTTCATGATCACATCATACAGCTCTTCCCGCCGTTTCGCAGAGAGCTGTTTTGAATCATTCAGCCATAAAATCTGACTATCTTTTGGTAAAATAACAGCACCGGCCACAACCGGGCCGGCCAATGGGCCTCTGCCCGCTTCATCTATGCCGCAGACATAGCCCAGATGGTCGTATTTTTTTTCATAGACCTTCAGACTTTCCGTCCGCTCTTTTTCATTCTCAAGTTTTTCTTTTTGTTTTTTGTATTTCAGAATCAATGCAGCAACACCATTTCTCGTGTCTTCCTGATACTGTTTGAGAAGTTCTTCCCTTTCGATATCGCCTGCACATTCAAGTTCTTTTTTTATCTCACTGATCGTTTTCATTTTCTTTTGTTGGAACCTCCGGATATTCCAGGGTTATCTTCCCCAGTTTTCCACTTCTGAATTCATCCATCAATATATTTGCCGATTTTGCATAGTCAAGTTCCTGACCGCGGATCAGACATTTTCTGTTCTCTGCGATACCTTCCAGCAAAGACAACGGAGTTCCTTCTTCTGAGATATTGTATCTCGCATTGAGAGCTCCCGGATAATTTTCCCTTATATATGCCAGCAATTCCAGTGAAAGTTCTTCGATATTCAAAAGTTCATCCTTGATCGATCCGATACAGGCCAGACGTTTTGCCGCCTCCTGATCTTCAAACTTTGGCCAGAGGATTCCTGGAGTATCAAGGAGTTCCAGAGTGCGATTCAGACGAATCCACTGCTTGCCTTTTGTAACACCAGGTTTGTTGCCAGTCTTTGTACACGCTTTCCCTGCATAAGAATTAATGAACGTAGATTTTCCGACATTTGGTATACCTACAACCATCGCACGGATCGGACGATTCTTGATCCCTCTTCGTTTATCTCTTTCAATCTTCTCTTTGCAGGCTTCCTGAATGACACCCTGAATAGATTTTAGTCCTGTACCAGACTTGGAATTAACTTTCAAAACATAAAAACCTTTATTCTGAAAATATGTTGTCCATCTTTCATTATATCTGTCATCCGCCAGATCAGCCTTGTTAAGCAGAATAAGACGAGCTTTATTCTTTCCAAGCTCGTCAATATCAGGGTTCCTGCTGCTAAGCGGAACTCTTGCATCTACCAGTTCAATCACAAGGTCTATCAGTTTTAATTCTTCCTGCATCTGCCTTTTCGCTTTGGTCATATGACCAGGATACCACTGCAGAACCATATTTTACCTACCTTTACTTTTTAAGGATGCCAAATTTCTCCCACGGAGAAACCACAAACCATAATTTTCCGATAATGTTTTTTTTCTTTACATTTCCCACATCCACAAATCGGCTGTCCTCGCTGTTATTACGATTATCGCCCAGCACAAAATACTCCCCGCTTCCCAGAGTTACGGAGGTTTCTGCTATTCCAGGATTTTGTATCGCCGGAAAATTCTTCTGTTCCTGATATGTCTCCCCATCTATCAGTATCTGTCCATCTTTGATCTGGACTGTTTCGCCCGGAAGTCCAATGATTCTTTTGATGTGCGTACTCGCCTTTTCATCATCACTGAGCTTATAAGCGATAATATCTCCCCTCTTCGGCGTACCGATCTTATATGCTGCTCTGTTGATCAACATCGTATCGCCTGCTGCCATAGTCGGGTCCATGGACCCTTCCTGCATAACAGTGGTTTTCCCAAAACCAACTGCCAATACAAATCCGATACCAATCACAGCAATAATTTCTATAATCCACAAAAAGACGGATTTGACTTTTGCAGCCGCCATATAATCCCTTACATACCTTGCTTTAAAAAATCTCATATCCTCTTCCTCAATTGGTTACGACCTGGAGTTTTATTCAATTCTGTTTTGTTTTTACTGCTTTGTAAGTTCTTCATATGACAAAACAGGGGCAAGTACATATAAGTATTTGCCCCTGCGATCTCACATATTATTTTACTAATTCTTTAACCTTAGCAGCTTTACCAATACGTCCTCTTAAGTAGTTCAGTTTTGCACGTCTTACTTTACCACGTCTTACAACTTCTACTCTTTCAACGTTTGGAGAATGCAACGGCCATGTTTTCTCAACGCCGATTCCATTAGAGTTCTTTCTTACTGTGAAAGTTGCACGGCAGCTTCCGCCCTGTTTCTTAAGTACAGTACCTTCGAAAATCTGGATTCTTTCACGGTTTCCCTCTTTGATCTTACCATAAACTTTTACGGTATCACCAACATTGAATGCCGGTACTTCTGCTTTCAGCTGAGCATCTTCGATGTTCTTAATAATCTGATTCATTTTCTTATCTCCTTTATTCTTCGGATGTTCTTAATACACTTCGTAACAGAGGACCATCTCTTTTATCAATACCATCAGCAAGTATACTACATATCTCTGCAAAATGCAAGAATTTTTTCTGCCTTTTTGTTCCTTTTACTCTTGTTTGCTGGACCCTACGATATTTTGGAGCCAGACTCCTTTTTTTACAAGAACAAACCCGATTACGCATTTGATCCAATCACCTATCTGTACAAATGAATATATCAATACCACGAACATCCCCGTGTAACGGCTTAATATATATGCGATCGGCACACTTACACACCACACAAAAACACTGTCAAAGAAAAATGTGACCAATGTCTTGCCGCCTGAACGCAGGGTAAAATAGGTTGCGTGTAAAAATGCATTTTGCGGCATAAAAATAGCAATTGCCATGATCAATAACGCTGCAAGATGTCTGGTATCCTCTGTGGTATTATAAAGCTTTGGAAATACCGGTGCGATCACAAGCATCACCAGTGCCACGCCTGTACAGCACATCACGCTAAACGCGATCATTTTGTTATCCCGGTCCCTTGCCTCTTTCATCCTACCGGCGCCAAGAAGCTGACCCACAACGATGGCGACCGAATCTCCCAAAGCAATAAATACAATATTAAACAGATTTGCAATCGTATTTGCAATGTTAAATGCCGCCACAACGCTTAACCCTCTGACCGAATAACACTGCATTAGTACAGCCTGAGCCGCTGCCCACAAGGTTTCATTAAAAAGAAGCGGCGAACCCTTAATAATAAAACGTTTCACAAGAAATCCCGGTACCATCAGTGTCTGATACATACCCTTCATATAGGAATTCTTCTCTGTGTGTGTATGTGTCCAGACAAGCACGATGATCATCTCCACATAACGGGACAGTACCGTCGCTGCCGCTGCACCTGCAACACCCAGTTTGGGGAATCCAAACTTACCGTAGATCAACAGATAGTTAAATATCAGATTCACCATAACTGCAACGATACCAGCTTTCATCGGAACCATTGTTTCACCGCATTCGCGGAGTGTGCTGGCATAGACCTGAACCATTACAAAAGCCGGCAGGCCAAGGAGCATGATCCAGAGATATTCTTTTCCATATCTGAGTGCCGCATCAAGATTTCCACCGTCACTGCTGCCGTTAAGATACATCTGTATCAGCTGTTCACCGCCCACAAGAAAAATACTCACAGCTAAAACAGTTAAGATCAAAGCCATCCATATTTTAAAACGAAACGTATGACGAACTCCCTCATCATCTTTTTGTCCAAAATATTGTGCTGTAAATATCCCCGCACCTGACAGACCGCCAAAAATACACAAATTATAAACAAAGATCAGCTGATTGACGATTGCCACACCTGACATTTGTTCTGTACCGATTCGTCCAACCATGATATTATCCAACAAACTCACAAAATTCGTAATACCATTCTGGATCATAATAGGGACTGCGATGGCAAGTACCATCATGTAAAACTTCTTATCCCCAATAAACTTTTTTCTCAAGTTCCCCCACATTTAAAATAGTCCTCCTTTATGTCTAAGTCAAAAGCCGTACTACCATACTTATCATAAATCCACATAGTTTGCAAGAGGAAATTTTAAAAGAAAGGGCAGTATCTGCAATTTTATGTTTAAATTGCAGATACTGCCCTGATCTGTTATAGGTTTATCTTTGATTTATTTGATGCTATTCATTGCACCACGCTTTAGTAGCTGTCATTGTGAAGCAGTTCATGAGTCTTTCCTTTCAGGAAACCTTCATACAGAGACTGAACCATCGGGTTCTCATCTGGTTTCTTGATGATAGACATATTATCAGCACTGTAGATTCCACGGGCACGGGCTGTTTTGGTTCTGACGCCGGCTCTAGGAGGCTGACCTCCACCCATGATACAGCCACGACGGCATGCCATTACTTCGATCAGATGATAATTGGCCTCTCCGCTCTTCACCTTTTCCATTACCTCGTGGGCATGGGAAAGTCCGCTGACTACACAGATATTCAGATCTGTTCCCTCATAATTGATGGTAAATTCTTTGATCGGTTCATCGCCACGAACACCACACTCAGCGATTGCTTCCAACGCTGCTTTGTCATGTTCCGGAATCAGTCTTCGAAGAACCGCCTCTGTTACACCACCGGTAACTCCAAAAAGAACTCCGCCGCCTGAGCCAAATCCAAATGGAACATCGCTTGCTTCCGGCTCAAGGGCTGCAAAATCGATACCTGAGTTATTGATCATACGGATCAATTCTGTAGTAGTTATTACATAGTCTGTATCCTGTTCACCCTTTGTAAAGCTGTTAGGGCGTTTTACTTCCATCTTCTTTGCTGTACATGGCATAAAAGAAACCATAACGGTCTTTTTGCCGCCGGCATTCTTCGGATCTCTGTACCATTCTTTCGTAACCGCAGACATCATGCCCTGTGGCGAACGACAGGTAGAAAGATTCTCTTTATATTCCGGATATTGATCCGTCACATATTTTACCCATGCAGGACAACAGGAAGTCATAAGCGGCAGTTTGATCCCAGCCTGGACTCTGTTCAAAAATTCTGCTGATTCTTCCATAACAGTAAGGTCAGCACTGAATGTTGTATCGTATACCTCATCAAATCCCATGCGATGAAGTACATTGACAATCTTGCCCATTACACTGCGTCCTTTTGTTAATCCATAGTTATCTCCAAGAGCAACTCTGACAGCAGGTGCAACCTGAGCGATCACACGTACTTCCGGATCAGCCAGTGCATCCCATACCGGATTCATATTGGTGTGGATGCTGATAGCTCCGGTCGGACAAAATACACGACACTGGCCACAGCCAACACACTCTGTTTCGGCAATCTTTTTGTGGAAAGCCGGCATGACCATCGCATCGGTACCTCTAAATGCAAAACCTAATGCTCCGATACCCTGAAGCTCCTCGCAGGCTCTTACACAGTCACCACAAAGGATACATTTGTTAGGGTCACGGATGATCGCCGGTGAACTGTCATCGATTTCCTGCAGTTCTCTCGTGTTTTCAAAACGCACATTCATAACACCAAGACGATGTGCCAAAAGCTGAAGATTACATTCTCCACTCTTTACACAGGTCGTACAGTCTCTGCAATGAGCCGCAAGAAGCAGTTCTACAATAAGTTTTCTATATTTTTTAACTTTTCCGGAATTGGTGTATATCACCATGCCATCTCTTGGTTCCTCTGAACATGAAGCAAATGTTCTGCCTCTGTCATCCTCCACCGTACACAAACGACAGGCACCAAAGGTTGATACCTCAGAATGATAACAAAGAGTAGGGATATTGATACCAGCATTCCGGATTACGGATAATACGTTTTTTTCATCGGTAAATTCTACTTTTCTACCGTCTATTGTCATAATTCCCATAACGTTTCCTCCTAATCCTCTACATAAATTGCATCGAATGCACAGTTATCCTTACAAGCACCACAATGGATACATGCAATCGGATCAATATGATAGCATTCTTTCAGTTTACCTGTAATCGCTCCTACCGGACAGTTCTTCGCACACTTTGAACATCCGCGGCAGAACTCCGGATTGATCACGTATCGCTTCATAGCCTCACAGACTTTTGCACGACATTTGTGATCTACGATATGCTCTTCATATTCATTTCTGAACAGACGAAGGGTACTAAGGACAGGAAGCGGTGCACTCTTACCAAGGCCGCAAAGTGCCATACTCTTAACCATCTCTGCCAATTCCTGAAGACGATCCAGATCAGAAAGTTCACCTTTTCCGGCTACGATCTTCTCGAGGATCTCCAGCATACGTTTTGTGCCTTCACGACACGGTACGCACTTTCCACAAGACTCTCTTTGTGTGAAACTCATAAAGAACCGGGCAACTTCCACCATACAGGTATGCTCATCCATAACTACAAGTCCGCCTGATCCTACGATCGCACCATATTTTTTAACAGAATCAAAATCAAGCGGGACATCCAGATGTTCTTCTATAAGACATCCGCCAGAAGGTCCGCCGATCTGAACAGCTTTAAACTTTCCGCCGCCCTTTAATCCGCCTCCGATATCAAAAATGATTTCCCTAAGAGTGGTTCCCATAGGAACTTCGATCAAACCGGTATTCTCGATTGCACCTGTGAGTGAAAATGTCTTCGTTCCAGGGCTTCCTGTTGTTCCAATGCTTCTATACCATTCTGCACCATTCATGATGATCTTCGGCACATTTGCAAAGGTTTCTACATTATTCAAAACAGTAGGTTTTTCCCAAAGTCCTTTTTCTACTGTACGCGGTGGTTTTACACGAGGCATTCCTCGATTTCCTTCGATAGATGCGGTAAGTGCAGAACCTTCTCCACATACAAACGCACCAGCACCACGATTAATATGCAGTCTGAAAGAAAAATCCGTTCCAAGGATATTGTCTCCTAAAAGACCTCTTTTTTCCAGTTCTGCAATCGCATTTTTCAGTCGTTTTACAGACATCGGATACTCCGCACGAACATAAATATAGCCTTCTTTTGACTTTACTGCACGGGCTGCGATCATCATACCTTCTATCAGACGATATGGATCACCTTCCATAACGGAACCATCCATAAATGCTCCCGGATCGCCTTCATCACCGTTGCATACCACATAACGGACTTCTTCTTTTTGATGGGCAACCTGTTTCCATTTTCTTCCCGCCGGGAATCCACCGCCGCCACGGCCTCTCAGCCCTGACTGGTCCACTACGTCAATGATCTCATCCTGACTCATATCAAATAAAGATTTTTCCAGTGCACGGAAACCACCACTTGCAATATACTCATCCAAAGATTCTGCATCAAGTTTTCCACAGTTCTCCAGTACCAGACGTGTCTGCTTTGCAATAAAAGGAATCTCTGACGGACTCTCATATGTAACATCTTTCTGTTTGTATAAAAGGCTTTCGATCACTTCATCACTTTTAACTGTTCTTTTAAAGATTTCTTCACAGTCCTCTTCCATAACCTTCGTATACTGAACAACTTTATCGCCCTTCTGGATACGGACCAATGGGCCTAACTCACAGATACCCTGACATCCTGTCTTTTTAATTCCTACATGCTCACCCTCATCATGAGGAGCAAATTCCAACAACACATCCGGCTCATCTTTACATATTTCAACAAATTTGTTATATATTTTTTCTGAACCCGTAGCGATACATCCGGTTCCTGAACAGACCAGAATACGGCAATCGTATGCGTTCAATCTTTTCAGGCTGTCCTCTCTCAGATTCATCAGTTCTTCTTTGCTCTGAATCATACGTTACCGCCTCCTCTCAATGCATCAACCACTTCCTCTGCCTTTTCCGGTGTCATCCTTGGATGAACATCTTCATTAACCATCATCGTTGGTGCCAGACCGCACGCTCCCAGACAGGATACAGTTTCTACCGTAAACATCATATCGTCTGTTGTTCTTTTCTTTTTGCTCAATCCCAGCTTTTTATACAGTGCTTCCAGAACTGGCATCGATTTTCGTACATGGCAGGCTGTTCCATCACAAACCTTTATCACATACTTTCCTTTTGCTTCAAAAGAAAAATTCTCATAAAAAGTAGCAACGCTATAAGCCTTTGCTTCCTTTACGCCTATTTCTTTTGCAATATAAGTCAAAAGTTCACCTGGCAGATAACGATATTCTTCCTGAATATCCTGCATGATGGGTATCAGTGAGCCTGTCTTTCGTCCATGACA
This sequence comes from Clostridia bacterium, assembly GCA_009929525.1. GTDB lineage: Bacteria > Bacillota > Clostridia > Lachnospirales > Lachnospiraceae > Oliverpabstia. The sequence goes on along the minus strand of SAAH01000002.1, from coordinate 71,834 downwards.
CGCTATGATCTCATCCGCTTTCTCGTAATAAGACTGATCCAGCATAAAATATCCTTCTTCATTTATACATCGACAACTCGAATTTATCATATTATAACTTATTTTGGACAAAATAACAATTAGAAAACTCGAACTATTTGCACATATTGCATAGATAATAAAAAAAATCTCATTTTCACATGGTAAATATCATGCGAAAATGAGATTTTTTTAACATACTTTACAACACTTTAGACAAGAAATCCTGCAATCTGGCATTCTTGGGATTGCCAAAAAATTCTTCCGGCGCATTTTCCTCCTGGATCCTGCCTTCATCAATAAACACAACTCGTGATGAAACTTCGCGGGCAAATCCCATCTCATGAGTTACTACCACCATGGTCATGCCGCTTTGAGCAAGTTCCTTCATAATCTCCAGAACTTCTCCTACCATCTCTGGATCAAGTGCCGACGTTGGTTCATCAAAAAGCATCACATCCGGATTCATAGCCAATGCTCTTGCGATTGCAATACGCTGCTTTTGTCCTCCAGATAAACTTCCCGGATAAGCATCTGCCTTGTCCGGCAGTCCTACACGTGCAAGAAGCTGATCCGCTTTTTCTGATGCTTCCTGTGGTGTCATAAGCTTCAACGTTACCGGTGCCATCATAATATTCTCTTTTACTGTCTTATGCGGAAAAAGATTAAACTGCTGAAAAACCATACCGATCTTTTGTCTGTGTCTGTTGATATCGACCTTTGGATCTGTGATATCTACACCTTCAAACAAGATTTTTCCACCTGTTGGAATCTCAAGGAGATTCAAGGAACGAAGAAATGTTGATTTTCCGGAACCTGATGCCCCTATGATCGTCACTACTTCACCGCTTCTGATATCTGTCGTTATCCCATCCAGCACCTGATTATCACCGAAACGTTTTTCGAGGCCCTGGACTTCGATCAATACTTCACCTTTATCGATCACTTCTTCTCATCCTCCTTTCCAGTTTTCCCATAAAGTAAGTCAAAATGGAAACAAGAACCCAATAAAATATCGCCGCAGAGATCAGGGGAACAAATGCACTATATGTTCTGCTCTGTACCAGCGTTGATGCTTTGGTAATATCTGTTGTTCCGATATATCCAATAATTGCAGTCTCCTTTAAGAGTACGATCATCTCATTGATCAAGGCGGGCAAAACATTTTTAAATGCCTGCGGCATGATGATTAATTTGAGTGTCTGACCTGCATCCAGTCCAAGACTCCTTCCGGCCTCTGTCTGCCCTTTATCGATAGACATGATACCGGAGCGGACGATCTCAGCTACATAGGCACCGGAATTGATACCAAAAGCAATACCTCCAACCACAATCTCATCCAGTGCTATGGATGCAAAAATGATAAAGTTGAAGATCAAAAGCTGTACCATACTCGGGGTTCCACGAATAATGCTAAGATAAATCTTTGTTATTAAATTAAGAACTTTCAGTTTTCCTGTCTGTTCATATGTAGACCGGATGATCGCCACAACAAATCCCAATATCACGCCAATGATCAATGCGATCAGCGTGATGCAAAGAGTGTTTTTCAGACCGGTAAGCCACCACTCTGTAGCTCCGTTGTCTACAAAAAACCGTTCAAATTGATGCTGTAGATAATCCATTATTTTTGCCCTTCTTACTTTCTAACGATAACTACCTGAGAAGCATTTGCATAGGTATCTGTAAAATCAACGCTCTCAAGACGGTCTTCTGTTACAGTCATACCAGCTGCACCAAAGTCTGCTTTTTCACTGGATACTGCTGCAAGAATAGAATCAAAAGCCATATCATCGATCTTAAGCTCATATCCCATTTTGTCACAGCATGCACGTACGATATCAGGATCAATTCCTACGATGCTTTCGCCTTCTTTATATTCCCATGGTTCAAATTCTGCATTGGTTGCCATTGTCAATGTTCCATTTGGATACTCTGTTCCTTCTGGTGTCTCATACTGATAGCTTCCTGTATCATCACCAATATAGTTAGCCATGATCTTATCTATTGTTCCATCCGCTTTCAGTTCTGCCATAGCCGCATTTAACTCTTCTGTAAGCTCTGTATTTCCTTTTTTCAGGCACATTGCATACTCTTCAGGATCCCAGATGTTCTCAACGATCATCAGGTCATCATTGGACTCTACAAACTTCTGTGCCGGAAGTGAATCGATGACTACGCAATCAATCTTACCGCTTTTTAATGCCTGGATCGCATCTGCGCCTTTATTATATCTTTTCATCTGTGAATCAGCTTTTACTTCATCAGTTGCGTAGCTGTCACCAGTAGTTCCTGTCTGCACACCTACTGTAAGATCTGCAAGATCTGCTGCTGATGAAACTTCTACTTTTTTCGCTGTCTGACCACATCCAAACATGGATACTGCCATCATACCGGTTAATGCCAAAACAAATAATTTTTTCATTTTCTTTTCCCTCCACTTTGTATAAAACACTGCATTTTTATGCATATTTAAAAATGCCTTTTTCATTATATCAGCTTTTATCTCAATTGCAAGCATCTGGCAGATAGTTATGCCACACGGATGAGTGCTGATATTTCTTTTACCGTAGACATTCCCTGGAACACTGCAAGTGAATCCATCAAATGTCTTTCCTTTACAGAATCAGTGATCAAAACGATCTCCGCAAGTTCACCTTTTTTCCTTCTTTGTACCACCTGGGCAAGACTCACACTATTATTTCCAAACACACTTGCTATATTTGCCAGCACGCCATGTCTGTCTTCCACCTGCATTCTGATAAAATACTTGCTTCGGATATCATCTATTTTCTTTACCGGGATATCCTTGTAACAGGTACAGCTGATTCTTCCGCAGCAGCCGTACTGAATATTCCTTACCACATCAAATACATCACCAACTACGGCACTCGCCGTTGGAAGCTCACCAGCCCCTCTTCCATAGAACATGGCATCCTGAACTGCATCTCCCTGAACAAATACCGCATTATAAGAATCATTCACGGCAGCGAGCGGATGTGTGCTCTCGATCAGCATCGGATGTACCATTACTTCGATACCTTCCGCAGTATTTCTTGCAACACCCAAAAGTTTGATCTCGCATCCCATCTCCTGCGCATATTTAATATCTGTAGCAGTTATCTTAGTTATGCCCTCTGTATAAACATCATCAAAGGTCACTCTGGAATTAAATGCAACCGATGCCAGTATGGCAACTTTTCTGGCTGCATCCAGTCCTTCCACATCTGCCGTCGGATCACTCTCCGCATAGCCAAGATCCTGTGCAAGTTTAAGTGCATCAGCAAATTCCATACCTTCCTTAGACATCTTTGTAAGAATAAAGTTGGTGGTACCATTAACGATCCCCATGACTTCTGATATATGATTTCCTGCAAGGCACTGCTTTAATGGACGTATGATAGGGATGCCTCCTGCAACGGCCGCTTCATGAAGAAAATCTCTTTTATATTCTTTCGCTGTATCCATCAGTATCTTGCCTTCTGACGCGATCAAATCCTTATTCGCAGTGACAACATGCTTACCAGCCTTCAAAGCTTCCAGAATATACTGTTTAGCCGGCTCTATCCCACCGATCAGTTCGATGACAATTTCAATTTCATCATCTTCGATAATTTCCTTCCAATTATTGGTAAGTATCGACGGATCATCCACCTTGGAGGATGCTTTCTCAATATTTCTTACAAGGATCTTGCTGATGGCAACTTTCGCGCCTATCTTGTCTGTCATCTCTTCTTCTTGTCTTTTCAACACTTTATAAACACCACCGCCAACAGTTCCCAGACCAAGGAGTGCCGCTTTGATACATTTTTCTGACATATCATGTTCCTCTTTTCTATTATACTTTCTATAAACAAAAATGAATAATTATTAATTATTTGTTATTGTACCACACTAGCAGATTCAAAAAAAGCATAAAATAAAACAAAAGGGCATTTCCACGCCTTTTAGCTAATGGAAATACCCTTTCATTTGGAATTTTAAATGAAAATCATTTTGTAAGGTTCTATTTGTAATTTACGATCTGTCCAAATTCTTCTTTCAAAGAAGCTCCGCCTACCAGACCGCCATCGATATCTGCCTGTGCAAACAGATCAGCTGCTGTCTTAGCATTTACAGATCCGCCGTACTGGATACGGATAGCTGCTGCTGTAGCATCATCATATACTTCTGCGATGCATTCACGAATCTTGCCGCATACTTCCTGCGCCTGCTCAGTTGTAGCAGTCTTACCAGTTCCGATCGCCCAGATTGGCTCATAAGCGATAACTGCTTCCTTTGCCTGATCTGCAGTGATTCCCTGGAATCCAACTTTAACCTGCTGACGGATGAAATCCATAGTTACGCCCTGCTCTCTCTGCTCCAGAGATTCTCCGCAGCACATGATAGGTGTAAGACCATGCTCAAATGCTTTCAGCATCTTCTTGTTGATATCTAAATCTGTCTCTCCAAAATATCCTCTTCTCTCAGAATGTCCAAGAATAACATACTTTACGCCTGCATCTACAAGCATGTTTGGTGAAATCTCGCCTGTGTATGCACCTTTTTCTTCAAAGTACATATTCTCAGCTGCAACTTCGATATTTGTTCCTTTTGCAGCTTCTAGAACTGGTACGATATCGATAGCCGGAACGCCAAATACTACATCAACTTCATCATTTTTAACCAATGGGATCAATGTCTCAACTAATTTTACAGCCTCACTTGGAGTCATGTTCATCTTCCAGTTACCAGCAATAATTTTCTTTCTTGCCATTTTTATTATCCTCTTTTCGAATTGTTTAAGTTTTTTATATATTTATTTGTCGTTAGCTGCTGCAACGCCTGGCAGTTCTTTGCCTTCCAGGAATTCAAGAGAAGCTCCGCCGCCTGTGGAAATATGTGTCATCTTATCGCCATATCCAAGGATATTGACAGCTGCTGCAGAATCTCCGCCACCAATGATCGTAGTAGCATCGGTTTCAGCAAGTGCTTTAGAAACAGCTTCTGTACCCTTAGCAAAATTAGGCATCTCAAAGCAGCCCATCGGTCCGTTCCATACAACTGTTTTTGCATCTTTTACGGCATCACAGAAGATTTTCTGTGTTTCAGGTCCGATATCCATTCCTTTCCAGCCATCCGGGATCTCACCACGACGTACAACCTGTCTGTTACAGTCGTTAGAGAAATCATCTCCGATCAGGTTATCAACAGGAAGAAGAAGATTAACACCTTTTTCTTCTGCTTTTTTCATCATATCAAGTGCATACTGAAGATAATCATCTTCGCAAAGAGAATTACCGATATGTCCACCCATAGCTTTTGAGAATGTATAAGACATTCCACCGCCGATGATCAGTGTATCAACTTTGTCCAGAAGGTTATTGATCACAGAAATCTTACTTGAAACTTTAGCTCCGCCAAGGATAGCAACAAATGGTCTCTCCGGGTTGTTAACTGCGTTTCCAAGGAAGTCGATTTCTTTTTGCATCAGGTATCCAACAACTGCTGTATCTACGAACTGTGTAACACCAACGTTGGAACAATGTGCTCTATGTGCTGTTCCAAATGCGTCATTTACAAATACATCACAAAGAGAAGCAAGCTCCTTAGAGAAAGCTTCACCATTCTTTGTTTCTTCTGCACGATAACGTGTGTTCTCAAGTAATACAACATCTCCATCATTCATAGCCTCAACTGCAGCTTTTGCATTTGGTCCAACAACTTCAGGATCAGCTGCAAATTTTACATCCTGTCCAAGAAGTTCGCTCATACGCTTTGCAACTGGTGCAAGAGATAATTCAGGTTTTGCCTCTCCTTTTGGTTTTCCCAAATGAGAGCAAAGAATAACTTTTCCACCATCTGCGATCAATTTCTTGATCGTAGGCAATGCTGCTACCAGACGATTTTCATCTGTAATTCTTCCATCCTGAAGAGGAACATTAAAATCACAGCGAACCAGTACTTTTTTACCTTTTACGTTGATATCATCAACTGATTTCTTATTGAGCATGGGATGATGCCTCCTTTTTACATATTATTTTATCACCATCTCTGCTTTTAAGCTGGCGATAATAAACATATGAGCCATAAAATGGACCCTATATGTTCAAAAAGGGTCCGGTCCATACAGACCGGACCCTAGATGAGCCTAATTACTAACGTAATGAGTCATCGGAATTATTTTAATAATGTTCCGAAATGTTTGATTGTTCTTACCATCTGGCTTGTGTATGAATTCTCATTGTCATACCAGGAGATAACCTGTACTTCTGTTGTTCCGTTCTCTAATGGCATAACCATTGTCTGAGTAGCGTCAAACAGAGAACCAAATCTCATACCAACGATATCGCTGGATACGATTTCATCTTCGTTATAACCGAAGGACTCGTTAGAAGCTGCTTTCATAGCTGCGTTGATCTGCTCAACTGTAACTGTTCCTTCTACAACTGCTGTCAGGATTGTTGTTGATCCTGTAGGAGTTGGAACACGCTGTGCAGAACCGATCAGTTTGCCGTTCAGTTCTGGGATAACCAGACCGATAGCTTTTGCAGCACCTGTGCTGTTAGGAACGATATTAACTGCAGCTGCACGGGATCTTCTCAGATCACCTTTTCTCTGTGGTCCGTCAAGAGTCATCTGATCGCCTGTGTAAGCATGGATTGTGCACATGATACCGCTCTTGATAGGAGCCAGTTCGTTCAGAGCTTTTGCCATAGGAGCCAGGCAGTTTGTTGTACAGGAAGCAGCAGAGATGATATGATCATCTGATGTCATTGTATCATGGTTTACATTGTAAACGATGGTCTTCAGATCGCTTCCAGCTGGAGCTGAAATGATAACGTTTTTAGCACCTGCATCGAGATGAGCCTGTGCTGCGCTCTTGGATGTATAGAAACCTGTACATTCCAGAACTACATCAACACCGATTTCTCCCCAAGGAAGTTCAGCTGCTTTTGCTTTTGCATAAATTTTGATTTCTTTTCCATCTACAGTAATAGAATCTTCGCCAGCTACAACTGTATCACCCAGAGCATATCTTCCCTGTGTAGAATCGTATTTCAATAAGTGAGCTAACATTTTTGGAGATGTAAGGTCATTGATTGCTACGATCTCAAATCCTTCTGCTCCAAACATCTGTCTGAATGCCAGACGTCCAATACGTCCAAAACCATTAATTGCTACTTTTACTGCCATGATTTTCATTCCTCCTAAAAGTAAATAAAATTTGTGAGTTTCCTAGATTGTTAAAGAAACATCAACCTATTAGTTATTTTACCTAATTTATCGTAAAAATTCAAGCCTATTTTGAAAAATCACCAAAAAGAATTCATTAAAGTTCAATAAATTTTGGTTTTTTCGCCTCAAACACTGTAAAATAGCGGAATCCGCAAGACTTCAATAATTCCGGTATCTCTTCAAAATGATAGCCAACCGCTTCCGGCGAGTGTCCATCTGCACCAACTGTCACCATTTCTCCTCCAAGTTCCCGATATCTTCGTATCACATCCGGATGAGGATTGGTAAATGGAAGGGTCTTGTAACCTGCTGTATTTACTTCCAGTGCGATTCCTTTCTCGATGATCAATTTTAATATCTGATCGATCTCATCTGAATACTTTTTATAAGAATAATACTTGTCCATTTCTTTTCCGTACCGCACCACATAATCAAGATGTCCCAATGTATGTATCTTCGGTGCCTTTAAGAGGGCATCATAGGTCGCAGTAAAATAATCGCGGTATGCCTCCTCATCACTCATCCTGTCAAATATTTTCCTGTCATAAGGATCTTCTCCATGAACAAGATGCATGGAACCGATAACAAAATCAAATGGATAACTGTCTATATAGTTCTGAAGACGTTCTTGAAGATGTTCCTGAAGCCCCACTTCGACACCAAGACAAATATGTATCCTATCTTTATACTCCTCCTGCACCTTCTGGATACTTTCCACATACCGATCAGTATCCAAAAGAAACTCTCCTTTTGGAAAATCCATATCCATATGGTCAGTGATACATATGTGGCTGATTCCTTTTTTTATTGCAGCCTCCACTTGATCTGTGAGCTTCGCTTCGCTGTCAGCAGAAAATTCTGTATGCATATGACAATCTGCAATCATACTATAATTCCTCCCCCAAGAACGTAATCTTCTTTATATAATACCAGTGCCTGTCCCGGAGTGACTGCACGGACCGGTTCCTGAAATGTACACTCGATAAAGTCATCCCCTGTTTTTTTTACGCGACAGACTGCTCCTTTATGGTTATATCTGATTTTTCCAAAACATTCAACTTCTCCATCCAGATCATCGATCGCCATAAAATTCACTTTTGAAGCTTTCACTGTCCTTGTAAAAAGTTCCTCGTTTTCCCCCAGAACAATTTCATTTGTTTCAGGACGGATCTCAAGAACAAATGCCGGTCTTCCAAGAGAGATATTCAATCCTTTTCTCTGACCGATCGTATAATGAATGATACCGCGATGTCTTCCCAGTACGTTACCACTGGTGTCTACAAAGTTGCCTTCCGGTATATCATCTGCCTGATAATTCCTGATAAAATTCCCATAATCATTGTCAGGAATAAAACAAATCTCCTGACTGTCCGGCTTTTGAGCTACCGGTATGCCGGCATCAAACGCCATCTGCCTGATCTGGTCTTTCTCATAATTTCCCACCGGCATGATCGTATGGGCAAGCTGATCCTGTGTCAGTCCATATAATGCATAGGTCTGATCTTTCGCTCTTGTTGCAGCATTTTGTATCGCATACCGGCCATTATCCAACTGTATGATCTTTGCATAATGTCCTGTTGCTATATAGTCTGCGCCTAATCGGGCAGCAGCATTAAGCATTGCTTCCCACTTTACATACCGGTTGCAGACGATACATGGATTCGGTGTTCTTCCTGACAGATATTCCTGAGCAAAGTAATCCATGACATGACACTTGAATTCTTTTTCAAAATGAAGAATATGATGAGGTATCCCAAGGGCATCGGCCACACGTCGGGCATCTTCGATAACACTGTTTTCCCGCACATCTTTGTTGCCATCTTCCCAGGTCTGCATCGTAGCCGCAATCACTTCATACCCTTCCCTTTTCAGCAGCCAGGCTGCCACGGAAGAGTCAACTCCTCCTGACAGCCCTATGATAACCTTTTTATTCATTAATATTCTTCCTCTTCCTCTTCTTCTCCTTCATGAATATCTGATTTGGGTTTGGTAAGTCCTTCTATTTTTATACCATTCTTCTCTGCATAGTCCCACAGTGCCGCATGGATAGCTTCTTCAGCAAGAAGTGAACAGTGTACTTTTACTGGCGGAAGTCCATCGAGTGCTTCCATAACTGCTTTATTTGTTACCTGTAAAGCCTCCTGGATGCTTTTTCCCATTACCATCTCCGTTGCCATACTGCTGGTAGCAACTGCTGCTCCGCATCCAAATGTTTTGAACTTACAATCTCTGATGATTCCATTATCATCTACATCAAGATAGATTCTCATGATATCTCCACATTTTGCATTTCCCACTGTTCCTACCCCACTCGGGTTCTCTATTTCCCCAACATTTCTCGGGTTTTGAAAATGATCCATAACTTTTTCGCTGTACATATATGATTCCTCCATGTTTTTCTTTTTGATTTTTCAAAATGACTGTGTGTTTTTATTTGTGTTTTTTTATAAAATCTTCATATAACGGAGACATTTCTCTGAGTTTTGTTACGATTTTCTTTATCGTCTCTACAACAAAATCAACGTCTTCCTTTGTTGTCTCTTCGCTGATCGTAAGCCTCAGAGATCCATGAGCAATTTCATGAGGCAGCCCGATAGCCAAAAGTACATGAGAAGGATCAAGGGATCCTGATGTACATGCCGAGCCACTGGAAGCACAGATATTCTCCATGTCGAGCATGATGAGCAGGGATTCTCCCTCTACAAAACGGAAACTGAAGTTTACGTTGTTTGGAAGTCTGCGCGACGGGTGTCCATTCAGTCTGCAGTACGGTATCTCTTTTTTGATTTTCCCGATCATGTAATCGCGGACTTCAATCTCTGCTGCAGTACGTTTTTCCATTGTATCAGCTGCATACTTTGCCGCCACACCATATCCAACGATCCCCGGTACATTTTCAGTTCCGGCTCTTCTCTTTCTTTCCTGAGCACCACCGTGTATCAGTGAGCGGATCTTTATTCCTTTTCGAATATATAAAAATCCGATTCCTTTTGGTCCGTTGATCTTATGTCCGCTGGAACTGAGCATATCAATATGACATTCGTCTACATTGATCGGAATCTGTCCAAACGCCTGTACGGCATCTGTATGGAATGGGATTCCATGTTCCTTTGCGATCATTCCGATCTCTTTCAGCGGCTGGATAGAACCGATCTCATTATTTGCTGCCATAACGGAGATCAAAATCGTCTCCGGAGTAATCGCTTTTTCCAGGTCTTCCAGTTTTATGATACCATTTTCATCCACATCCAGATATGTGATCTTAGCGCCCTGCTTTTCCAGCCAGTCACAGGTATGCAGGATTGCATGATGTTCAATCTTTGTGGTGATGATGTGATTTCCTTTTGATCTGTAAGCTTCATATGTTTCTTTCAGAGCCCAGTTATCCGCTTCTGATCCACCTGCTGTAAAATAAATCTCGTTAGCATTCGCACCGATCACATCTGCTATCTTCTGGCGTCCCTCATTGATCGCTTTTTTGCTGATGCCTGCCAGTTCATATACACTGGATGGATTGCCATAATTTTCCGTAAAATACGGAAGCATAGCTTCTACCACCTGCGGTGAAGTCTTTGTTGTAGCTGCATTATCCATATAAATTAATTTTCCCATAATAACTGCCTCCTATCCTTTACAGCCTGTAGACTGTGTTTGTCCTTTATCTTTTAATTTTCTGCTCTCATCCACCAGCTGATTCAGATACATCGTATCCACTGCATGGGTGATACTTTCATTGATCCTCTGCCATACATACCTGGTAACACAGGCATCTGCATTTTCACAACTGCCTTCGCCGTCTTGTCCGCTGCAGATCACAGCTCTAAGATCACCTTCCAAAGCACGAAGTACATCACCTACGGATATTCCTATGGCTGGTCTTGCCAGCTGATACCCGCCGTTTGCGCCTCTGATACTACTTACAAGACCTGCTTTTTTCAGGCTCGCCATCAGCTGTTCAAGGTATCTTTCTGAGATACTTTGTCTGTCAGCAATACTTTGTATAGAAACCGGCGCTTTCTCACTATATACCGCCAGATCGATCATTGCCCTAAGTCCATATCTGCCTTTTGTTGATAACTTCATATGTCCTCCCTTCTGGAAGTGTTTATGTTTATTCCCTAGTGTTTTACTAGGATTTGATAGTAATATATCATTCTTCCTCTGCCATGTCAAGGAGATTTTCACATTAATATTCCTGTAATGAACATCTGTTTTTTATCATATCTTATTACAAAGAACGGTCGGTATCAAATGGCACCCTTGAATGACCACCGTTAATACAATGACAGGAGTCTCTATGCCCCATTATAGTAAGCGTCCTCTCCTAACAGGCACACTCATACTTACACTTGCAGGCCTCACCAGTCGAATCATAGGCTTCTTCTATAGAATATTCCTTTCACACACAATAGGTGCAGAGGGTCTGGGAATCTATCAATTAATTTTCCCTGTCTACACTTTTTGTTTTGCACTCGTTGTTTTCGGTATACAAACCGGAATATCCCGATGCTGTGCCGCTTCATTTGCCGAAAATAAACCATATAAAGCATTTACCTATTTTTCTGTCGGGTTTTTTTGTTCCTTTATCCTTTCCATTGCCGCTTCACTCATACTGCATCACTACTCTGGCGAAATCAGCCAGCTCATATTAAAAGAAGCACGATGTCAGCCTATGCTGGAACTGATTTCCTACAGTATCCCGTTGGGGACAATACATATCTGTATCAGTGCATGGTACTATGCCCGAAAGAAAACAGGCGTCCCGGCCGCCTCTCAGCTGTTAGAGCAAATTGTACGCGTCTGTTCTACCTATATGCTGTATTTGATCTTTATAGAAAAAAATGTGACACCTTCTCCGCTCCTTGCTGCTTTTGGAATCCTTGCCGGAGAAGCTGCCTCATCTCTTTTTTCTTCTATATTTTTTCTTTTACAGATTTCTTTTTTCAAGCAGAAAAAGCATACGAAATACTCTTATCGAAAAGCTGGAAAAGAATTGTTTTTTATGTCTGCTCCTCTGACTGCCAACAAAATGCTGATAACCATACTCCAAAGTTCTGAAGCTATTTTAATTCCATTACATCTGAAAAAATACGGTCTCACTTCCTTTCAAGCCTTGAGTATTTATGGAATCCTGACAGGAATGTCCCTGCCATTTATTTTATTTCCATCTGTGATCACCAATTCTGTTTCAACCATGCTCCTCCCAGCGATCGCAGGCGAACAGGCAATGGGAAAACAAATCGAAATCAAAAAAGCTGCCGAGCAGACCATAAAGTACTGTCTGATGCTCGGAATATTTGCTTCAGGAATCTTTTTTTTCTTTGGAGATTCTCTTGGCCAACTGGTTTATAACAACAAAGATGCCGGAACTTTCATTCGGATACTTTCTTTCCTATGTCCATTTTTATATCTTACCGGAACCCTCTCCAGTATCCTGAATGGACTTGGCCATACTTTTTTATGTTTTCTTCAGAACTTTGTCGGTCTTACCATCCGGATCCTGTTTGTCATATGGGGAATCCCACATTTCGGGATCACTGGCTATCTTTGGGGGCTTCTGGCCAGCCAGCTTGCGATCACTGTATTAAATCTCTGGTTTGTATATCATAAAGTCAGATTCTGTTTTTATCCTTTTTCCTGGATTGGCTGTCCATTTTGCTCGCTCACCATAAGCTGCGGCATCAGTTTATTCTTTTATCATTTACTTTTAAAATACTCTTGGCTGCCTCCACTTTTTTCTCTTGGAATCGGAATCAGCACCTGTGGTGTCTTATATTTGCTTATCTTATCTGCCTTAGGGCTTATTCATTTTACACTGCCGTCAGCTCACTAAACTGTCATTTCTTCCTTTCAGTATGTCTTGATATACTTACCTGCAAAGTTGCTGTTCACTCTGCAAACAGATATCCTGCAAATCTCCTTCGTGAAAATTTCCGCAAGAATGCTTGATTTTTTCACTACAATGCTTTAATATACGAAACAGAGAAAATTATGAAATATGAGGAGAATACTATGAGTTTTGAATTTTTAAAAAAGCTGCCGACTCCTGTAGAAATAAAAGCAGATTATCCGGTAACTCAAAAAGTAGCAATGATCAAACAGGAAAGAGATGACATGATCCGTAAAGTATTTACAGGGGAATCCAACAAATTTCTTGTGATCATCGGACCTTGTTCTGCAGATAATGAGGACGCTGTATGTGAATATATCAATCGCCTTTCCCGTGTACAGGAAGAGGTTAAAGATAAATTGATCCTGATTCCAAGAATCTACACCAATAAGCCTCGTACCACAGGCGAAGGTTATAAAGGAATCCTTCATCAGCCAGATCCCGAAAAGAAACCCGATCTTCTTCATGGACTGATCGCGCTTCGTAAGATGCATATGCGTGCGATTGAAGAGTCAGGTCTTACTGCAGCAGACGAGATGCTCTATCCTGAAAACTGGCGTTATCTTGATGATATCCTCTCCTACGTTGCCATTGGAGCCCGTTCGGTGGAAAACCAGCAGCATCGTCTTGTTGTAAGCGGAATGGATGTTCCTGCCGGAATGAAAAACCCTACCAGCGGTGATTTTTCTGTCATGTTAAACTCTGTAGTAGCAGCACAGATCAAACAGAATTTTATCTACCGCAACTGGGAAGTACAGACTACAGGAAATCCTCTGGCTCACACCATTCTTCGCGGTGCAGTCAACAAACATGGGAATGCTATCCCTAACTATCACTATGAGGATCTGCAGCTCCTTCTTGAAATGTATAACGAAAGAGACCTTGCTAACCCAGCCGTGATCGTGGATGCAAATCATTCCAATTCAAACAAAAAGTTCAAAGAACAGATCCGTATCGTCAAAGAAGTCCTTCACAGCCGCAATGTTTCAAAAGACATCAGCACTTTAGTAAAGGGTGTTATGATCGAAAGTTATCTTGTTGAGGGAACTCAGAAAATAGGCTGTGCTGATCATGTATATGGAAAATCCATTACGGATCCATGCCTTGGATGGGAAGACTCCGAACAGCTGATACATACTATCGCAGAACTTTGCTGATATAACTGATAAAGCCAATAAAAAAGCCGCAAGATCATTTGATTTGATCTTGCGGCTTTTTTATTTAATTTCTCGGGTGTGCTTTCGCATACACCTCTCTGATCTTATGTACATTCATGTTTAGGTACATCTGTGTAGTAGAAATATCCGAATGCCCCATCATCTCCTGAACGCTTTTTAAGTCTGCTCCATTTTGTACCAGATGAGCAGCAAATGAATGCCGGAGTGTATGTGGTGTAATATCTTTCTCGATTCCAGCCGATTTTGCATATGCTTTCAGCACTTTCCAAAATCCCTGGCGACTCATAGGTTTGCCTGAACAATTCGTAAATAATACTTTACATCCTTCTTCACGTATAAAACTGTCTCTGACATCTGCAAGATACATATGCAGAGCTTTCTTAGCTGCGTTTCCAAATGGGATAATACGTTCTTTATCCGTATCGTGGCAGTTGATATAACCCATCTGCAGATTCACGTCCGAAACTGTAAGATGAATGAGCTCACTGACTCTGATACCTGTTGCGTACAACAGTTCCAGCATCGCCCTGTCACGAATACCTTTCCCCGTCGTCTCCGACGGTTGTCTAAGCAGCAAATCAACTTCCCCAACAGTTAAAATCTCCGGCATCTTCTTCTCCACCTTCGGCGGTTTTAAGTGTTCTGTCGGATCTACTGCAATTGTATGCTCTTTATAAAGATATTGGAAATAAGCTCTCATTGACGCTACGCTTCTAGAAACAGTTGAAGCCGCAAAATGATTCCGTTCCAGATATAACATGTACGAATTCAAACTTGTCTCAGTAATCTGAGATACCTCATCTATATTTTGCTCCCCCACAAAATATTGCATCATTTTTCTTAAATCACGCTCATAGGACACTTCAGTATTGCCGGATGTTTTTTTCGTATTATGTAAATAAGATATAAAATTGTGTATTGTCTCTTCCATACTAAGTTTTGTCCTCGTCACTTTAGATTTTGTCCAAGTAATTTACCCTTCAAACTTAATATATCCCTATTATAAGCAGATTGCACCAGAAAAGCAAATGCTATTTTACTTCTTTTTTTCAATAAAATCAGGTCTTTGATGCATTTTACAAGATATCGACCTATTATAATCTTATGTCTACCATATCTTGTATTTTTCATTTTATGAACTTTTTGTTAACAAAGTGAAAGTATCCAGGACAAAAAAACTGGAGCCGCATATGCTTCCAAAAGTATCCCTATACCATATATAATAGCAGCAATGATCCCCGTTACCATATATTCCTGCAGTTTCTTATCCGTGTTTTTTAATAATGTGCCATTTCCCATATAGATTTTAGCTGCAACCAATACCATAGAAACTGTAAAACAGATATTTTGCAAAACTCCCGCCCCCAGAAGAACCCACATTCCTTTAAACCCATATTGAAGAAGCGATATGCTAAAGGCGGCACCCGTCACAAACCCCACCCCTAAAAAGGAACATGCAGCTATGATCCTTCCCACACTCATCAGCCCTGACAGAAGCAGAAATATAAACCGGATTCCTCTATGCCATATGATGTAGCGCAGATATTCCCCTGAAGATACTTGTTGTTTCTTTATACTCTCTGCAAGATAAGCCCCCATCATCTGCCCTTCATTTCCCGAAAAAGGATAAGCCAGATTGGAAAAAAGGACCCCTGCTGCTGCCCCGGCAAAAAAATATACAAGTAATATTCCGATTACTTTTCCAACTTCTTTATTCCATATTTTTTTCACCATATATCATGCCCCACTTTTTTTCTATGATATTTGATTTTCAATTATTACTATGATAGACTGATTATAATTATGTATTGATCTTAATAGTTATACGCTGCACCATTCAGCGCCGACTCAATAATGAAACAGCAGGAGGAATCCCATATGCAGCAAGAGCCAAAACAAAATCTCAGGGAAGAACGACCGCACGGAACCAGTATATTTCCATGTGCTTACTATCTCATGAAGGGCATTTCTGCCCGGCTCCGTGTAAAACATCACTGGCATGAGGAAATCGAAATCTTATATCTAAAAAAAGGAAAATACAAGATAGACATTAACATGGAAACTCACGAATGTCCCCAGGAATGCTTTTTTTTCATCAATCCAGGAGAACTGCATGATATCCGTTCTCTCTCTTCCAATTATGAAGAGCAGGCGATTGTCTTTGATCCACAGATGCTCCGTTTTCAAAGCTATGATTCCATTGATGAATATATATTACAGCCGATCGCCAATAAAGAACTGACTTTTCCGCGTATCCTTGACGCGTCAAATCCTGTATACACCACTTTTAAAGCAGAATACGAGCGGATATCTGCCGCATTTTGCAGAAATCAGCAGGTTACCTTTGCCGGTGAAGAAATCTATCCAAATGATATGGTGGCCCAGATGCAGATAAAGGCTTCTCTTTTGCAGATGTTGGCTCTTTTAATGGACCAGGAATTAATGTGCCATACGGTTCATCTGGAAAACCAGCGGATCGAGTCCATAAAAACAGTACTTGCATATATCACCCGGCATTACCCTGAAAAATTATACATTCAGGATCTTTCCTCTCTGGTCAATATGAACGAACAGTACTTTTGCCGATTCTTCAAAAAAGCGATCGGAAAGCCTCCTATCGATTATATTAATGATTATCGCCTAACGAAAGCGATGCATTTTCTGGAAAACACAGAACTGCCGGTCACAGAAGTGAGTCTAGAATGCGGATTCAATAATATGGGGAATTTTCAGCGGCTGTTCAAACGAAAAACAGGTACGACACCTTTGCAGTATCGCAAAAAGTCAATGACCCAAAAGTCAAAATAAAGTATTTTTTAATCAGATTAACGGTAGCAATCCCCTGTATACTTTCGTATAATTGCATATGTTCCCAATTTAAAATATTCTTTTGGGGAATACTAAACCTAAATTATACAAATAAACTTTTTAAGGAAAGAATACAGGAGGTAAGTATATGTTAGACAAAAAATGGTGGCACGAGAAAGTTGCCTATCAGATTTATCCAAAGAGTTTTTGTGATACCAACGGTGACGGAATCGGTGATTTAAAAGGAGTTATCAGTAAGCTTGATTATCTTAAAGATCTGGGTGTTGATATCGTATGGCTTTCACCTATCTATTGTTCTCCTTTGGCTGATCAGGGCTATGATATCTCTGATTATTACAATATTGACCCTCGTTTTGGAACCATGGAGGATATGGACGAGCTGCTAAAAGAGGCAAAAGCCCGTGATATGTATATCATCATGGATCTTGTTGTAAATCACTGTTCCGACGAACATGAGTGGTTCAAAAAAGCATGTGAAGATCCAGATGGAAAATACGGCAAGTTCTTCTACATCGAAGATGTAAAAGACGGCAAGATTCCTAACAACTGGCGTTCTTACTTCGGCGGTCCTGTATGGGATAAGCTTCCGGGTCATGAAGACAAATATTATATGCATGTATTCCACAAAAAACAGCCTGATCTGAACTGGGAGAATCCTGAACTTCGCAAAGAAGTATATACCATGATCAACTGGTGGCTTGAAAAAGGCGTAGCCGGATTCAGAATCGATGCTATCATGAATATCAAAAAACCGAACATTTACACCTGCTATCCTGCAGATCGCGAAGACGGTCTTTGTGCAATCTTTAATATGCTCCATGATGCCGTTGGTATCGATGAATTCCTTCACGAAATGAAAGTAGAAACTTTCGAAAAATATGGGGCTTTCACTGTAGGTGAAGTATTCACAGATCGCGAAGATGCACTGAAAGCATTTATCGGAAATGAAGGACATTTTTCTTCTATGTTCGATTTCAGCGAAAATATATTCGGACAGCATGATGACGGATGGTACAAACGTCAGCCAAATGTATGGGGCGATGACTATAAGGGATGTGCTTTCGAAACTCAGGAACGTCTTGGTGACATCGGTTTTATCTCCAATATCATCGAAAACCATGACGAGCCTCGTGGTGTCAGCCGTTACCTGCCGACAGGCGATGTAAATGATACCAGCAAGAAAATGCTTGCCACCGTAAATGTAATGCTCCGTGGTCTTCCATTTATCTATCAGGGTCAGGAAATCGGTATGACAAATGTAGATTTCTCTTCTATCGACCAGATCGATGACTGCAGTACTCTGGATGAATATCAGGTTGCACTGGATGCCGGTCTTAGCAAGGAAGAAGCTTTTAAAGCAGTTATCCCTTACAGTCGTGACAATGCACGTACACCATTCCAGTGGGACACATCAGAGCATGCCGGATTCACCAGTGGTACACCTTGGCTTATGCTGAACCCAAATTATACCAAGATCAACGCAGCTGATCAGGTAAACCGTGATGATTCTGTATTTGCATGGTACAAAGAATTAAATGCTCTTCGTAAAAATCCAGAATATAAAGAAACTGTCGTATACGGAGAACTGATTCCATACAAGAGAGAGCAGAAAAACCTTATGGCATACTACCGCAAAGGCACTGACAAAACTCTTCTTGTAGTAGCAAACTATCAGCACGATGCACAGGATGTAGAGTTGCCAGGTGCTTACAAAAAAGTTCTGATGAACAATCTGTCTTCTTTCGACCTGGAAGGCAACACCCTTCATATGCCAGGTTATCAGGCAGTTATCATTGAAATGTAATTCTTATTTTAACTTAATGGAAATGGATGCCTAAGAAGGCATCCATTTTTTACCCTTTCTTTTGCTCTTTTTCTCTCATATGGATCAGCCGCATACATGTTTTTTTCAGATAATCCATATAGTTTGCCTTTCTGATATTCTGGGTACTTACCAGTTCAACGCTCCCGATCTCCTTGCCTTCTCTCGTATATATTGCCTTTCCTACCGTATCTCCTTCTTTTACCGGTGCTTTCAATTTTTCATCATATATGAGTTTTTTTTCTATCCCTTCTACCCCCTGCCCTTTGGTATCCAGATAATAAAAAGGTTCTTTATATGCACATTTTGTACTTTGGACGACTCCTCCTGATAATTTCACCTTCTTTGGCGTATCTGTATTTTCATCTTTGAAAAGTGTACAGATACCAAACCCATAATTTAGTAGTGAAGCAGCATCCTTGAATCTTGTTTTAGGGTCTTGGGCGCCCATAACAACTGCCAGCAGCATGATATCTCCTCTTTGTGCCGCCGCTGAAACACAAAACTTTGCAGTACTTGTGCTGCCAGTCTTTAGCCCCACACATCCCTCATAACTTCTGATTAATTTATTCGTATTAGTAAGCCCGAATTCACTCTCCCCCTTGTTCGTTATATGAGTGATATTTTCCATCCATATGGAGGAATACTCAAGTATCTTCGGATAACGGCCAAGAAGCTCTCTAGAGACGACCGCAACGTCTTCGGCTGTTGTATAATGCCCCGCGGAATCTGTAAGCCCACAACAGTCTTCAAACTTTGTATGTACCATGCCAAGCTCACCTGCACGCTGATTCATACGTTTTACAAAATCAGCCTCACTTCCTGCTATATGTTCCGCCATGGCTACCGAGGCATCATTGCCTGAAGCTATCACGATGCATTTTATCATAGTCTCTACTGTCTGTTTTTCACCCTCCTCCAAAAAGACCTGAGAGCCTCCCATACTCTTTGCGTGTACACTTGTGATCACCTCGTCATCCATCTTTATCTGACTGCGCTCCAATGCCTCAAAGATCAAAAGAAGGGTCATGATCTTCGTGATACTGGCAGGACTTCTCTCTTCTTTTGCATTTTTCTCATATAATACAGTTCCTGTTGATACTTCCATCAACATCACACTGGGAGCCTCGGTGACTACGGCCTGTTGATCTTCAAGTGCATCCTTTTCCACCTCTGCATACACCGTAAAAGGCCGCAGTACCATCATAAACACAAGAAGCAGACTGATACCCCTTTTTCTCATATCTCCCCCTAAATCAACCCTCTTATTGAACTATACGGGGAAAACATTTAATTTATTCCTTCATTTGTTTTTCCTTTGACAAAATACCATTACTTGCCTTTTCTCCCTATATTCGATATAATGGAAAAAACGTCAGAAAAAAGTAAGGAATATGAAAATGACACCAGAAGAATTAGAATATCAAAAACGAAAAAAAAAGCGACAGATCCAGAGACAAAATCAGGTCCGCAAGCAAAAATTTATCTTATTTGGAGCGGCTGCCGTGGTCGTTCTAGGTACCGTGATAACGGTATCCATTGTCTCAAAAAAACAGGCCGCCAGACGTGAATCCGCACAGCTTGAAGCTCTGGCACAGGAGAAGCAGGAGCAGGAAGCACAAAAGCAAAAAGAAATCGAAGATAACACCGTTCATTTTGTAGCAGTAGGCGATAACCTGATCCATGAAGCTATCTACAACTCTATTGATACCTCCCAGGCTGTGTGGAATTATGATCAGCTATATACACACGTAAAAGACGATATTACAGGTGCAGATCTTGCAGCCGTTAATCAAGAGTGTATTCTTGTAGCAGATCATGCAAATGTATCTTCCTACCCCGCCTTTGGATCCCCCACAGAGATTGGCGATGCTCTTGTTGATACAGGGTTTGATATTGTCGAACATGCAACCAATCATACCTTTGACAAGGGTACATCAGCAATTACAGAGACGCTGTCTTATTGGAAAACTTCTCATCCTGATACCAAAGTACTCGGCATTCATGAAAGTCAGGAAGCTGCGGACGCTATATCAACCATTACATGTAAAAACATAACTTTTTCTCTGCTCAACTATACAAGCACTATAAACGGCGAGAATTACGACCAGTTTCCTTCTTACATGATCGACTTGCTCCGTACAGAGAAAGTTACCTCTGATGTAGCAAAAGCCAAAGAACAAAGCGATGTCGTCGTTGCCTTTCTTCATGCCGGCGAAGAATATTCGGAAGAACCCAATCAGGACCTTAAAAACTTCCTGCAGCTGCTGTTGTCCCAAGGCGTAGACATTGCCATTTGTTCTCATCCGCACGTGCTTCAAAATTTTGAAACGCTTACAGATGATTCTGGAAATGAAATGCTGGTATATTATTCTCTTGGCAACTTTATCTCCACTCAGAAAGAAACCGAATGTATGCTTGGCGGAATGGCCGACATTACTATAGCCCGTGATCTGCAGACTCAGGAAATATCCATAACAGATTCCCAGTTAGTCCCTCTTGTAACACACTATAATCATGATGCAAAAGAATATGCAGTTTATAAACTTGCAGATTATACAGATGAACTTGCAGCGGAACATGGAATCCATCAGGAAACAAGTGATCTTTTCACAGTGGAATCCCTAAACCAGCAATATCAAAATGTCCTCGCTCAGCAATATAACACGCTGGATCCGGCTACATAGGATCAGTCAAAAAGGCCATTAGCATATAAAACAGCTAATGGCCTTTTTATTTTGAAACACGTTTCACTTATCTATTCTGAATGAATAACAAAACTCTGTCCTTGATCTGCTCTACTCTTCTTGGAAGCCGTTCTTTCTTGGCGATAAACAAATGAAGTGAAAAATCAAAGGTATACACAAGAATAACAACTGCTGATAATATCATGCCTGTCCGAACAGAATAACTATCCGACAACATTTCCACAAAATTCTGTAAAAAAGTAAACAGGATCAATGTATAAAAACCCCAGGCGATCGTGCTCTCAAGGCAGATGATCCCTTTATAATTAAAAGGTTTGTCATTATAATCCCACCAGACACTTCCCAGTGTATTCTTCATAATGATCGCAGTTACATATTCCAGGCCTGTAGCCAGTATCGCTCCAACAAAATATAATGCAAGATACTGCCCTGCCAAAGGTTTCAGCACTGCGTAACCCAAAAGTGCTCCAACCGCATAAATCGGACAAAACGGTGAAAAAGTAAATCCTCTGTTTGTAAGTTTTCGATTACAAAAAGACATATAGATCGACTCAACTACCCACCCTAAAAAGCTATAAATAATAAACCACTGTACAAAATGATATAAATCAGTCCCATATACTGCATGCGTCCACATAACAATCCTCCCCTCACAGACTCCGTTCATAGACTTGTCCTTAAAACTGCTGTCATTCTACCACAGGCCAAAAGAAAAATCTATCTTATTTCCGTAATATTAAAGAAAACTTCAGAAATATAACAGGATTTTGCAAAAGAAAAAGACAATTCCAGTTTATGGAACTGTCTTTTCTTTTGCGGCCTAAAGCCAGATAGCACAAATTAATTATATTTACGTTTTCTTGCAGCTTCAGATTTTTTCTTACGACGAACACTTGGTTTTTCGTAATGCTCTCTTTTACGGATTTCCTGCTGAATGCCTGCTTTGGCACAACTACGCTTAAATCTGCGTAAAGCACTATCTAAAGTTTCGTTTTCTTTTACGATAACATTTGACATAGTCTCACACCTAACCTCCCTCCAGTTGTAGATTGTGCAGAATACAACTGTTTGGGTATTTTATTGCACTGGAATTAATTATAACATATTTTTTCCATTCGTCAACTGATTTTCACAAATTTTTCAAAAAATCTTTTGAAAACACCTTTATTTCAGCTGTCCTTCTACCAGTTCAACTACTTTACCAATTGCCTCTGCTATTTTTTCCGGATGTTTTCCTCCGGCCTGAGCCATATTCGGGCGTCCGCCTCCGCCTCCGCCTACGATGGCTGCTGCTGCTTTTATAAGATTACCGGCATGAGCACCCTTGTCCATAGCCTGCTGGGTAGCCATAGCCAGAAGACTGACTTTTCCATCCTTTGCAGATGCCAAAACAACAACGCCCTCACCAAGTTTTTCTTTCAACTGATCCCCAAGATCTCTGAGACCATTCATATCCACATCATTTACCGATGCAGCCAGGACTTTAACGCCCTTAACTTCAACAACCTGATCCATAACATTGCCCAGTGAATCTTTTGCCATCTTACTCTTTAAGGATTCATTTTCACTTTGCAGTTCTTTTACTTCTTTTTGAAGATGGAGAACCTTTTCCTCGATCTCAGCAGGAGAAGTTTTCAATGTTTTGGCAATCTGGTTCATGTTCTCTTCCATCTGTCTGTAATAAGCCAGAACATTGTTTCCTGTCAGTGCCTCTATACGACGTACACCGGCAGCAACGCCTGCTTCAGATATGATCTTAAAGAGTGTGATAGCTCCAGTATTAGACACGTGAGTTCCACCACAAAGTTCTACAGAAAAATCACCCATAGATACAACTCTTACCTCATCACCGTATTTTTCACCAAACAGTGCCATAGCTCCTGTCTTCTTAGCGTCTTCGATCCCCATAACTTCTGTTTTTACGTTAAGTCCAGCCTGGATCTCTTTGTTGACCATAGCTTCTACTTCGGCGATCTCGTCCGAAGTCATTGACTGGAAATGTGCAAAGTCAAAACGAAGTCTGGTTGGCGTTACCAAAGAACCTTTCTGTTCTACGTGAGAACCCAAAACAGTTTTTAATGCCTTTTGGAGCAAATGGGTCGCGCTATGGTTCTTACAGGTATCCTGTCTCTTATCAGAAGCAACTTTCAAAGTTACCTCCTCGCCTGTGCTGATCATGCCTGATTCCATCGTACCTACATGGCCGTATTTGCCGCCTCGAAGCTTAATGGTATCTTCTACCCTAAAGACTCCATTAGCAGTGGAAATCACGCCATTATCGCCTTCCTGACCACCCATGGTAGCATAGAAAGGAGTCTTTTCTACAAATATAGTCCCCTTCTGTCCTTCGATCAGACAGTTAGTGATCTCATTTTCTGTGGTAAGTACGATTACTTTGGAAGAGGATTCAAGATTCTCATATCCTACAAACTCAGTGGTGATCGAAGCATCAATCTGATCATATACAGTGGCATCAGCGCCCATGTAGTTTGTAGTTCCTCTTGCTTCTTTTGCACGTTTTCTCTGAGCTTCCATCTCTGACTTGAAACCATCTTCATCAATGGTGTAACCCTTTTCTTCAAGGATCTCTTTGGTAAGATCCAGAGGAAATCCATAAGTATCATACAGCTTAAAAGCATCCTGTCCATCGAGAACACTCTTTCCTGCTTCTTTCATGTCATTTTCCATATCGTTCAGGATACGAAGTCCCTGATCGATGGTCTTATTAAACTGATTCTCTTCATTCGTAAGTACATTCAGGATAAAATCTTTCTTCTCTGCCAGCTCCGGATAACCATCACAAGAACCTGCAATAACAGTCTCGCTCAATTTGGCAAGGAACTGATCTTTCACTCCAAGAAGACGTCCATGACGGGCTGCTCTTCTTATCAGACGGCGAAGGACATAGCCACGGCCTTCATTGGTCGGCATAACTCCATCCGAGATCAAAAATGTTGCTGAACGCATATGATCTGTGATCAGACGGATCGATACATCGGTATCATGATCAGCACCATAAGTAACATTGGCCACTTCACATACTTTCTGTCTCAGGGCACAGATGGTATCCACATCAAAGATGGAATCTACATCCTGTACAACAACCGCAAGACGTTCCAGTCCCATACCTGTGTCGATATTCTTCTGCTGAAGAGTCTCGTAATTACCATCTCCATCATTTTCAAACTGGGTAAATACGTTATTCCACACTTCCATATAACGGTCGCATTCACATCCTACCGTACATCCCGGTTCACCACAGCCATATTTTTCCCCACGGTCATAATAGATCTCAGAACATGGACCACATGGACCTGCACCGTGTTCCCAGAAGTTGTCTTCCTTTCCAAAACGGAAGATTCTCTCCGCTGGAATACCGATTTCCTTGTTCCAGATATCAAACGCCTCATCATCCTCAAGATAAACAGACGGATATAATCTGTTTGCATCCAGTCCTACCACCTCAGTCAAAAATTCCCACGACCATGCGATAGCCTCATGCTTAAAATAATCTCCGAAAGAAAAGTTTCCGAGCATCTCAAAAAATGTACCGTGACGGGCTGTCTTACCTACATTTTCAATATCACCGGTACGGATACACTTCTGACATGTAGCCACACGGTTTCTCGGCGGGATCTCAGCTCCTGTAAAATACGGCTTCAGCGGTGCCATACCTGCATTGATGAGCAGCAGACTCTTATCGTTCTGCGGCACCAGGGAAAAACTGTTCATAACAAGATGACCTTTACTTTCGAAAAAGTCCAGAAACATCTGACGAAGTTCATTTACTCCATACTTTCTCACTGTTTGTTCCTCCTCAAAACTAATTTATCAAATCCAGATTTTAATCATATCTGTATGACTTTATTGTAACAGTCTGGCTGTAAAACCAAACTGTTACACCTTATTATCAAAAATATTCTAGCACACTTGCCTTTTATAAGCAAATTTTTTTGAATTTCTTCTTTCCTCTTTTTAACACCATACCATCCTGTGGGATATCTGCTTTTGCAACAATGTATTTGATATCTGTGATCTTCTCACCATCCACAGACACACCACCCTGTTCGATCGCACGGCGGCCTTCTGATCTTGAGGTTACAAGCTGGGCTTTGCACAAAAGAGAGATCAGATCTATGGAACCATCTGTGAAATCTTCATCAGAAAGCTTTGTCTCAGGCATATTATCTGCATTTCCTGCTGAAAAGAGTGCACGGGCACCTTCCTGAGCTTTTTTTGCTTCTTCCTCGCCATGGACAAGCGCTGTCAATTCGTAAGCAAGGATTTCTTTTGCCGTATTTAACTGGCTTCCTTCCCATGAATCCATCTCGTTGATCTGTTCTAACGGGAGGAAGGTGAGCATACGGATACATTTGAGAACATCTGCATCAGCCACATTTCTCCAGTACTGGTAAAAATCAAACGGTGATGTTTTTTCCGGATCAAGCCATACTGCACCAGACTGGGTTTTTCCCATTTTCTTTCCTTCGGAGTTCAAAAGCAGTGTGATCGTCATAGCACATGCATTTTTTCCCAGCTTACGGCGGATCAGTTCTGTTCCGCCAAGCATATTACTCCACTGATCGTCGCCGCCAAACTGCATATTACATCCATATTTTTTGTACAGCATGTAGAAATCAAAGCTCTGCATGATCATGTAGTTAAATTCCAGGAAACTCAGTCCCTTTTCCATACGCTGCTTGTAGCACTCTGCAGTAAGCATACGATTTACAGAAAAATGCGGTCCGATATCACGGATAAATTCAATATAGTTCAGACCCATCAGCCATTCTGCATTGTTTACCATCATTGCTTTTCCATCTGAAAAATCAATAAAGCGTTCCATCTGCTTTTTAAAGCAGTCACAGTTATGCTGGATCGTCTCTTCTGTCATCATCTGGCGCATATCGCTTCTTCCTGAAGGATCGCCGATCATACCTGTTCCTCCGCCGATCAGGGCGATGGGTTTGTTACCGGCCATCTGGAGACGTTTCATCAGGCAAAGTGCCATGAAATGGCCTACATGAAGGCTGTCTGCGGTCGGATCAAAGCCGATGTAAAAGGTAGCCTTTCCATTGTTGATCAGTTCCTTGATTTCCTCTTCGTCTGTCACCTGGGCGATCAATCCGCGGGCGACTAATTCATCATAAATTTTCATCGTATGACTCCTTTTCTCAAATTAATTAATATAGAAACACCAAAAAGGGACTTGAAACCCCGCCCCTTTTTTTAGGACGAGATAACAAATCCCGTGATACCACCTAAATTTGCAGAAGAACTCACATTCTCTGCCTCATTAAGTACAAGAGTAAGTTTCCATCCTATACATGAATATCTATGGGACTGGATCTTTTCCAATACTTTGACCCGTATAACGGAGGTCTTTCCGTCACAGCCTACTTATCTCTGTTCGGTGTGAAGCTCCAAGAGGTATTCACAATAAGTTCTGCATGGGCCTCTCAGCAACCGGCTCCTCTCTGTACGCTTTCCTCACTGTTACTTATTCTTTTCAACGCTTTTTATTGATACTGATTATCGTGATTCGCACTTTCAGTGCTTGACGCTGCTTTGCAGCTATCACGATCGCCATTCCTGCGAGCAGGCTGGCTCACTAACACTCATTACATTCTAAAGCCAAATACATTCTTGAGTATACGAACTCTGCGTTTTTTTGTCAAGAGGTTAAATGAAAGTTTTCCTTCCAAAAGCGGTTCTGAGATACGTTCTCTGCATACCTGGATAGCCGGTCCCATGCAAAATGCGATGCATATAGTACCTACTCCCAGATCTCCGCCCAGTAAAAATCCTACTGCTACACATACCAGATCGGTTGCCACACGGCAGAATCTGAATGGTACTGGTGTTTTGTCTGCAAGGGTAAGTGCCTGTGCGTCATACGGTGATACCCCAAGATTAGCGGTATAATATAAAGCTGATGCAACAGATATGATGATGAGTCCTGTCACAAGAAGTGCCGCTCTTACTACCAGATTTGGTTTTCCTACCAAATGTTCCATCACACCAGTTGCTACATCAACGATCGCTCCGCTGCATACAAGGCTGATGATGGTTGCAAGTCCAAGGAGTGATCTTTTAAACTTCCATGCGATCACTGTCAAGATGGAACATGCCACCAAAAATACTACCTGATACGTTGAACCTGTTGCCTTTGCGATACCAAACATCAAAACGCTGTATGGATCCACACCGAATCCAGATATTTTTGTAAATGCCACAGAAATACAGGTCAATACAATACCCACAATCGCCATAACAATTCTTTTTCCCATGATTTTTGTTTCTGTCTTCATAACTTGCTCCTCTTGCCATATCATATGGTCATTTCTTTTCTTCATTTATTCTTGTTCTTTTCAACGATTCCAAGTATAATAGCAATATCCTTTTATTTCTACAACAATATTGATGTTTTTTATAACAATATCAGCATTTTCAAAACATCCAAAAAAAGTTGCCCAAAACATATCCCGGAGGTGAAACAAAAGTGAGCAAAATCACAAATGTATCTGTCGAAAAAAATCTCAAAGAAAATTCAATCCATGGCGATTACTCTTTCCCTGTGGATATCCATAAGGATTATTTTCCTCCTTCAACGGAGGGACGCCAATATTATATTCCTTCCCATTGGCATCCTGAGATAGAATTTCTTCTTGTTACGGAAGGGAATCTGCACTATCAGGTAAACCTGGAAGAATATGACCTTGCCCCCGGTGAAGCGATATTTGTCAATGCAAACCAGCTCCACTCCGGCTATCCCACTGGAGACGGCAGCACACGGATGCATTCTATTATTTTTCATCCAAAGTTTTTCTATGGAAGTGAAAGCAGCCTCATTTATCAAAAGTACGTTCAGCCGCTTCTTGATAATACAGCATTCCCTTCCTTCCATCTTGGCCTGGACGACGAAGAACAGGCAGCGTTCCTCTCTCTCCTCCAAAGATGCTACTATCTTCACAAAGATAAGCCGGAAAATTGGGAATTGGATGTGCTTGCCAGTGTAGTAAACTGCTGGTCGAAATTATGGCATCTAAGCTGCAATACCAATTATTCTGTCCCGGTAACAAAAAAATCCAGCAGAGACCGTCAAAATATCAAGTCTCTGCTGGATTTTATCCAGACACATTATATGGAAAAGCTCACTCTTGAAGATCTTTCCATGGCTGCTGCACTTAGTCCTGGTGAATGCGGACGCCTCTGCAAACGGGTACTTCACCAAACACCTATGAACTACCTTCTTTCTTACAGAATCGAACAAAGTATCCCTCTTCTCATCAAAGAAGATCTTTCGGTAACAGAGATTGCACTAAAAGTAGGCTTCAGCGGTTCCAGCTACTATGCTGAGATATTCCATAGATTCAAAGGGATATCGCCCCGGGAATTTCGCAGGCGTACCCTTTATTGATCAGCAGCAAAACACTTTATCCTTCGATACCCGGATCAGGCAGGAGGTTATCACCGTCTGCCGCCGAGGTCGCAAGGATATCACATCTTTCATTCATCTCATGACCGTCATGGCCTTTTACCCATATAAATGTTACTTTATGGGGTTCTTTTGCCTTTAATAGACGTTTCCAAAGATCTATATTTTTTACCGGTTCATTTTTTCCGCGCTTCCAGCCTTTCTTTATCCAGCTGTCTATCCAGTGCTGGTTAAAAGCATCTACCAGATATTTGGAATCCGAGTATAGTTCTACCTCACAGGGACGAAGCAGTGCCTCGAGCCCAACGATAGCAGCCATCAGTTCCATCCGGTTATTTGTCGTTTTAATATAGCCAGCTGAGAATTCTCTTTCATGAAGTTTTCCCTTACTGTCTACGAATCTGAGAACGCAGCCATAGCCACCAGGTCCATCCGGATTTCCTCTTGCTGCTCCATCTGTATATATTTTTACTGCCATTATACTCCCTCGACTTTCAGGTTATTTCCATATGCCCGTCTCTTCAAAGTTACGTGCCGCTTCCTGTGCATCTTCAATGATTTCTTTATCGTAACCAATGATTTCCAGAAGGCGGATGGCGTTTCTTGTGGTCGCCCGTCCATTCATCAGTGTGTAGCTGAAAAATACATCATGATCTTTGATTTCTTCCTCAAAATGATAATTTTGATACTCTTTTTCAAGAATATAAAAAAGTTCAATATCATGAGTGGCCGCAAGAGGCATCACATGAGGCAGCGCAAGTGATCTCAGGATCCTTGAAGATGCCGCTATTCTCTCGATGGTGTTTGTACCTCTCAGCACTTCATCCACAATGCACAAAACCGGCTCCTGCTTTTTGCATTCCAGAATTATCCTCTGCAAAGACTTGATCTCAACGATATAATAACTGTCTCCGCTCTCCAGATTATCTCTTAATGCCATAGAAGTCATAACTTTAACATAATCCGAATAATAGGAATGACAAACACAGGTAAACACGGTCTGCGACAGTACTGCATTTATCGCTATTGTCTTTAAAAATGTTGATTTTCCAGAGGCGTTTGATCCCGTAACAAGGAGGCCGCTGTGTATCTTTACGCTGTTGGCAACTGGATTTGGAATCAGCGGATGATACAGATCTGTAACCTCTGAAAATATCTGTTCCCCAGCTTTTCTCTCCTCCGGTTCACGAAGCTTTGGAATACAATAATAGGGCAGATATTCCCGAAAAGATGCCACCGCAATAAGCGCATCCAATTCACCCATGACTGCAAAAAGTTCATTGATCCCATCCTCATGACCATCAACATTCTTGAGCATAGAATAAAACTTTATCATATCCACATGGAACAGAATCTTCAGATAAGAAAGCACAAAAGCCTCCAGACCATCTTGTATAGAGTTCACAGATGCCACCAGAAACGCACCTCTTCGAAAACTTCCCATTTGTTTTCTGTTTTTCTCAATACGTTCCAGATAATCTGAAATCTCAGGGTTTTTCACTTTTGCAAATCCATCTGCTGCTTTTAACAGACGCAGGATACAAACAAAGCAATTAAGGTACGGTTCTATCTTTTTAGACTCTTTCATGTGTATATAAGTATCATATCCCATCATACCCATGAGAATAAATACTCCTGGTATCGGTTTTATGACTACTGCCGCCAATGCAGCTACCGTCAGGCATGCCAAAAGCACATATTTGAATCTGCCCTTTCGTTCCACGTCCTTCAGAGCGTAGATATAATCTGCCATGGACATATCTGACATTTTTCTCACTTCTTTTACCAGCATCTGGATCTGAATGCGCTCCGTTTCATGGGTACGGAAATATTCGATCAGACGATTTCTTTCCCCCAAAACATTCTTGTCAAATTCAGGGATCCTCAGCATCTTATACAAAACATCCTCACCACAGGAAGAAACTGTCGTATTCATCACCATAAAAATCTGATCCATATTCAGATCATTCCACGTGATATCATCGATCATAAATCTGCCATTTTGATTCTTCCGGGCATACCGGGATATACTGTTTAATTCCTCACTGGTATATTCTCTTTCTGCCACCGAGCCCCACAGACGATGCAGTTTTCCAAGGAACCATCTGCTATGCTGCCGCTTATCTCGGAGCATCAGTAACCCTGCACCTGCTGCCATCAGGACTATCACTATTATTACCGTTAAACTTTCTCTAGTCATAAAAACACCTTTCGCTAAAGTTGATCTGTGTCCTATCTTCCTGCAAGATAATCTTCAAAGATCCTTAATGTTTCTTTTGTGGTCTCTTCATTATGAGCATTGGACAGGAACATGGCTTCGAACTGCGATGGTCCGAGATGTATTCCATGACCCAGCATATAGCGGAAATATTCAGCAAATTTTTCAGTATCTGCTTTCTTTGCATCTTCATAGTTATTCACTGGCTGCTCCGTAAAATACAGGCATCCCAAAGATCCCAGATGATTCAGCTTCCATGGCTTTTCGTATTTTTTGATCAGTGCTGCCATTCCTTCAAACAGTTCATCTGCATTTTTCTGCATATTCTGATAAATATCCGGATTTTCTTTCAGTATCTTAAGCTGTGTAATACCTGCTGCCATGGCAACCGGATTGCCGCTGAGTGTTCCTGCCTGATATACCGCTCCCAGTGGTGAGACCATCTCCATGATCTCTCTCTTACCGCCGTAAGCACCTACCGGCATACCGCCGCCGATGATCTTTCCGTAAGTCACCAGATCTGCATGTATCCCAAAACGCTCCTGGGCGCCGCCAAAAGCAAGACGAAATCCTGTAATGACTTCATCAAAGATAAGAACACTGCCATTGGCACTTGTGATGTCCCGAAGTCCCTGAAGAAATCCTTCTTCTGGAAGCACAACACCCATGTTTGCAGCCACAGGCTCTACGATCACTGCTGCTATCTGTTCAGGAAACTGTTCAAATAAAGCTTTTACACTGTCAATGTCGTTATATACCGCTGTCAGTGTGTCCTCCGTACATCCTGCCGGAACGCCTGCACTGTCTGGAACTCCTGCTGTCATAACTCCCGATCCTGCTTTTACCAAAAGGGCATCTGAATGTCCATGATAGCATCCGGCAAACTTAATGATCTTATTCCTTCTGGTATATCCTCTGGCTGCACGGATCGCACTCATGACTGCCTCTGTTCCCGAGTTCACCATACGGATCATCTCTACAGATGGAACATTCTCACAGATAAATTCAGCCATCTCTACTTCAATCTCAGTAGCAGCGCCAAAACTCAATCCGCTTTCTGCTTTTTTTATCACCTGTTTCAATACTTCCTGATTGTTGTGTCCTAATATCATCGGACCCCAGGATCCAATATAATCAATGTATTTTTTACTGTCTGCGTCAAAAATATACGGTCCTGTCGCACCTTCAATAAAGCGGGGAGTCATACCAACAGAGCCATAAGCTCTTACCGGACTATTGACACCTCCTGGAATGACTTTCACTGCACGCTGAAATAACTCGTCTGATACACTCATTATCCAATTCTCCCTTCGTCCATACATTTTGCCAATTCTTTTGCATAATAAGTAAGGTAAATCTGAGCACCTGCACGATACGTACTCACTGCCATCTCGCACATGATCCTCTCCTCATCGATCCAGCCTTTTTGGGCTGCTGCCTTGACCATGGCATATTCTCCGCTGACACTGTATGCCGCCACCGGAAGATTGGTAACTTCTTTTACCCTGGTGATCATATCAAGATAAGATAAGGCAGGTTTTACCATGATGATATCTGCTCCCTCTTCCACATCAAGAAGGGCTTCCTTCACACCCTCACGGCTGTTATGAGGATCCATCTGATAGCTTTTTCTGTCTCCAAAAGACGGAGCCGAGTCTGCTGCTTCACGAAATGGTCCATAAAATGCAGATGCATATTTTACAGCATATGACATGATTGGTGTCTCTTTGTAACCATTTTTATCAAGGGCATTCCGTATAGCAAGGACTCTTCCATCCATCATATCGGATGGTGCTACCATGTCTGCCCCTGCCTGTACATGGGAAACTGCTGTCTTTGCAAGAAGCTCCAGTGTGCTGTCATTTTCCACCTCATGTCCGCAGAGCATGCCGCAATGTCCATGAGAGGTATATTCGCAGAGGCATACATCTGTTGTATAATACAGATCCGGGAAATGCTTTTTACCAACTTCCAAAGCTTTTTGCACAATACCATCCTGTGCATAGGCCTGGCTGGCAACATCATCCTTTACATCCGGAATTCCAAACAGCATGACACTTCCAACTCCTGCTTTTGAGAGTCTCTCGAGTTCATAAGGAAGTCTGTCCAGACTATAACGAAACTGTCCCGGCATGGATGGGATTTCTTCTTCCTTTCCCACACCTTCCTGAACAAACATGGGATATATCAGGGAGGACTTGTCCATTCTGGTCTCTCTTACCATCTTTCGCAGATATTCTCCGCCTCTGAGTCTTCTTGGTCTTTTTATCATATCCATAATATTCATCTCCTCATAATTTTCGCTGCCGTTTGCTTCCTGTGCAGCAGCGAATTATCCGCTGTATGGTTACAGCTTTCTTAATTGTATAACCAATTCCACGAGGCTGTCAATAGATGCCTCCTTTGCAACATAAGTCTCCATACCGTAAGCTGCTGCTGCTGCCTGTGTCTGTTTTCCGATACAGGCGGCTTTCACCTTCGTATAATCAAGTCCTGGAACTGCATTTACAAATCCCTTTACCGTTGATGCACTGGTAAATACCGCATAATCGATGGATCCTTTTTCGAACTCACCAACCTCATCGATCAGTTCCTGCGATTCATAATACGTATCGTAGGTCGCCACATCATCCACCATAAGGTCTTTTCTTTTTCCCAGCTCCTGAAGGATCTCTTTATTGCCGATTGCTGCTCTTGGAATAAGGATTCTTGCATTTTCTTCACATTCCTGTGCCATCTTTCGTCCCAGTGCTTCACCATCATAAATTTGGGGCATAAGATCCGGATATAAGCCATATTCTGCCAGGGCCTTTTTTGTGCCCTGACCGATAGCTGCCAGTTTCACTTTGCCAAGTGCACGGATATCTTTTCCCTTTTCCATCAAAAGTTCAAAGAATATCCTTACTCCACTGGGACTTGTAAATGCGATCCACTGATAACTCTCCAGCTTTTCCAGACATTCATGGATTCTTTTCTTATCTTCCACCGCTTTCACGCCAATTGACGGAAGCTCCAAAACCTCCGCACCATAAGTACGCAGTTTCTTTGCCATGACTGAGATCAGTTCTTTGGGTCTTGTCACCAGCACCTTACAGCCAAACAAAGGAAGTTTTTCGTACCATGCAAACTTATCTGCCACTTCGCAAACTCCGCCGACTACGATGATCGCCGGTGTTTCTATTCCCTGCTTTTCCACCTCTTCTTTTAGTGTCGAAACAGTCGCCACGATTCTTTTCTGGCCCGCAGTTGTTCCCTGCTGCAGGATAGCTGCCGGCATATCAGGGTTCATCCCTGCCTTCATAAGATTGCTGCATATATCAGAAAGAGCAGTCACTCCCATCAAAAATACCAGCGTACCGCCAGTCCTCACCAGGGCTTCAAAGTCAATATTATATTCCTGTCCTGCTTTTTTATGTCCGGTGATGATATGAACAGAGGAACAGTAATCCCTATGCGTTACCGGGATTCCATTATATGCAGGAACCGCGATACTGGATGTCACTCCCGGAACCACCTCATAGGGGATATCATTTTCAGATAAGAGTTCCAGTTCCTCACCGCCTCTGCCAAACAAGAAAGGATCTCCTCCCTTCAGCCTTACCACGCGAAAGCCTTTCTTAGCCTCGTCAAGAAGAACCTGATTGATCATCTCCTGCTTCATGGTGTGGTGTCCTGCTCTTTTGCCTACATTGATAAGCCGTGCTGACTTTGGTACGAGCGCCAGAACTCCATCTCCGACCAGGCTGTCATATACCACAACCTCTGCCTGCTTTAATACCTGTTCTCCTTTTATTGTAAATAATCCCACGTCTCCCGGACCAGCTCCAACCAGCCAGACTTTACCTGTCATTTTCATTTTCCACGTCCTCTTTCAGTTTTTTTGCAAGACGGATACCCAGTTCTTCTGCTTCGGATGCAGTTCCATCCAGATATCCCTTTTTATATTTCCCTGTACTTTCCTGATAATAAAGCCCCATCAGATGGATTTTTTCACCCTCTACGATGGCATGGGCTGCCACTGGTGAAGAACATCCTCCATCCAGATACCGTACAAATGCCCGCTCACATATGGCTGCAGTAGTTCCCTCTTTATCAGAAAAATGATTTAAAAATGAATAGTCCTCTCCAGCCCGCCCCTGGATCGCCAGAATCCCCTGGCCTGCTGCCGGTATCATCTGCTCCGGCTCAAAATAGCTTGTGATCCGATCTTCAAGCCCCAGTCTTTTCAACCCTGCGGCAGCTAAAACAAGTGCACCATATTCGCCCTCATCCAGCTTTTTTAATCTTGTGATCACATTCCCTCTGACACTTTTATATTCTGCATCCGGATATAGTTCTTTTAACTGAAGGATACGGCGGAGACTGGAACACCCTATTGGTTTGGACGTATCTCGCGTCTCCTTTCCTTTCGGAAGTACCAGAACGTCTCTTGGATCTTCTCTTTTGGAAAATGAAACGATCGGCAGCTCCTCCGGTGTCTCCATCGGCATATCTTTCAGACTGTGGACAGATAAATCACTCCGTTTATCAAGAAGTGCCTTATCCAGTTCCTTTACAAATAATCCCTTACCGCCAATCTTATCCAAAGTGCGGTCAAGGATCTTATCTCCCGTTGTTTTCATCGTAAGCAGAGATATCTCTTTATCCGGGCATTCTTTTTTTAGATAATCCATCACCATCTCACTTTGAATGACCGCAAGCTTACTTTCCCGGCTTCCGATACATATACGCTCCATCTTATTTTTCTCCTCCATCAGTCCGGCAATCTCTTCCCTTAACCGGCGTGCACCATGATGATCCTTTCCGGATGCATTGACACCGATCACGTAGGAATCTTTTTTCACGATACCCGGAAAATGGAAATCGCATTTTTCCTTATTACTTGCTATATTTACCAGTGCTCCAAGACATTTGGCCACACTGTAGATCCCATCATTTAATTTATCATCATCTGTCGCTGCAAGGACCATCCATGCATCATAGATGTCCTCTCTTTGGTACTCCCGCCTCACTACAGTGACTTTTTTTTCTTTTTCAAGTTCCTCTATTTTACTGTCTATCTTCGGTGCTACTACCGTGATATGATCACAAAATTCACTGAGTACCGCCACTCTTCTGGATGCTATCGCACCCGCTCCTATTACAACGATCTTTTTGTCGCTGATATCCATGAACAATGGAAAATAACCTTTATTCGCCATATATCTTTTCCAGTCCTTCCACACAATCTAAAAATTCTTCTTCTTTCAGTGCATCGCGAAGACCAAAGATCATCTTGGTCACTACTTTTCCTGCCGCTGTGTTGATCGCTGCCTCAAGTTCGTTTCTCTCATTTTCATTTACCGGAAGTTTATTAAGGATCTTATGAAGCCTCAGATTCAGATCCGTAACCGCCTCTGCCCGGATATCCTGGATCCGGGGTATCACATCTCTTCCGTTAAACCATACATAGAACTCATCCATCTCTTCTTTCAGAATAGATTCTGCCTGTTCCATCGACCGCAGCATTCCTTCGCTTGGTCCCGATAATTTAAAATCATCAATCGTATATAATACTACCTGAGAAAGTTCCGATAGTTCCGGTTCCATATCTCTTGGGACAGCAAGATCTATAAATATAATGTTCTTTTCAATTTTCAAAGCATCGATCTGTTCCCGGGTAAGAGTATAATTGGGGCTTGCGGTAGCACTCACTACCAGATCACATTCCGGAAGGTATTCCAGACGTTCTCCGTAATTGATACGGGAGCATCCCATAGGTATTGTTACAATTCCACTTCTATATTGACGTACCGTTACAGTAACATCCGCACCAGCACGTTTCAGTGACTGGGCAGCAAGTTTCCCCATCTCGCCATTTCCGATCACCATACACTTTTTCCCACTCAAGGCAAAATCCCTGGCTTCCAGCATCTCTATCGCCTGATCCATGGCCGTTTGATTTGCCCTTGAAAAAGTTACATCTGTCTTGACTTTTTTTCCTGCTGTGATCGCTTTTCGAAACAGAACTTCCAAAACACTGTCGGTCACATAATTCTCTCTTGCCAGTGCCAGGGCATCCTTTACCTGTGTAATGATCTGATCTTCTGCCAGGATCATGGACTTTAACCCACAGGTCAGATGGAACAGATGGTCTACAGCTTCTGCTCCCTCTCTTGCCACAAAATAGGACTCATACTGCGTCGGATCGACTTCTTTTAATTTGCACAGCTCTTCCAGCAGTGATCCATTCCATTCATCCTCTGTACTGACCCATAACTCCATTCGGTTACAGGTTGATAAAATCACACAGCCATTGATCCCGGAGAGCTTTTTCCATCTTTCCATCGCTGCCACAGCATTTCTCTTTGTAAAGGAAAACAATGCTCGGATGTCCACATTTGCTTTCGTATGGTCAACTCCCACCATATATATACTCATCTTATGTTCCTCCCGGAAATATTTATCACGTTATTATTACTAAAAATAGTTACTCCATTGTTTATCATGAACCATGATAACACAAGTCAATTTAAAATGAAATCCCATTTTAAATTGACATTCAAAATCAACTGCGTTACACTGTCTTTAATTGAATGTGATGAGGTTCCTGTGTTTTTCTTCCACAGGCTAAGAGGAAAGAGGGGTTTTTATTCCCCCGCGGTCACGCCGCTGTAAAGGACGAGTATGTTTCATGATGTCACTGGGAAACCGGGAAGGCGAAACAATATGATGACTCCGAAGCCAGAAGACCTGCCCAACACACGATATTACACTTATGTTACGAACGATGACTGAGTGTAGGATTGTCCAGTATTATCCTTGGGTCTGATCATGAATATATCAGTATTCCGGTCCGCCATAATACTGAAGATTATCCCACAACGTCGATCGGCTATTTCCTGCGATCCGACGTTTTTTTATTATGGGGGTTCATTTCCTGTAATAGAAGTACAACAATATTTTAATGGGATGAAAGGAGAAAAAAATGTCTCACAAACAAAAACGTATTCTTGCTGTTATCAGCGCATTCTCACTGTACTTCGGGCTTATGCCGACCGCCAGTGCCATGCACATCATGGAGGGCTATCTCCCTGTAGGCTTTTGTATTGCCTGGGGTGTAGTCTGTCTTCCATTTCTTGCTGCCGGTTTTATGTCCATCAAAAAAGTGTTGGATGAGAACCGCAAAGCACTTATATTGCTTGCAATGTCAGGTGCATTTATCTTTGTGATCTCTTCACTTAAGATTCCTTCTGTTACCGGAAGCTGTTCTCATATGACAGGTACCGGCCTTGGTGCCATCCTGTTTGGCCCTGCTGCAGTCAGCATCCTTGGACTTATCGTCCTGCTGTTTCAGGCAATCCTTCTGGCTCACGGCGGACTGACAACGATCGGAGCGAACACGTTCTCTATGGCGATCGCCGGACCTTTGGTATCTTTTGGCATCTATAAGCTCTGCAGCAAATGTAAAGTCAACAAATATGTTTCTGTATTTCTTGCTGCCTGTCTCGGAGATCTGTTTACCTACTGTGTAACAGCTGTACAATTGGCTCTTTCCCATCATGCAGATACTACGATCATGGGCGCCCTGGGTAAGTTCATGCTGGTATTTGCCCCAACTCAGGTTCCCCTTGCTGTGATCGAAGGCATCATTACCTGTATGATCATCATGGCACTGGAAACTTATGCAAAACCGGAACTTCGTTCTATTGGATTCATGAAGGAGGGACGCTGATATGAAAAAGAGAACTATTGTTATCCTTTTGCTGATCTTGGTCATACTGATCGCCTTCGTTCCTCTTTTTGCTCTTAAAGATGCGGAATTTGGTGGCTCTGACGATGCAGGAAGCACTGTTGTTGAGGAAGTGGATTCCTCTTTTGAACCAATCGCGGCACCACTGATCGAGAATATCATCGGCGGTGAACTTCCAGGTGAAGTAGAAAGTCTGCTGTTTTGCCTGCAGACAGGTATTGGTGTGGGAATCATCGCATTTTGTATGGGACGCCTTGTAGAGCGTAAGAAATGGATGAAGGACGAATAGCTTGAAAGGAGTTTTACATGATCACTATTGATAAGCTTTGCTATAATTCCAAGCTTAGATATGTAAACGCCGGGGAAAAGTTTGCGTTTGCAGTCATCACCTTACTGTTGTGTGTGATGAGTCGTTCGATTGCAGTCGCATGTATCGTATTGGCAGTTACAGGGATTCTGACCGTTTATCGGGGCGGAATCCCCTTTTTCCGTTATATTCATTTTATGAGTGTCCCTTTGGCTTTTCTGATATTAAGCACTTTGGCTATCATGTTCAATCTTTCCCACACGCCTTTGGATCTGTTTGCCATCCCTGTGGGAACCTGGTATATCACCAGCAGTTGGGAATCTTTTTTCTATGCTGTGCAGCTGATACTTACTGCGCTGGCTTCTGTATCCTGCCTGTATTTTTTATCTTTCAATACTCCTATGCCTGATATTATGAATGTACTTGGGAAAATGCACTGTCCCAAATTACTGGTAGAACTGATGATGCTCATCTATCGTTTTATCTTTGTCCTTCTGAGTGTCTCCTCCGCGATCACCCAGTCTCAGCATTCACGCCTTGGCAATAAGGACTACAAAACTTCACTAAAGTCCTTCGGTGCTATGGCTTCCGTACTGCTCCTTCGATCATTTAAACGGGCAAATGTTCTTTATGATGCGATGGAATCACGGTGTTACGATGGTACGCTCCATGTGTTAAACGAAAATTATCCGCCTAGCAGGAAACATATATGGGCGATTATTATATTTGATACTTTACTTTTACTATTTATAATCGGGAAAGGAATTTTCTTATGAGTGATGATATTATCTTAAAAGCTGATGATCTGCATTTTTCCTACGATGATGAGAAAACTCATTCATTAAATGGGCTGTCTTTGGAGATCAAGAGAGGACACAAAATAGCCTTCATGGGAGCAAATGGTTCTGGAAAATCAACTTTTTTTCTTTGCTGTAACGGCATCCATAAACCTTCTTCCGGTACCTTATATTATAACGGTACCCCGATCGACTATTCG
The DNA here is from genome assembly GCA_009929525.1 of Clostridia bacterium. Classification (GTDB taxonomy): domain Bacteria; phylum Bacillota; class Clostridia; order Lachnospirales; family Lachnospiraceae; genus Oliverpabstia. The sequence goes on along the minus strand of SAAH01000002.1, from coordinate 31,479 downwards.
AGAAAAGGGCTTCTCGCTCTTCGCAGCAAGGTGGGAATCGTTTTTCAGGATCCTGATAATCAACTTTTTTCTGCCAGTGTATTTCAGGAAATTTCCTTTGGTATCCTGAATCTTGGCGTCTCAGAGGAAACTGCACGGAAAAAAGTGGATGAAGTTGTTGATTATCTGGAGATCACACCCTTTCGTCATAAACCGACCCATGCCTTGAGCGGCGGTCAAAAAAAGCAGGTATCCATCGCTGATATCCTTGTGATGAATCCTGATATCATTATCCTTGATGAACCGGCGGCTGCCCTCGATCCACGTCACACAACGATGGTCAATAAGATTGTAGACCAGCTCACTAAAAATGGTATCACCGTCATGATTTCTACTCATGATGTCAATTATGCCATGGATTGGGCTGATGATATCTTTTTATTCAAGGATGGAAAAGTACTGATGCAGGGAACTCCTCAGGAAGTATTTTCCAATAAGACTGCCCTTGCTGCCACCAACCTGGAACAGCCGGCTTGTCTGGAGCTTTTTGAAAGCTTATGTAAAAAAGGACTGCTAAAAGCATCCTTACCCTTGCCGAGAAATTTAAAGCAGCTTGAAGGCTATATTGCTTCCATCAGCGAACGAACATACCACGGAGGAACCCACCCTATGAAAGAACAAAAGAAGGCAATCCTGGTCGTCAGCTTTGGCACCAGCTTTAACCCAACCAGAGAAAAAACAATTGATAAGATTGAATCCCGCATTGGTGAACATTTCCCTGAGTACAAGATTTACCGTGCCTGGACAAGTAAGATGATCATGGCAAAGATCCTGAAAAGAGATGGTGTAAAGATCAATAACGTGAAAGAAGCTATGGCACAGATGAAAGAAGATGGCATCACCGATGTGATCGTTCAGCCTACCCACGTGATTAATGGAATCGAAAATGATCTTATGAAGGAGGATGCACTTTCTTACCAGGAGAGTTTCCATAGTATCTCCTTTGGAACTCCTCTCCTCACCAGTGAATCAGATGGCTGGGATATGATCAAAGCGATCCATCAGGAATTTCCTTCTCTTGCCGACGATGAGGCCTTGGTCCTTATGGGACATGGTACCACCCATTACGCCAATTCAATCTATGCTGCCCTTGATTATTCATTTAAGGACAAAGGATATAAAAATATATTCCTTGGTACAGTGGAAGCTTATCCTTCCATGGAAACACTTTTAAAACTTATCAAAGTCCAGAACCCCAAACGCATTTATCTGGCACCCTTTATGATCGTAGCCGGCGATCATGCACAAAATGATATGGCGGGAGATGATCCTGACTCCTGGCGATGCCAGTTTGAAGCGAATGGGTTCGAAGTGGTCTGTTGTCTGAAAGGTTTGGGAGAATACGCCGCTGTTCAGGAATTGTTCATTCGGCATGTGACGGATGTGATCGAAGCCAATAAACACAACTAGACATCATAAATTTTGCCCATAAAAAGGTCTGTCTGCAGTAAAATATTTCTGCGGACAGACCTTTTTCATTTGCATCGGTTTCATCGGGTTTCGTTCCACGGCGATACCATAGTCCTATCTATCTTATTATATTAATCAGCCTTTTTTATAATACCAAATCCCAACGGATACGGTCCCGTATGTACACCTATCGTTGCACCGATCTGAAGAATCCCTACTTCTGTCTTCGTATCCGGCCATTTTTCTTTCAGCTTACCGATAAAGGCTTGTCTAAATTCTTCGCCCTCTTCTTTATCATAGCCATAACCAACATTGACTGCGAAACGATCCGGATCATTTCCATTTTCACTGATGTATTTGATCGTCTGATTGATGACCTTCTTTTTTGCACTGGCCCGGCCGCGGGTGATCCCGCTTGGGAATATTTCCCCTTCTTTCAGTACGATCAATGGTTTAATATTCAAAGTCCCAGTAGCGATCTTGGCTAACTTCCCAATTCTTCCGCCTTTTGTAAGATAATCCACACTGTCTACTGTGAAAAAAATCCTGCCGGTTGACTTTATCTTTTCAATCGTGTCCAAAAGTTCTTCAAAAGATGCTCCCGAACGTTGACATTTTACAAGTTCCATAACCAGTGTCCCCTGCAGTACCGTATTCACCGTCGAGTCTACTACCTTGATCCTGGCCTCGGGATATTCTTCCTCTATGATCTGCTTTGCATTTAATGCCGAATTGTAAGAGCCGCTAAACTTTGTCGTAATACAGATACAGATGACATCGATACCCTGACTAACATATTTTTTAAAAATCTGGATGTAGTCTTCTACGGATGGCAGTGACGACTTTGGGAAAACTTTGGGATTTGCGATCATGTATTCATAAAATTCTCTGACGCCAACCTCCTTGATCTCCTTTTTGTAAACTGTTTCATCTACGGAAACATAGAACGGAACAACTTCCACTCCCAACTTTTCTGCCAGTTCCTGTCCTAGATCACAGGAACCATCTGTTATTATCTGATACATAATTTCTCCTTTGACTGCGTATTTCATTTTTGCTAAAGAAGATTATAACAGAAAATATTCTTCTTTGCATCTATTTTATGAGATCAAGCTTAAAACTTCTGCCTGATCAGATGATCTGTCTCATGGATTTTCTCTTCCCACTCTGGAAAATCCTGTTTTAAAACTTGGCTAAATGCCTGATATTCATCAAGCAGTCCCTGTCCGTGGAGGACACGGTATGCCCCGGCATCACTTCCCAATGCCATCTTAACACCGAGTTCATAAGCGCGGTGAAGATTTCTTTTTTGCCCTTCCCATATATCCCTCACTACCGGATCCGGGAAGCGGCTGTCTCCCAGAAGATTCTTCACTGTGACCACCGTTGGAACCCATATCGTGTCAGAATCTGCCATCGCACGAAGTGCATCTTCGTCGCAGAAGTTCCCATGTTCTATGGTATCTATGCCAGCCCTTACTGCGGCTTTTACCGCCTTGCTGCCATTTGTATGTGCCATCACACAAAATCCTTCCTCATGGGCAATATGAGCCATCTCACATATTTCTTTTTCATCCAAAGAATCCTCACTTAATCCTCCATGATCAAAATCCATGATTCCGGATATCATGATTTTGACAAAATGTCCGCCCTCCCGGCGAACTTCCTGGACCAGGCGGTGATATTCTTTCATATCATGGTAGCCTCTTCCGACAATCCCGCCGTAATGACCTGCTTTATGAATTGCAAATACCGGAGTGCGGTAAGTGATACCATACTCCGGTGCTATTTCCATGGCTTTTTTAGAAGTGCCGTACTTATCACCGCCATCTCGAAGCCAGGTGATCCCTCTTTTTTTGTAAGCTTCAAAATTAGCACGGATTACACTTTCATCGACTCCATGTTCCTGGGCCTGTACAGCCTCTTTGTAATTAACTCCATTCATAAAGATGTGCATGTGACACTCACCAAATAAAAAAGGAGGATCTTTTTGTTTCTGTTCCTTTTCTTTCAACTGTTTCATCTCCAAACCTGTTACTATTCGCTTAATACCACGATTCTTTCACTGATCACTCTCTGCTGTCATCGATCATATACAAAAGTGCATTACAGATACAGGCAGCAATATTGCTTCCGCCTTTTCTTCCCCTTGCAACGATATATGGAATCTCTGTATCCATGATCAGTTCCTTTGACTGCACCACATTAACAAACCCGACCGGAACACCGATGATCAGTGCAGGTTTGATCTTCCCCTCCTGTATAAGCTCATAAAGCCGGACCAGTGCTGTGGGAGCATTCCCGATGGCAAAGATCAATGGCTTATCCATAGCTGCTGCTTTGTCCATACTGGCGGTCGCCCTTGTTGTTCCATTTTCTTTGGCTGTAGCCGCTACGTCCTCATCAGACATAAAGCAGTATACTTCGCCTCCATGTTTTGCCAGCGAACGTTTGTTAATCCCCGATTTTCCCATCTGTGTGTCTGTCACGATGCAGGCACCGTTCTTTATCGCCTCAATTGCTTTTGAAACAACATCCTTTGAAAAACAAAGGCTGTCTGCATATTCAAAATCAGCACTGGTATGGATGCAGCGCTTGATGATCAGTTCCTTATCCGCATCCAGCTTTCTTTCTCCCAGTTCACTGGTTATGATTTCAAAACTTCTTCTTTCTATGTCTCTGGGTTTTACATTTTCAAGTTCTATTTTCATGAATTTTCTATTCCTCCTGTTTGCCGGCACTTAAAGGATCAGATTCCCTCATCTAATATGCGGTAGATGGCATCCATATCCAGATGCTCCCGCAGAGCTGATGCAAGAATATCGTACTGCTGCTCCTTAAATTCTGCAAAATCGATTCCTGTGATGTCTTCCGTATCAATCCCTTTTCTTCTTCCCAGGGCACGGATGATCGCCTTCGGCACTTCTTCCTTATCAAAGATACCATGCACATAACTTCCGTACACATTGGCAGCATATGCTCCATCCAATTTTTCGTCGGTTGTAGCTGCATGATCCCGAATATTTGTCAGCGCATGGGCACCTTCCTTTGGTGTACTCACTCCCATATGGATCTCATATCCTTCCAATCCTACACCTGAGAGTTCACAAAGTTCACCCTCCACTTTCTGGAAACTCCCTGTCACCCGGGTTCTTGTCTTTCCTGATTCAAAGACCGTATCCATAGAAAGAAGTCCCATGCCCTTCATAGTCCCGCCTGCTTCCACTCCCTCAGGATCAGAAAGAGTATCTCCCAGCATCTGATAACCTCCGCAGACACCAAAGATGATTTTCCCTCTGGATGCCTGTTTCAAGATAGCAGCTTCCATGCCGCTCTCCCGAAGCCACTCAAGATCTTCCATCGTATTCTTGGTTCCTGGAAGAATGATCATATCGGGATCTTTCAATTCGTGCACATGTTTTACATACCGAAGAGAAACTCCCTGCATGCTTTCAAACGGATTAAAATCTGTAAAGTTCGATATTCTCGGAAGACGTATGACCGCAATATCGATCACACCCACTTCCTGATGTCCATCAAAACGCTCTGTAAGGCTATCCTCATCCTCCACTTCAATATCCAGATATGGTGCAACGCCCACCACCTTTATCCCACTCTTTTCTTCAAGCATCACCACACCAGGTTCAAGAATGGTCTTATCTCCTCTGAACTTGTTAATGATAAGGCCTTTTACCATCTTTTTTTCATCCTCTTCCAGAAGTTCCACCGTACCGATCAGCTGTGCAAATACGCCGCCTCTGTCGATATCTCCTACCAGAAGAACAGGAGCTTTCGCCATCTTTGCCATTCCCATGTTGACGATATCTTCCTGCTTCAGGTTGATCTCTGCCGGGCTTCCAGCTCCCTCTATGACAATGATATCATTTTCCTCTGAAAGTGCGTTATATGCCTTCATGATGTCTGGTATCAGCTTATGCTTATATGCAAAGTAATCGCGTGCGCTCATGTTTCCCAGCACCTCTCCGTTTACGATCACCTGACTTCCAATATCATTTGTGGGTTTTAATAAAATGGGGTTCATCAGCACCGAGGGTTTGATTCCTGCTGCTTCAGCCTGCATTACCTGTGCACGCCCCATTTCAAGCCCTTCCTCAGTAATAAAAGAATTCAATGCCATATTCTGAGATTTGAATGGAGCCACTTTATACCCATCCTGCTTGAAGATACGGCAAAGTCCGGCTGCAAGAAGGCTTTTTCCCGCATTTGACATCGTGCCCTGTATCATGATTGCTTTTGCCATTATCTTTTCCTCACTTTCCACATCGCTGCAACCAGTTTTTCATTTTCTTCGTGTGTCCTCACAGCGATTCTAAAATATCCTTCTGAAAGTCCCGGATAATTGCTGCAGTCACGGATCAATATATTCTCTTTCAGCAAATCATCCCTAAGAGATGCCTTTCCAAAAAAGAAAATGTAATTGGCCCTGGAATCATAAACCGTATATCCCAAGGTCGTTAATTCCTGTTTCAAATACTTTTTTTCCTCGTCCACGATCTTCCTCGCCCTGTCAACGTAAGCACTTTCTTTTAAGGCTGCAGTACCCGCCTCCTGCGCCGGAATCGATACATTCCATGGCTGCATACGCTGTTCCATCGCATTCATCAGACTTCTCTGGGCAGTAATACCGTACCCGAGACGAAGACCAGCCATCGCATATCTTTTTGTAAATGCCTTTAAGATAAATAGATTATCACATGTGCTGATCATATTTTTTAACGTTTCTTTTTCTGGCTCTGATACAAAATCAATAAAACATTCATCAACCACCAGCCAGATCCTTTCCTGCTGGCAGCGTCTTACGATGCGTTCCAGCAGATCATGATCGATCAATAATCCCGTAGGATTATTGGGATTACACAAAAAGAGAATATCAATCTCAGGATTTAATTTTTCAACAAAATTTTCCTCCAATTGAAAATTATTTTCTTTTTTCAAGGTTTCATAGTATATCTCGCAGTCCACCCCACGCAGTGCCTGCTCATATTCCGCAAAGGTTGGTGCCAGAATAAACGCTTTTTGGGGGCGTATGGCCTGAACCAATGTAAATATAAGTTCAGCCGCACCATTTCCACAAATCAGCCACTCCTCCGGAACGTCCTCGTACTGTGCAAGGGCAGTCTTTAATTTTTCCTGATAAGCATCCGGGTAATGACTGATATCAAACATGCTTTTTTGTGCCGCTTCCACCACGGACAATGGTGTGCCCAACGGATTAATATTTGCTGAAAAATCAAGTGCATCCGGATGACGGTATATGTCTCCTCCATGTATGTACTTTTTCATTACTGTCTCCTTCATCCATAAGTTATAATTGCACTGCTTTTGGTCTATCCAAAAAAGAAACCCGCCATCTCTATCAAGGTTCTTATCGTTCCAAATATCAAGAATGCAAGAACCGCAGTTGCATACATCAATTCATGAGACCTTAGGATGTCTTCTATCTCTACTGGCCTTATGGGATCACCGATAAATTTCTTTTTGTGCAGCTTTCCAAAGTACCAGGCATCTCCCGCCAACTGAATCTCCAGTGCACCTGCCATAACGGCCTCTGTATGGGCTGAATTTGGACTGGCATGTTTATTTTTGTCCCTGCGATATATTTTCATGGCCTGCTTTCCATTCATTCCATTGGTATATGCTGCAAGAATCATGATCCATGCTGCTAACCTTGCCGGTATATAATTCACCACATCATCAAGCCGTGCTGCTGCTGTTCCAAAATATCTGTACTTGTCATTTTTGTATCCAACCATAGAGTCCATGGTATTGATCGCTTTATATGCAAATCCCAAGACCGCACCGCCTATGACCATGTACAGCAAAGGTGCAATGATCCCATCAGAAGTATTTTCCGCCACAGTCTCAACGGCGGCCTTTGTTACTCCCTGTTCATCAAGCTCCTGGGTGTCCCTTCCAACGATCATAGAAACCGCACGGCGACTTTTTACGATATCGCCCTTTTTCAGTGCATCATATACTTTTTTGCTTTCATCTTTCAGTGATCTGGTCGCCAAGAGCTGATAACACATAAATGCTTCGATGGCAGTTCCCAGCCATACCTGATATCCATACGCCAAAGAAAGAATCACAAAAGGAATACCTGCTGAAAAAATCACAATAAAGATCACCAGCAGGATACCTGCTATCCTCTCACCCATTTTTGACTTTGGAAATATCCCTCTTAATATCTTTTCAAATAAAGTGATCCCTTTTCCTATGATCCGTACAGGATGATACAGCCACCTTGGATCCCCAAACAACAGATCCAGAAGGAATCCCAAACCCACCGCAAGTAAACTCAATCTCATATCCTTTCCCTAACCCTTCCTGTTATTCATATTTTTCAGAAATCACCTGGTATATCTCTCTTCTCGATGAAGTCCACAGGGATGAAAGAATTTCAATCTGATATCCCTCTCCATTTTTCACATGCCAATCGTAAAATTCCTTTTGAGGAACTGCATATCGTTCAAGGATGCTCATGATGGTCCCCCCATGGATCACAAAAGCTGCCGTCTCTATCTTTTCTTTAAAACATTCAGACACCGCTTTCGCAAAGGCACGACAGCATCTCTCCTTAAACTTCATCGGGTCTTCCCCTCCTGGAAACGGCAGTGTCCCATTACTATCTATCCATTCCTGATACTGTGGATCATCTGTCAGTTCTTTCCAGTTTTTATTTTCAAATTCTCCAAAATCGCACTCTGCCAGTTCTTCCATGATCCTAACCGGCTGTTTTGGAAAAAGCAGGTTTGCCGTCTGGCGGCATCGGAGCATGGGACTTACAAATACGGTCTCCACCTTAGGGATCACTTTATTTTGCAGCCTGATTTTTTCTTCATCCAGCAAAGGCTCATCTGTTCTTCCGATGTAACGTTCCTCACTGTTTCCCATGGTCTCTCCATGGCGGATAAGATATATCTTCATCTGTTCTTCCTCCGCTATTTTATCTTCTGCCCTATGCCCATGCTGATACGGATCACTTCATCAGCATACGAAGCCAGCACAGTACACACACGTCCACAAGCTTCTCTCCATGTCCGCTCCATAGCTTCCATGGGTACGATCCCATAACCCACCTCATCTGTTACAATGATAAGTTTCGGATTTTTCTTTTTGATTTTTTCTGCCAGCTTTGTCATATCTATGCCTGACTCTGCCTGTCGCCGAATATATATATGAAAATTGTAGACTGCCCTGCTGCACAAAATATCATCTTCCGTGCAGTTTTCTCCATCTGTCCAATCCTTCTCTTCAATGTCATATTTTTCTGAAGCATATGCCCGCTTTCCCTGATACGCTCCGCCTATCACTAATATCATATCCTACCTCCCTATGACAGGACTAAAACCGATAATACTGTCACACAGGCCATCATAAGTTCACAAACTGACAAGAAACATCCTGCCAGATCTCCTGTTGTCCCGCCAAAGTATTTCATCGACTTTTTGTAATAAAGTCCATAGATGATCCATGCTGTCCCGTGACAGACGATCCCCAACTTCCAATCTATTACTATCATACCAGCAAATATCAGGATAAGATAGAGTATCATGATAGTTTTTACCTGTTTATCCTGTGCACCCTGTGCCATCGCAGATACTGATCCTGTTTTTTTTGCCTTTGGAAATGTAACGATCGCGAGTGCACTCAATGTCCTTGACAAAATAAAACTAAGTCCAATGATAGGAAGTGCCCGGGCACTCACCTGACTATATACGCCATAGTAAAACATAAAATACACAACACACGTGATCACTGCAAATGCTCCTGAATTGGAGTCTTTCAGTATCTCAAGCCGCCTCTCCCTCTCCTGATAAGAACTCATCGCATCTGCCGTATCCAAAAGTCCATCCAGATGAATCCCTCCAGTGATCAGCCACGGAATCAATACCAGGATCACCGTATAAAAAACTTCCGTCAGCCCGATTTTCATGCCAAACATGCCAAATGCCCATGTCAATGCCCCTATCACCGCTCCAACCCACGGAAAGAAACACATTGCATATGCCATGTTTTTTTCCGTCCACTCACACTGCGGCATAGGAATCTTTGAAAACATGGAAAATGCAATTAAAAAACTATTATATATCTTTTTCATACCATCTGCTCCTCGCGACTGTTTACTTTAATCTGACCGGGATCCCATATACAACCTCCGTGACCCTGTCTGCCATCTTACTCATCTCACAATTGATCCGCCCCAGATTATACAGGTATTTTTCTGTTTCTTCCTCATAATGTCTGCCGTCCGAAAAAACTTCATTGGTCACAACAACAAGATTCCTTGCCTGAGTGATCAAATGATCGATCCCTGCCAATATCTGCGGCACACACTGATCCTTTGCTCCATTTTCCTGATACATTTCATTTGCCGTAAGGTTCGACATACACTCAAGCAATATATCTGCATCCGGCGAAATCTCCAGTTTTACTATTCCGGTATAACATTCGATCGTAGAAAATGATTTTTCTTTTCTCATCTTACGATGTCTTTGTATCCTTACATGGCTTTCCTCGTCAAAAGGAAACATAGTCGCAATGTATATTCTGTTTTTCCCCTGAAAATCAAGGATGCAGCTTTCCGCAAAAGCAGATTTTCCACTTCCGCTTCCTCCTGTTATCAAATGAAACATCTTTTTAGTTCTCCATCTCTCATATTGATCCAACACCAGTACAAGGTACCGACCATGTGATATTCAAAATAATGCCAAGACACCAGCTAAGCCAGCGGCACATAATGCTCCATCTCGTTATCATCAAAAGTGCTCATACTGTTATAGACAGCAAGTGCCATATCAAGGATCGGGAAAATCGTCACTGCTCCGGATCCCTCTCCCAAACACATATCGCAATCAAGAAATACAGGGATACCCAATGCCGCAAGGATCATGTTCGTCGCCGGTTCCTTTGACTTGTGAGAAGTTATCACATAATCTTTTACCAGCGCATTTAACCTGACAGCACATAATGCTGCCGTGCAGGATATGAACCCGTCTGCCACGATCGGTATCTGATATAAAGCACCTCCCAAAAACACACCGGTAAGTCCTGCAATATCAAAACCACCAACCTTTGCAATCACATCCACTACATCATTCTTATCCGGCTGATGTGATTTTATCGCATTTTTTATTGTATTGATCTTCTTTTCCAGTCCTTTGCTTGATAATCCTGCTCCCTTTCCTGTTACCTTCTCAGGTTCCGCATCCAGTAAAACAGCGGTTATCGCACTGCTGGTCGTAGTATTACCTATCCCCATCTCACCGGTAGCTATGATCCCATATCCTTTTTCTTTCAGTTCGCCCACCATGGAGATTCCTACTTCTATCGCATCACAAACCTGCTGTCTTGTCATCGCCGGTTCCTTTGCCATATTTTTGGTTCCATAAGCTATCTTATGGTTGATGAGAATAGTATCGGATGCAACACCGATATCAACCGGGAAAATATCTGCTCCTGCCTTACGACAGAGGATGCTTGCAGTTGCTTTTTCCTGAAGAAAATTCTCTGCTACGATCTTCGTCACTTCCTGCCCCGACTGGGTAACTCCTTCTTCCACCACTCCGTTATCGGCACACATTACGATGAGGGCCTTTTTCTTAAGATCCACTTTCTCCGAACGAGTCATCCCTGCGATACGGACTACCGTATCCTGCAGTCTGCCCAGGCTGTGGAGCGGGATAGCTATATTATTCCAGTGATTCCATGCCCGTTCAACTGCTTCCAGGCTCACCGGCTGGATCTTCTCCAACATTTTCTCCAAATTAGTCATCTTCCTGTCCTTTCTTCACATGCCCTCAAAAAAGCTTCCGGCACTTTCAGATTACTGTAATAATATAAATGTGGAAACCCTGCCATATATTGAGCAGTACTATGTACACATGTCCATGACCTTTCGCTCAGCGGCTTCTTTGCTTTGAAAGCCTCTCCGCAATTTTCCGAGTCAAAATAATGGAATTCATGCGCTCTTATATCCCCTGGCAAAGTTCCAAAAACCTTTCCCTCCTCCATCGTAATATAGCCAAATCTGGTAAGGCGGGGTGTTCGATAGGATCTTCCACTAATAAATCCAACCATCGGCCAGCTCTTTCCCTCAATATCTTCCATCTCTTCATGAAGATACATAAAACCACCGCACTCAGCAGTAAAAGGAAGCCCCTCCTTCAATGCATGATATATGGATGTTTTCATCTCTTTATTTTCACTCAGTACTTTACCGTAAAGCTCCGGATAACCGCCATTTAGTATCATTCCCTGTATGTTGTCTGGAAGACGTCTGTCATGAACAGGGGAAAATTCCACCAGTTCAGCACCCATCTCCCGCAGCAGTTCCAGATTATCTTCATAGAAGAAACAAAAAGCCTCATCCTTTGCCACTGCCAGTCTTATCTTATTCGATGTATGATAAATCTTTGGTGCCTGCACCTGTTCATACCCAGTCGCTGTATCTCCCAGTCTTATCAGTCCCTCAATATCTATCGTTTTTTCAATTACAGCTGCAAATTCCTGAAGTTTTATTTGCAGATCTTGTATCTCCTGCGGCATCACCAGTCCCAGATGACGGCTTTCCAACACACAATCCTTTACTGTTGGCACATATCCAAAAACTTTAACCGGGAGATTATCCTCTATCATTTTTTTCATTCTAGGGTACAGCATAGGTGAAACCTGATTGAGGATAATTCCCTTGATCATGCTTTCTTCCTTATATTCTAAAAAGCCTTTGATAAATGGTACCACAGAAACACTCATTCCTTTACAATTCACCACAAAAACTGCCGGCGTCTTTGTTTTTTGTGCCACATCATATGCACTGGCACTCTCCGATATTCCGGCAAGCCCATCGTAATACCCCATCACCCCTTCGATGACTGAAATATCACATTCCCTGCTATTTTTTGCCAGAAGATATCTTACAGTGTCCTCTCCTGTGAAGAAGGTATCCAGATTTCTGCTTTTTGTCCCTATCACACGGCTGTGAAACATCGGATCTATGTAGTCCGGACCACACTTGAAGGATGCGACAGACAATCCTCTGTTTTTTAACACCTGCAGTATTCCACAAGTGATCAGAGTCTTACCGCTCCCGCTCGCTGATGCCCCTATAAGAAATCTTGGAATCTTTCTGTCGTCTCTCATCTCTTTACTCCTCTGCATCTCCAACATTTCCTGTAAATGAAATCACATAAACCGGATTTTGTCCCATCATCAAATGATAGGCTCCAGCTTTCTTGGCCTTTGCCACATTTATCTGTGCAATATCTATATCGGTTACAGGCAAAGCTTTGATGCCGCTTATCGCCTCACTGACCGTCTCCAAAGTAATACAGTTGATCACCACGCGGATCTTTGGATTCTTAGCAAGCAGCAGTTCAAGGATTTCGCATAGATTCCCCGATGAACCGCCTATAAAGGCGTGGGTTGGTACTGGAAGCTCCACACATGCTTCCGGTGCCAGGCCTTCGATGACCACCAGATTATCTGCTCTGAACTTTTCTTTATTCTTTCGGATCAGATCAATTGCTGTTTCTTTCTTTTCTATCGCATATACGATTCCATCCACTGACCGGAGTGCCATCTCGATCGATACTGATCCTGTTCCTGCACCGATATCATAGATCACGGAATCTTCTTTCAATTGAAGTTTCGAAAGAGAGATACTTCTCACTTCTTCTTTCGTCATTGGAACCTTGTCCCGAAGAAATTCTTCATCTGGTATTCCATGGACTGCAATATTTGTGATTTTGCTGCTGTTTTCAAGAAGTATGACACTTAATGCATCTGTCTTTATGTTCTGAAAATCTCTGGCCGATCCTCTGACTATTTTTTCGTCAGCATAGGACAGACGTTCGCCAACAGATACGATCGTATCACCCATCCCATAGGAAACAAGTTTTTTACATACGTTTGCTGCACCACTTTCATCTCCAACGATCGCAAATATTTTCGGATGATTTTTCAATAATCCCACCACGTTTCTCTGCAGACCATGGAGACTTATTGGTTTCACATCATCCCATGGAAGCTCCAGCTTCCCGCAAAAATAAATCATAGATGAAATTCCGCAATATACTTTTCTCTCCGCCTGCGGAAACTCCTCTTTTATCATAGAAATAAGCTTTTTAGCCCCACTATAAAATCCCACATCTCCAGACAATGCGATCGCAATGTTATGAAACTGCGGATGCTCTTTGATAAACTGACAGATCACCTCCGGTTTATATGCGTTATATAGCACTTTCCCATGTTCTTCCATCTGTTTGAGCATTCGGCCTGCACCAATGATCACCTGAGCCTCATCAAGAGCCTTTTTCGCTTCCATGGTAAGTGTATCATCCGTTCCCATACCTATTCCAACCAAAGATATCTGCCTACTTTCAGCCGGACTGTCTGACTCTTGTATATCGAATCTGTCCTTTAGATATCCCAGACATTCTTCTAAACTGCTTCCTTCTTCTTTTTTCGGTCTTCCGATGATCACAAGAGAACATCCTGTATCTTTCGCTGCAAGATATTTTTCTAAAAATCCTCCTGCCGCACCAGATTCTTTCGTAACCATCCAGGAGATATCCAGCTGATGGATCAGCGCCACATTCATTTCTTTAGAAAATGGTCCCTGCATGCAGATGAGATGTTTTCCTTCTATCCCAAGCTTAGAACAGGAATTCACCACCTCCACAAGAGACAGTACTCTTGCAAAGATCCTCTCCTGATAATCAGCAAGCGCCGTGTATTTGCTTAATTCTTTACTTCCGGTGGTCACAAGGATGTTGCCCTTCGTCTCTTCCAGATATTCTACTGCTTCATGTATATTTTTTACATATACTACATTGCTGCGGTTTATACTGTCCTCGATGGAAGTTTCTCCCCTGACTACGCGAAAATATTTTGTGTTTGTATTTTCACAGGCTTTTTGGATATTCTCTGTTACAATTTCTGCATAAGGATGGGTCGCATCGATCACTAATCCATCCTTCATCTCCTGCATCAGTTCTTCCATCTGTTCGCAAGTCAGCCGATCATGAGATATGATCAGGTTTTCTCCCTGCGGGAGCAGGCTTTCTCCATATTCTGTCGCCACACAGACTCTTGTAGGGATACGATGCTGATTCAGATATTCCGCCACCGTCCGGCCTTCCACCGTTCCGGCAAATACAAGAACTTTATACATTTTTATATCCTCTTGGTGTCACCATTTTTCCATTTACAACTTTTGTCTGTGAATTGCCTATCCATACTGTAGTAAACATATCTACCTGTGTATCACGAAGTTCTTTCAGTGTCATGACTTTCCAGCTTTCGCCGTCTCTTCCGATATTATTGACGATACCGCAGACTGTTTCCGGTGATTTATACTGCATCATAAGGTCACATGCCTTCATAAGATAATCGTGACGTTTCTTACTGGAAGGATTGTAAAGGCAGACAACAAAATCTGCCTGAGATGCACCTAAAAGTCTCGACTCGATCTTTTCCCACGGTGTTAAAAGATCACTCAGGCTGATCAGACAAAAATCATGGATCAGTGGTGCACCAAGAACTGCCGCTCCGCCCGTTGCCGCTGTAACACCCGGGATGATCTCAAGTTCTACCTGCGGATAATCAACTCCCACCTCATACATCAATCCTGCCATTCCATAAACCCCGGCATCTCCGCTGCATATCATGGAAACTGTCTTTCCCTTCATCGCTTCATCAAAAGCCAGAACACAACGATCCACTTCTTTTTTCATTGGTGTCGTCAAAAATTCTTTGCCTGCAAAATGGTCTTTTACAAGATCTACATAGACCGTATAGCCGATGATCACATCGCTTTTCTCCATCGCATGGATTGCCTTTACTGTCATCTGTTCATATTCTCCCGGTCCGATTCCTATCACATATAATTTATTCAAAATCAACACTCCATTCTTTCAGTGCACACGCCACAGTCACCCCGTCATATGCCTGTTTTTTTATGATCATGATTCCTCCCTCACTGGCAAGGAATGCACTTCTTTCACACACATTATCTACCCCTGTGACCTTACTTACGAATTCCGAAGGGGTAAAATTTCCTCTTATGCTTTTTAATTCTTCGCTGCTGTATACAATAAATGGATATTTGTATTCGCTGCAGTACCTAAGAAGTCCAGGCTCATTTTTCTTAAGATCAATACTTGCCACACAAGATACAGCCTGACTTGATATCCCATACTCATCAAGGACTTTTTGTACCCTCTCCTCAATGATTTCTTTTGGTGCACCCTTTCTGCATCCGATCCCAACTACTGCACACCTCGGTACAAGATGCAGGATACCTATATTTGGAAGCTGTATCCAGAATGTACCTTTTTTTCCATCCGGGCTGTTTCCTTTTGAAAAATCAAGTTCTTTAGCTGGAGTAAAATCCTCTTTTTCAAAAAATCCATCCCCTGCTCCAGACTTTAATCGGGCTCCATTAAGGATCAGAGCCGAGGTTACTTTGGCAAGCTTCATATCTGATATCCACAGGTTATTTTTCTTTGCAAAAACATCCACCGCAAAATGGTGATTGACATCGGTAGCTGTCGTAACCACAAGCTGACTTCCTATACCCGCCGCTATCTGCCCTGCCAGTTCATTGGCACCTCCAAGATGCCCCGACAGTAATGGAATAGAAAACTTACCATGCTCATCAAGTACCACAATTGCAGGGTCACTTCGTTTGCTGTCAACAAAAGGGGCGATCGCACGAACTGCAATCCCTGAAGCTCCTATAAATATCATTGCATCCATTTTGGGAAAATAGTGCTGCGTCCATTCTTTTAGCGTCTCATTTAGCTGAGTGATTTTTGAATCTTTGGAAATCTTCGTGCAGCGGCTCTTAAAATAAGCGCAAACCTCATGTCCCCAGCCTTCCAATAATATGATCAGTTTTGTTTCCAGAATGTACCCATTCTGTGTAAATGCAATAACTGCAATCTTCATGACCACTCTCCCTTTTTGCTCTTTTAGTCCTCGCCCTTCTTTTGTGCTCCCCGCTTTCCTTCGCCCTACTTGCTGGCTTCACGAAACTCTGTTGCAAATGCAGGATTATAAAGTTCCGACCGGTTATAATGTCCATGAGCAACCACATCACCGATGATCATGAGTGCTGTCTTTGTAATATTATTTTCTTTTGCTGTCTGTGCAAGCGTTCCCACAGTACATACAAATGTTTTTTCGTCTTCCCACGTGGCTTTATAGACGATTGCTGCCGGAGTATCTTTTGTATACCCGCCTGCGATCAGTCTTAAACTGAGTTCTTCCAGCATGCCTGTGCTTAAGAATATGACCATTGTTGCCTGATGTTTTGCAAAGGATTCTATGCTTTCTTTTTCCGGAACGCCTGTCCGCCCTGCCATTCTGGTAATGATCACGCTCTGTGACACGTCTGGAAGGGTATACTCCAGGTTCAGTGCTGCTGCTGCTCCGCAAAAAGAACTAACTCCCGGACAGTAGTCAAACAAAATCCCCTTTTCCTCCAGTACATCCATCTGTTCACGGATTGCTCCATATAAAGAGGGATCTCCCGTGTGCAGACGTACCGTTGTAATTCCCTTTTCTTCCGCTCCATACATCACATCAAGTACTTCTTCCAATGTCATCTTTGCACTGTTATATATCTGACAGCCTTCTTTTGCATAATCCAAAAGCTGCGGATTTACCAAAGAGCCGGCATAGATGATCACGTCTGCTTCTTCCAGATATTTTTTTCCTCTTATTGTAATCAAGTCCGGTGCTCCTGATCCGGCTCCAACAAAATGTATCATACCATTTCTCCTTTGTTTGTCTTTGTTTATTTGTCCTGATTTTCTTTCACGATGATCAATGAATAATACCCTGCACTCTCTGGAATATCTTCTTCCTTCCAGTATATTTTTTCTTCGGGCATACCACAATTTTCAATCATAACTGCATTCTGCCCGCTCCTTAGGATACTCTCTCTAACGTCTTTCATCTTTTTCCCGGTTTTCATAAGTACCTTGGTTCCCGGAAGCTTCAAAACTTCATCCATCTGCTCTGCCTTATAAGTTGCCGGAATCACGTGAAGTGGTTCTGCCATCTCCACAAGACCCATATTAAGCCGGGCTGCCACAGCACAAAATGAAGTGATCCCGCTTACGATCTCAGCTTCATATCCCATGTTTATGACTCTTTTATGTACATATAAGTAAGTGGAATATACCGTTGGATCTCCCAATGTAAGAAATACAACGTTTTTCCCCTGTTTCAAATATTGGGTTACATCATCTGCTGCCTTTTGGTGGTTTGCTTCAAGAACTGCTTTATCTTTTGTCATTGGCATGGCAACTGAAATCAATTGTTTCGTGTCCAGTTCCTCGTATACACCTTTTACGATCTTATATGCCACGCTCTCCTTAATCTCGTTTCCCGGCACTGCGATCACATCATTTTCTTTGATCAGCCTAAGTGCTTTTATCGTAAGCAATTCCGGGTCTCCCGGTCCTACTCCCAATCCAAATAATTTTCCCTGCATGTTTATCCTCGCCTTCATCAATCAGTTTTTATTTTTCTTTATTTGAGTATTGATATGTTCTTTTAATTTAGTGACATTTTTTGTCTCGCAAAGCTGTCCATGAACATTTGAGAAAAGGATGGCCCCCACCTCGAGAGTTTCACCTGCCCGCTTGTTCAAATAATATTCTGCCTTTGTAATGATCTGTTCCATCGTCTGGCTCAACAGATCATGATCCTTCAATATATCCACACTTTCTTCTGTCGTTATGGTCGCCAGAATATCCTTTACTACGTCCATACCTGCCCCGGCTCTGATCGCGCCTGCCGCCATCAGTTCCGCTCTTGCATCCGCATTCTTGGAATGTGTATTCATGATTCCACCGGAAACTTTAATGAATTTTCCTATGTGGGCTATAAACAATATCCCTTTCACGCCAAGTTCTCTTGCCATGTCGAGAGTCTCGCCCACATAATTACTGCATTTCATCGAATAGGTCAGATCTATATCTCTTTGTTTTTCGGAAAAAACCTGACCATAATTACCGGGAGTTATGACCAGATATCTGGCTCCGTTTTCCACCAGCATCTTCATCTCCAACCGTATACTTGCGATCAGCGATGCCTCACTCATAGGGATCACGATTCCACTTGTTCCAAGGATTGATATTCCGCCCATGATCCCCAGTCTTGGGTTAAAAGTCTTTTTTGCAATTTTCTCGCCTTCCGGAACTTCTATTATAACACGGATACCTCCCGGACAGCCATACATCCTGCAAATCTCTTCTACGTTTTCACGGATCATCCGAAGCGGTGTTTCATTGATCGCTGCAGCTCCTATCGGCTGGGAAAGTCCCGGTTTTGTCACTCGACCCACCCCGACTCCGCCATCGATGCTGATGCCTTTCTCCCCAAAACGTGATACTCTTGCATATACCAAAGTTCCATGGGTAGCATCCGGATCATCACCACCATCTTTTCTTACCGCGCAGACGACTTCATCCGGGGTGATCTGGATATCTTCTATCAGCAGATGCAGGAGTATTCCCTTAGGAGTTTCAAGAGGCACCTCTTCCACTTTTTGTCCGCCTAGCAACATCATCGCTGCCGCTTTTGCAGCTGCCGCAGCGCAAGACCCTGTCGTGTAGCCATAACGCAGTCTGTTATTTTTCTCATCAATCACACAGTACATCTCCAGCCCTGTCCGGTGCTCCATTTATTCTCCTCCTGAATCTTTATATCGTGATTCGCACCTCCGGCGCTTGACGCTGCTTTGCAGCTATCACGATCGACATTCGCCGTTCGCCAATCCTGCAAGCAGGTTGGCTCTCTAACGCTCATTATATCCTAGGGTATGATTTCATAAATAAAAAACCGCTGTCTGCAAAAGACAACGGTTTTTTATTTGTATCGTCTGAAACCTCGGTTGCCGCAAGCTTTCATATTCGGATACAGGCAGTAATCTGGCTTTCACAGTAACGGACTTGCGCAGGACTTTCACCCGCTTCCCTGACCTGTATTCGTTAAATTCACGACAACATTATAAACTTTTTCACATATACTGTCAATCAGCTTTTCTTAATCCATGTGGTATAGAACGTAGTATTCAGATATGTAAATGCCTCTGTTCTATTCCAATCCAGATTTGCATTTGTAAACGCTGCCGGAGTCATAAATCCCATGTAATTAAAATCTTTTTTTCCTGCCGGCATCGTAAGTCCCGATACTGTACGTGGTGTTCCACTATTCTTGTATGCAGCCATGGTCGCTCTTGCAGCCTTTACTGCTGCTTTGGCATTTGTCATATAAGAGGCATTAATATTGTTCAGATATCTGGTAAGTGCCCCATTTCTTGCAACTTCAAACTGTGTGGCCTGATAGATCATAATATTCGCCTGAGATGGATAGGATGCGTTCTCCATGCGGTTGAGCATGACAAGTGCAACTCCTGTCATACCCGGCAGCCCCTGATTTCCTGACTCTGCATAAACTGCTGCTGCGAGAAACTCATCCTCAGTCACATCTTTTCCCACCTGCGGATCTGACGAATACTGTTTTTCAACCTTATATGTCTTTCCATTTGCATCCTTCGCCTGTATATAACGTACTTCTCTCGCTGTACAAAGGCCGCTTCCGTTGAAGGTATAGATATAATCTCCATAGCTGTATGTAGTCCCTGCTACCATCGTTCCATATTTGCTTACATAATATCCGCCGACACCTGTAGCTCCTACCCAGTAGTCATATGCCTTTGCTCCGCTTTCTTTCAGATAATACCAGTTGCTTCCAGATTTGAGCCAGCCTGTTACCATCCAGCCTTCCGCGTCGAAGTAATATTCCGTCCCTGAAATTGTTTTCCACGTTGACTTCGGGTTACTTCCACCTGGATTCACGTAGGTCCAGCGATTTGCACTTTGCACCCATCCACCGGTATATCCTTCTTTCCATACGCCTTCTTCATCTACATAAAAGTTTCCAATCCAGGTATCCGTTGCCAGCACTCCTGAAGAATTCAGGTAATACCATTTTCCGTCTATTTTCTGCCAACCGGTCAACATCGCCCCGCTTGCGTTCAGATAGTACTTTCCACCACCCAGTTTCACCCAGCCGGTATGCATCGCTCCGCTTCCGTTCAGATAATACCAGCTTTGGCCTATCTTCTGCCAGCCAGTCAGCATCCAGCCACTGGCATCAAAATAATACCATTTTCCTTCTATTTTTTCCCAATTGGATTTGGTATAGCTTCCATCACTATGTCTGTACCACCAACGGTTTCCACTCTGTACCCAGCCTGCTGAAGATTTGCTTTGAACCCATGCGCCGCTGCCATCTACGTAATAATTGCCAACCCATGTTGCAGCTGCCATAACTCCAGAATTATAGAAATAATAACTCTTCGAGCCTATCCACTGCCATCCCGTCAGCATCGCTCCGCTGGTATTCATGTAATACCAGGATCCACCAACTTTTTGCCAGCCTGTTACCATCATGCCGCTGGCATCCATATAATACCAATTTCCACTGATCAATTTCCAGCCTGTTATCATCCAGCCATTAGCATCGAAATAATACCATCTTCCATTGATCTTTTCCCAGTTTGATTTGGTATAGCTTCCATCGCTGTGTCTGTACCACCAGCGGTTTCCACTCTGTATCCAACCCGATCTTTCAACTGATTTTGCAGTAATACTTTCTTTTGTCCTGCCAACTTCCCAGGCACCGCTGGCATTCACATAGTATTCTCCTACCCATTCATCAGAAGCCATAATGCCGTTGGCATAGAAATAATAATCTTTTCCCGATATGGTGAGCCAACGGTTTTTCACCATGGCTCCACCTGACTCAAAATAGTACCATTTAGTTTCAATCTTTTGCCAACCCGTCAGCATATGTCCATTCTGGTCAAAGTAATATGTTTTTCCTTCTATATCTTCAAATTTGGATTTTGCCGAAGTACCATCACTGTAATAATATACCCAGTAATTTCCTTCTTTCGCCCACCCTGCCGCATGAGGAGGAGTCTGAACTTCCGGCGTCACTTCTGCCTGTGGCTGAGCTGCATTACCTGAACCATCTTCCGCTGTGGCATCCACTGCTGTTGCTGCTGCATCTAATGACTGTTCAGACAGCACATCCATATCATCTGTGATATCGGATACTACGTTTTCTCCCTCCGTAGTAATGCCTGGCTGATCTGCGTTCGTCTGCTGTTCTTCGGCTCCCCATACTGCTGACGGTACAACCAATACTGCGGCCAGACAGCCGGCAAGCAGCCTGTTGACTATCTTTCTTTTCATAAGTACATCCCCTATCTTTTCTCTCCATGTAATTTACGCGTTATAGTTTATTATATCTTTGTTACATTTCCTTGTCAATTCCTTTACACTTCATTCATATCTTTTACTACTTTTTCCTCAGATTATGATGCAGATCATTCCTCCTTTGCTGTCATTTACAATTTTTTGCATGGTATCCTGGAGTTTCACCTGACTTTCCTCACTGATCTGCGCCAGTTTTGTTCTTATTCCGTCTTCCACTAACTGTTCTATCGATTTTCCAAATATATTGGTTTTCCATATACCATCCTGTGTCTTTGCACTTTCCTGTATGAATGCGATCAGATCTTTTGCCTGTTCCTCGCTTCCTACAATTGGAGCAATCTCGGTCTCGATATTTGCTTTGATCATATGAATGGATGGACTGGTTGACTTGATTTTTACTCCATACTTATTCCCCTGATGGATCACCATTGGTTCATCCAGCTTGATTTCTGCCATTTCCGGTATCACAACTCCATAACCGGTTCCCCTTACGGCTTCGATCGCATGCTGCACCTTTACATACTCTTCCTTCATCTTCGCCAGCTCTCTCAATGTATTGATCAGCTGATATTCACCTGTGATCAATACACCTGTCATCTCACTCATCACTTGGTAATAGTAAGGCTCCTTCATCTCCATCCGAACCTTTACCACACCATTAGACAGGTTGATTTCTTCGATCATAGTACTTTTTACATATTCACTGGAAATCGTCATATTCTCATTTTTAATATCCCTGATATATCTTAATTCACCCATGATATTTTTTATCTGCTGCAGCAGATCCGATTTTATATAATGCGTCTCTTCCAAAAGTTCCACCCATTTAGGTATGTAAAATTCCACCTGATGCACAGGGAATTCGTAAAGAATTTTTTCCAATATGCGCAAAATATCCTCTTTCCTCAGCTGCTCGCAATTAACACTAAGAGCAGCCGCCTGATATTTATCCTGCAGCTGCTCCACTAATCTTAGTGTTTCCTCTCTATAAGGTTTTTGTGAATTGACCAGGATCAAAAATGGTTTGCCCTGTTTTTTCAGTTCCTGTACTGTTCTCTCTTCACTCTCCTCAAAGTTTTTTCTTGGAATTTCACCAAAAGAACCATCGCAGGTCACCACAAGGCCTATGGTAGAATGTTCCTGGATCACTTTCTTTGTTCCTATCTCCGCCGCCTGGTGAAATGGGATCTCCTGCTCAAACCAGGGTGTCTTCACCATCCGTTCTCTCTCGTTTTCCATATTCCCCGAAGCATCCGGTACCATGAATCCAACACAATCGATCAGGCGTATCTTCACAGGAATATCTTCATCAAGCGTAATGTCTATGGCTTCTTTTGGAATAAACTTTGGTTCAACGGTAGTGATCGTTTTTCCCGATCCGGAAAGCGGCAGCTGGTCCCTTACTTCTGCCCTTAGCAGCTCATCCATCGCCGGAAGTGCCAAAAGTTCCATAAATCTTCTGATAAATGTGGATTTCCCTGTCCTGACCGGTCCTACCACCCCAACCAGAAATTGTCCCTTTGTTCGGGCTTGTATATCTTTGTAAACAGCAAATGGCTCCATATCTGAATATCCTCCTCACCTGTACTGGTAATATCTATATGCGGATATTCTGACATGTATGCCATTTTCATCTTATGCTGCTATGCTGTTTTTCAAATTACTTTATGCGTTTTATTCTTCTATTCTTATTCGGGATTTTCTATCTTCCTGCCGACTTCAAGGCGAAGCTTCTCGAGATATTCCTTCTCCTTTTTGGTGAGGGAGGCTTCCTCTAGAAGCTCTGGACGCCTAAGGAGAGTCCTTAAAATAGACTGTTCTCTTCGCCATTTTTCTATATTCGCATGGTGGCCGGACAATAAAACATCGGGAACTTTTTTTCCCTTCCATTCTGCCGGACGGCTATACTGAGGGTATTCCAAAAGATTATCATGAAAAGATTCAAACTGGGCAGACTCTTCATTACTGAGTACTCCCGGAACAAATCTTGAGATGGCATCGATCATGACCATGGACGGCAGTTCTCCGCCTGTCAGTACATAATCTCCAATAGAGACATAGTCTGTAACGACTTCTTCCAGAACTCTCTCATCGATTCCCTCATAATGACCACACAAAAATACAAGGTCCTTCTCGTTTGCGAATTCTTCAACCATAGACTGATTAAATACGCTTCCCTGAGGCGTCAGATAGATCACTCTTGGCTTATATCCGATTTTCTCGACGACAGACTGATATGCTCCATACACCGGTTCTGCCTGCATCACCATTCCTGCGCCTCCGCCGTAAGGGTAATCATCCACCTTCATATGCTTATTCGAAGAATAATCACGGATATTAGTGGCAGACAATTGTATAAAACCCTGCTCCATCGCTCGTCCGATGATACTGGTACCAAGTCCCTGGGTGATCATATCCGGAAATAATGTGAGTACATGATAATGCATCCCTATTCCTCCCCGTTCTTTTTGACTGGCTCTTCTACCAGTCCCGGCATCAGATGTATCTTCATTGTCTTATTTTCCACGTTAACATCGAGGATGCAGTCTTTGATAGCTGGGATCAATACTTCTCCATATTTTGGTGTATCGATGCTGTAGACATCATTAGCTCCCGTCTCTATCACATCCGTCAGAACTCCAAATGAACTTCCATCTTCAAGTTCCACCTTCATATCTATCAGATCAGCAATATAATATTCATCTTCTCCCAACGCAGCAGCAGACTCCCGCGTCACAAAAAGCGATTTTCCTTTGTATTTTTCAATATCATTGATATTATCTATATCTTTAAATTTCAAGATCACAAACTTTTTGAAATATTTCACACCGGTGATCTCCAGAACTTTCTGTTCCCGTCCTGTATCCAGTATCACTTCATCAAGTTCTTCAAATCGATTAGGATCATCTGTCGTAGGAAATACTTTTACTTCTCCCCGTATTCCATGAGTACTGGCGATCACGCCTACCTGCAGCAAATCTTCCATCTTATTCTCCATTCTGATGCACTTTCCGGCATACTTTACTCTATATTACATTTCACCATTCGGTGAAAGATTATCCTTATATGACAAAAAGGATATAGCTCAAAAGCTACATCCTCATTTCTATCAGCTATTGCAGAATTTCAACTACAACCTTCTTGTCGCACTTGGAGGAAGCAGCTTTCACAACCGTGCGGATTGCCTTAGCGATGCGTCCCTGACGGCCTATCACCTTGCCCATATCGGAAGGTGCCACCTTCAACTCCACTAAAATCGCATTGCTCTCTTCAGTCTGTGTTACAACAACTTCTTCCGGATGGTCCACGAGGGATTTTGCAATTACTTCTACTAAATCTTTCATTACGCACCTCCACGCATTTGTCAGGTCATTCTTCCAAATGGAAGAACGCACCAGGCAAAGACGACTCCGCAGTCCCTACGGCTCTGCATTATTTTTCAATACCAGCTAATTTGAAGATTTTGTTAACAACTTCTGTAGGCTGAGCTCCATTAGCTAACCATTTTTTAGCTGCTTCTTCATCTACTTTGTATACACTCGGATCACAATTTGGGTTGTATGTTCCGATTTCTTCGATGAATCTTCCGTCTCTAGGAGATCTGGAATCTGCAACGATGATTCTATAGAAAGGTGCCTTTTTCTGACCCATTCTTCTTAATCTGATTTTTACTGCCATAACTTTCACCTCCTTAAAATATTTGCTTGCTATTATTTAAAAGGGAAGTTTAAAACCTCCTCTTTTGCCGGTTTTACCGCCCATCATTCCGGGCATCTGTTTCATCATCTTTCTCGTCTGTTCAAACTGTTTCACCATACGGTTTACTTCCGCCAGATCCACACCTGCACCAAGAGCTATCCTCTTCTTTCTGGAAAGATTAAGAAGATCAGGATTCGACCGTTCTTTCGGTGTCATGGAAAGAATAATCGCTTCTTTTCTTGTCATGTCCTTCTCATCGATCATACTTTCCAGGTCTTTTGCTTTGTTTCCCAGACCAGGAAGCATATTCAATACGCTGGAAATACCACCCATATTTTTCATCTGGTTCATACTTTCCAGGTAATCATCAAAGCCAAAGGTTGCTTTCTTGATCTTCTGCTCCATCTCCCGGGCCTTTGTTTCATCGATGTTTTGCTGTGCCTTTTCTATCAGGCTCATCACATCTCCCATGCCAAGGATCCTGGAAGCCATACGATCAGGATAAAACTGTTCCAGATCAGAAAGTTTTTCTCCCATACCTATATAGAGGATTGGTTTGCCGCTGATTGCTTTAATAGAAAGAGCTGCTCCACCTCTGGTATCACCATCCAGCTTTGTAAGTATAACGCCGTCTATGCCAACCTTCTGATTAAAGCTTTCAGATACGTTCACCGCATCCTGACCTGTCATAGCATCTACAACCAATATGGTCTGATCCACTTGAACTTCTTCTTTAATCGAAATCAGCTCCTGCATCATGTTTTCATCAACATGAAGCCTTCCGGCTGTATCTAAAATCACAACATTGAAGTTATGGTTTTTAGCGTGTTCAATTGCCGCCTTCGCAATATTGACCGGGCTTTGTTTATCACCCATGGAAAATACTTCTATGCCCTGCTTCTCTCCATTGATCTGAAGCTGGGTGATGGCCGCCGGACGATATACGTCACATGCTACCAACAGCGGATTTCTTCCTTTTGATTTCAACTTACCGGCAATCTTTGCCGATGTTGTTGTCTTACCTGCACCCTGAAGACCAGCCATCATGATAACTGTGATCTCACCACCGGGCCGAAGAACGATCTCTGTCGTCTCGCTTCCCATCAGGGATACCAGTTCATCGTTAACAATCTTGATAACCATCTGTCCCGGATTCAGACCATTCATCACATCCTGACCGATCGCCCGTTCCTGAACTGACTTGATAAACTGTTTTACCACTTTAAAACTGACATCTGCTTCCAGGAGTGCCATTTTTACTTCTTTTAAAGCTGCCTTCACATCTGCTTCTGTAAGACGTCCTTTGCTTCGCAAATTCTTAAATACATTCTGCAGTTTTTCAGTTAAACTTTCAAAAGCCATGTATTATAACTCCTCTAAAATACTATAGGAAAGAGAACCGATCTTATTCATAAGTTTCTTAAGATCTTTGCCCTCATAATCCTGTGTCAGTCCGTGAATCTCATGGACTTTCTCACGAATAGTTACAAATTTTTCAACAAGATGAAGTTTGCCTTCATAATCTTCCAGAATCTTTGTACTCCGCTTTACAAGATCGTGAACACCCTGACGGCTGATTCCCTGATCTTCGGCTACTTCGCTGAGCGAAAAGTCGTTCAGAACTACTTCCTCATATACACCTCGTTGATGCTCTGTGAGCAGTTCTCCATAAAAATCATATAACAACGCCTGTCTTGCAAGCTTATCCATGTTCATCACCTTGCCTATCATACAATAGATTCTTTTTAGTGTCAAGTATTTTTTCTTTACAAATAATTTTTCTTTTTTGCTGCTTATTCTATATTACAGGTCCATACTTCCTGAACGAAATCCTTCCATATCAAGCGTAATATATTTAAAGTCTAACGCTTTCAGAGCACTTGTGATGTTCGAAGCATTCTCAAAAGCTTTTTGCATCTCATCTCTTCCCACTTCAATCCTGACAACATCACCATGAAGTCTCACACGCACAATGACAAATCCCAATTCTTTTATAGCGTTCTCAGCCTTCTCAATACGTCTTAATATATCAAGATCCAGCTCGGCACCATAAGGAAGACGTGTCGCCATACAAGGAGAGGACGGACGTTTTGCTGATGAGATACCAAGTTCCTGTGCCCACGTTCTTATCTCTGCCTTTGTCAAGCCAGCATCCAGAAGAGGGCTGTGAACACCCAGTTCTCTCACTGCATCAAGTCCTGGTCTGTACTGAGACAGATCATCATAGTTTGTTCCCTCATATATAATAGCAGCTCCATGTTTTCCGGCAAAGTCTATCAGCTGCTCAAACAATCCTTTCTTACAAATATAGCATCTGTTTTTGGGATTACTTTTTATTGCTTCAAAGCCAAGTTCATTTACATGGATCACCTCATGGATCAATCCGCTTTCTTTTGCCGCTGCTTTAGCTGCAGGAAGATCTGCCGCCGGATGGAGCACGGTCTCAAAGGTAACTCCATAGGCTTTTGTTCCATTTTTATCAGCACATTTACCGATCAAAGAAGCCAGCAGAGAGCTGTCCACGCCGCCCGACAATGCAAGACATACCGGATTCTTCGTGTCTTCCATCAGCTGTCTCATTAATTTATCCTTTTTGTCTTGAAATTTTTCCATCATATTATTACCTGCCCTCTCGCTATTTATAATATTGCCTGCCCATTTACAGCTACTGAGTTTTTATAGCTATGCTTCTTTTTTCTTATTCCATAAGATCAGCTGTACGCTGAACAGACCTCCGGTTGTACGCCACTGAAAGAATGCATCATATTTTTCAGCAAAAGCAGTAACGCTCCTAAGACCATACCCGTGGCCTTCTCCATTGCTGGAAGCCGGTAGTCCCGTTTCCCCGGACACATTGCATTCCCCGGTAAACGAATTGACGATTTCCAGAAGAAGACGAGTCTCGTCCTGTTTCATCTGGACCGTAACAACACGTTTCTTTTTCTCCTTTGCAGCCGCCATAACTGCATTATCCAAAAGATTCGAACACACGGACGCAATCTCATCTTCCTGCACGAACAATTCCTTTGGTACATTGATCATCACATCAAATTCCACATTTTCTCGTTCTGCGACTTCACCATAATAACTGAAAATGCTGTCGAGGACAAGGTTTTGACTGTATTTTCTTCTTCCCGCATGTTCTACATCACCACGAAGCTTTTTCAGATACTCTTCCATCTTATCATACTGCTGGTCTTCCAGATAGGAATAAAGTGTCAATATGTAATGTTTGAGATCATGACGGAGAATGGCTGTCTTCCTCTCACTCTCCTCAAGGATCTTAACCTCATGAACCAACTGACGTGAGCCATTTCTAAGGTACTCATTGTTGTGTTCCAGCTGTTCTTCGCGCCTTTGCCCCGCCAAATATCCGAAGATAAAATAATAAGACAGTACGATCAACATCAAAAGCAATACAACCGTCACCCCATATTCGATATGTTCATAAAGATTTCCCGGATATACTATGATCGTATATGCCGTCGCATAAATCACAGCAGGCACCAGACTAAATCCCATCCAGCCTTCTTTTCGGTATTTTTGTTCTCTCAGATATTCCTTTCTTGCTGAATATACTAAAAACGCAAGGATGGCCGCATGAAAAAAAGCGCTCATCACAAGGGCCAGCGCCAAATTTTCAGTACAAATATATAAAATACTCCCTATTACATTGCCCGCAAGTACATAGACGGCTGCCGTAAATCCTGTAAACAGCGTACGGAAATCACGATATTTGTCCAGCAAAAAAGCCATTCCCTGCATACACATTGCCTGAAATAACGTAATTCCCATAAGGGCCATCGTTCCAAGCTGAAAGCGATATCCCACTTCATCCAGAATCACACAAATCGAATACGTACATATCGAGCTAAGGATAACCATCCATCTGCGATATCTCAACGATAAAAAATACACCATGAATAAGATCATAAACAGATGGGAAATCCGATATTGCCAGATCATAAACGATGTCATTTTTCGTCTCCTGCCATCTTTTGTATCTTCTCATATGACTCCCTAAACGGAGTCCCTGCAGCCTTACAGTATCTTTTTAAATCTTCATATTCCGGGTAGCAATATTCCCGCTCCCCCATCCTGCATACTTTCACCCGGACAATCCCTTCGTCCGTGTGCACTTCCTGTATCCGTCTTTCCAGTACGGCTCGTTTTGCCTGATAGCCGCGAATACCTATCGTTGTTGTTTCTTTAAATATAATATTTTCAAGCTGATCTGCATCTTCTTCTTTACAGATAACCTGAAGCTGATACGCCGGACGTGACTTTTTCATATAAATCGGCCGATATACCGCATCCAATGCACCTGCCTCCAGCAGAACCTCCTGAATATAACCCAACTGTTCCCCCGTGCAGTCATCCACATTCGTCTCAAGTACCTGCACGAGATTCTCATGATCTTCCACAAGGATCATCGCTCTTAAAATATTGGCATGTTTAAAATCTTTCTCGCCGGATCCGATTCCGATTTTTTCTATCCTGAACCGCTCTGGCATCTGCCGATTCCTGATAACAGCTGCGATGGCTGCTCCCGTAGGTGTGATCATCTCACCTGCCACATCTGTGATCTTCATATCCAGTCCATACTCTGCGATCAGTTCTGCCGTCGCAGGCACAGGAACCGGTATTCTTCCATGCTGACACCAGGTAGTCCCGGTCCCTTCCATCAAAGTGCCGACCACTGTCTGCTCAATGCCAAGATCCACAAGACAAACAGCTGCTGATACAATATCCACGATAGAATCCACTGCACCAACCTCATGAAAATGAACATTCTCCATCGTAGTGCCATGGACTTTTGCTTCTGCCTTCGCAAGTGCCTGAAAAATCTGAAGAGAAAGAACTTTCGCTTTTTCATCCATCCCGGACTGTGCGATCATATCACGGATCTGACGATAATCACGCAGTGGCTGCGGTTTTGACTCATCCAATTCCACATAAAAAGCACAGGCATCTATCCCACACTTTTCTGTGCGTCCGATGACCAGGCGATAGTCATGGATCGGTAATTTTCCAAGCTGTTCTTCAAGATACTGCCTGGAAGCTCCGAGGTCCAAAAGTGCGCTCACTGTCATGTCTCCACTGATACCAGAACTGCCTTCAAGATATAATATTTTGTTCATATTCTTTTCTCCTCACATCCGTTTATTACTTTCAAGTCAAATTGCCCAAGTCATCATAGCAATGCAAAATATACCGCAATAATATAAGGCAAGAGAACAATAACTCAATCTAAATGATAATTTTTTAAAAAAACTCTTTCCCACAAATATATCTGAAATTCCAAATAAAACCGCTCCTGCTGCCGCCCAGCTATATTGGCCGCCGGCGATAACAGGAAGTGCTGCTGCAATAGAAACCATTGCCATCAGTATCGCGGCATACAGTGCCATAAGATAAATCACTGGATTTTTCTTTGCACCTGCCAGTTCTTCTTTAAAAAAGCAAGCCGTTACAGCCATACAGATCAGCCATATGGGAATACTTGCTGCAGTAAAATGTCCTTGTCGGATAAACCACAGGATCAATATCATGTGTCCAGCCCCAAACACAGCCATTCCGGAAAAGAAATGCACTTCCAGCAGTCCATCAGCAAAGAAAAACAACACCAATGCTGCCAATATCCATAATGTTGAATACTGACTGCCCTTTTGATAGATTCCCAGAAAGGCAGTACAGACCACCATCCAGGTAGACAGACACTTCGGAAGGATATTCCATCTTTTGTCAGTCTGTTCTTTCATCTTAAAGTGAAGAGTACCTCCGGCTGCGATAACCGGAAGAGCTGCCGCCATCCATAATCCGTAAGGCATAAAGGTTACCTCCGCAAAATATCCATATGCAATCGTGGGCTTCTTGTTCTTATCCGTCTTATATTAAAATTATAAACTTGTAACTGTTCAGTACCCTAATATCTAACAAGTACTATATTTGTGCAAAACAGAGAAAATAATTTTTCTGTTTTAGCACCAGTTTTAGGTTTTTAGAA
>SAAH01000172.1 GCA_009929525.1 Clostridia bacterium | reverse complement strand
TTTAAGCAAACAAAGTATGCCAAACGGGGGCAATGAGGCATATACAAAATAATCACATACACCGCCTCGTAATCTAAAAAATACGTGGCAGAGAAAATGCAAAAATTCGCAGATGCCTCATTTTCAACAAATCTCAACAAAATCTCACTCTATTCAATGAAATAATTGATGTCGTGAGGCACTCACATGTTTTTTCTTGCCATGTGCCTCATTTATAGACTTTCTTCTTCCATCCCCCAACTTGCATCTCCTTTCCCTCCTCCTGTCAGCAGGCAGTGATTTTCCAATGAAAGTTTTCGATACCACCGGAGGCCATGGAGATGCATAGAGATACATAGAGATGAATAAACTGACATCACCCTTGATATCGTATCCGTTCTACAAGGGTTTCTTTCTTAATATTTTTGCTGAGCACAAATGACAAGATAAGCTGCAGCGCCGCTATCAATATGATCATGACCAGAATCTCTGTCACCGGAATATGATATATGTTCATTCCGTACAGACCCGAGGATTTTGCATATCTGAATAAACCGTACCCCGCTGGCAGTCCGATGCCAAGCGCCACCAGTACTGTTCCTACAGTAAATACCAGACCTTGAAGCTGCAGACTTGTATTTAACTGCTTTCCTGTCATGCCTACCGCCTGAAGGATTCCGTATTCCTGCTTTTTCGTGATAATATTCATGATCATCGTATTGGCAAGATTCATGAAGCTGATCAGACCTATGATCGCCATGAATAGATAGCAGGCCAGCTTCATCATACGAACAGAAGTCTCTGCTGTAGTAAGTGCGTCGTGATAGGTTTGCAGTTCTACGTGAGCCATACCATTGATCAGACTCTCCAGCTCCTGCTGAACTCTTGTAACATCCGACTCCTTACAATCCACCCAAAGATATCCATAAGAATTTCCTGATGGATTAACTTTTTTGTAGGTCTCCTCCGGAAGTACAAACTCCTGCTGCGCATCTCCAAAAGCTCCGGTGATCATCCCATTATATTCGTATTTCTCCGTACCGTTATTCAGGTTTAGCGTAATATCTTTTCCTATAAAATATCCATTTTCCTCGATAAAATAAGACCATCCATAGAAAATATCTCCATTTTCAACAGCCCGCCCGTAATCCATATCACCGATTGTCGTATCCGACCGCATATGCTCAAAATCTTCCTGATTCATCACTGCAACCGACTCTATCTTTCCATTAATCTCTGCTTCCAGGATCTCTCTCGTCCAGCTCCGGGTTACGCCTGGGATTTGATTTACTTTTTCTATCAACTGTTCGTTCAAAGGATTATTTTTTAATACAGATCCGAGATTATTTTCCGGATACGCTTCATCATTTAGATCGTAAACAAGCCTGATTTGAAACTGGCCATGAGCAATGTCATTCCTTGCCTCATATTCCGAATCCATGTTTCCCACGCTGTTGGCGAGCACAACAAAAAGCACGCAGGAGAGCCCCATCGTTAAGACTGTTGTGATCGTCCTCTTCTTTCTTCCTGTGATGTTCGCCATCGCCATGGAATATACGGTCACATTTTTCTTTCCTTTTCGAAGTCCTGTTTTTTTCTTTTTACTGTTTTCCTGATAACGGATTGCTTCCACTGGCGATATTTTTCCTACGATTTTCATTGGCTTTCTGAGGGCTGCCACCACTGTGACGAGTGCCAAAAATGCTGCAAGAAGAATCATCGGTGCAGAAAATACCGACACCATTTTATTCTCATAGTCCAGAGTAACCTTTTGGCCCTCCTCAACCAGCCATCTAAAAGACCCCCATGCGATAAGATAGCCGGCGATGAGACCCGTCGGTATACTGAATATAGTCAGCAGCATGCCCTCCCGGAAGATTAATTTTCGCATCTGTTTTTTTGTAGCTCCAAGTGCCCGGATCTTTCCGTATTCCTGCACTTTCTGAACGATTCCCACTTGGAAAATGTTATAGATGACAACAGATGAAAATATGATAACGCACAAAGCAATGATCACACATGCCGTAATCATCTCTATACCTGGATCCAGCCGCCAAATAAGATACCCTCTGTTCACATTTACCTGTCTCTCATCGATACCACATTTTGCTGCGATGCCGATGATCGTATCCTCCACATTTTCCATATTGACCGGTACTGCTTCATTTAATTCAAAATATACATTGTAGCTTCTTTCTTCATTCTCAAATCTCGACTGGTAAAAGTTTTCGGAACAGCACACGATAAATGATTTTCTTGCAGATGTTGATTCCACGCCGCTCATTAGGCCACTGATGACAAATTCTGTTTCTTCATAGGTGTGCTCTTTGTCTCTCCGATAGGATAATACAACATGGTCTCCAATCTTTGCATCCGGGTATCCCATGCTTTCCAAAAATGCAGTCTGCGCCGCGATTTCATTTTCTGCCCTAGGAAAATCACCTTCTAAGAGGTGAGAATCCAGATTCATATAATGACGTACTGTTTTATCTGCCGCCACAAAACTGACATTGTCCTCACTTTCGATCAATCCTGCCATCGACATGATCCCGATATTTGCTATTTCACCTCTTCGATCTGCCTCTTTTAGCTGTCCTTCCGATAGATTTGCGAACACTCCATAATAGCTGCCATAGTTTAAGGCTGCATTTTCCACATTCATCCTGATCATCGCATTGGCATAGATACAGATGATTGTGAGTAACGCTGTAGTCAAAAAAATGGTAAACATGACCAGTATGCTTCTGGTTTTATTTTTCTTATCGTTGCTAAGTGCTACTTTCGTTATCATATTCATTCAAAAGTCACCACCCGTCCATCTTCTATGACCAGTATCCGGTCTGCCACCTGTGCAATTTCCTCATCATGAGTGATCATTACAATTGTCTGTCCATATTTTCCGGCTGACATTTTCAGCAGAGCGATCACCTCATCGCTTGTCTTTGAGTCCAGATTGCCTGTTGGTTCATCGGCAAATATGATGTCCGGTCTTGTGACCAGTGCTCTTGCGATAGCCACTCTCTGCTGCTGTCCGCCGGATAATGTATTCGGCAGGTTTTGCAGACGGTCGTTCATGCCCAAGGTAGTGATGATATCATTCACATATTCCTCATCCACCTTCTGTCCATCCAGTCCCAGCGGCAGTACGATATTCTCCCATACATTAATGGAAGATACCAGATTAAATGCCTGAAAGACAAATCCAATCTTTCTTCTTCTAAATACTGCCAGGGTATCTTCCTTCATCTTGTATAAATTTTTCTTTTTTATGAAAACCTCACCTTTTGTAGGTGTATCAAGTCCTCCCAGGATATGGAGCAGCGTACTTTTTCCCGATCCTGATTTTCCAACGATGGCTACAAACTCTCCCTGCTCAATCTCCAGATCAACATGATCCACTGCTTTTACCTGATTCTCCCCTTCTCCGTAAAACTTGCAAAGCCCCTTTGCGGTCAATATTTTATCCATATTCCTCTCCTCTTTTCAAATATTTCGGTTTTTATGCCATTTACTTCTCTCTATATCTTAATATTACGATGTCATACTTACATTTCGCTTTCAGAAGATAAGAAAAAGCCTTACATTTTTGTAAGACTTCAACTTATCGGTATATGAACAACAAAGGTGCTTCCCGGATATTCACTGTTGCTTTTTTCTTTTCCGGAATGCACAGACAACGAGCCATGATGCTGCTCTATAATCTCACGTGCCAGATATAATCCCACTCCGGATCCGCTTTCTTTTGCTACTTTACTGGATGACCCTCGATAAAATCGCTGGAATATTTTGTGGTACTCTTCCTTTGGTATGCCAATGCCCTGATCAGAGATTTCTACTCTCACAAATGTGGTCCGCCTAAGCAGACGAATCGTTATCTCACTTCCGGATGGACTATATTTTACTGCATTTTCAAGGATATTGATCAGTGCCTCACTCAGCCATTTTGCATCCTGCATGACATATATTTTCCCCACAGCTTCCTCATATTCAGAGGAGATATCCACATTTTTCAGAACTGCCTGAGGATAAACCCGATTGAGGGCCGAAACTATCGTATCCAATAGTTTCGCCATTTTCAGTTCGATCTGTATCATGCCAGTCTCCAGTTTTGAAATCTGTAAAAGTGACTGAAGCAGCTGTTCCAAACCATCCAAAGCATTCCTGCATCTTTGCTCGAATTCCTTCCGTTCCGTATCGTTAAGTTCCTGTTCAAGCAAAATACTAAAGCAGGTATCCAGTGCCGCAACCGGCGTCTTTAACTGATGAGAGATATCTGTTACCAGCTCTTTTGTTTCTTCTTTCTCCGCCATTGCCTGGTTTTTCATTACTCGAATATAGTCTCCCAGAGCTTCCATCTGGTGGTTCACCCTCTGGATTCCCTCGCTTTCCCCTTTGATCGGATGGTTATGCAGATTATTCTTTCTGAATTCCAGAAGACTTTCTTCTATCTGATCAAGAATCTCATCCGTTTCTTCTTTCTGCCGTTTCCTCTCTCGATAGATAACGCCGAAGAGAAACAATGTCAAAATCAGTGAAACGATCGCTGTTACAAAGCATTCCCGATAGAATTTCTTAAGGTAAACATTATATTCCAGATATCCATATGACTCGAGGATCTCTCTTCCGGTGAGTGTCTCAGTTTTTCCTATATCTCGATCATCCTTTTTTATCTCTGCTGCATTTGGATCCTCTTTGCTGCCCCGCAGCATATTTATTATCATGTCCAAGCTGTTCTCATCGCCAGTCTGCACCGCAACAGAAAATATATCTAATTTTTCCTGATATTGACGGTAAAATACAACATCCAAAAACAGGTTCACCAACAGCACCATTACAGCAATCGGCACAACTAATTTGATAAGATTTTTCACTTTACTTCCTGATTCCATATATACCCTAGCCCTCTTATATTCTTTATATATGACGGGTTTGCTGTATCCTCTTCTATCTTTTCTCTCAGTCTTCTGATATTGACTGCAAGTGTATTCTCATCCACATAAGTCCCTTCAATATCAAACACATTTTCCAAAATCTGCTGCTTCGACAAAATCTGTTTGGGATTAAGCAGAAAATAATTCAGCAGTTTCCATTCATTTTTTGTAAGCGAAATCTCCTGTCCCTGCACCTCCAGCCTCATCTCATTCTGATTGACGGCCAGATTCCCTGAACACAATCGCTTCTTAGCCATTTTCACTGTATTCCTTTTAACATACGCATCAATCTTCAGCATGAGCACCGACAGGCTAAACGGCTTTGTCACATAATCATCCGCCCCCGACTCATACCCCATAACCTGATCCAATTCCTGATCCAGCGCCGTCAGACAGATCACATATGACTTCAACCCTTTCTCTCTCCGAAGCCACTTGATAAACTCAAGCCCGCTTCCATCCGGCAGATTAATATCACAGATCACAAGGTCCGGAACTACCCTATCCGCAATCTTATCTGCAGTCCTATCCGCAGTCTTATCTGCATTTCCATCTGCATTTCTATTTGCATTTCTATCTGCATTTCTATCCGAGTCTCTCTTCATCAATCCCCCAGACTTACCATCCACTACCCTCTTAGCCTCCGCTATACTCCCACAAGACCAAACCTCATGCCCCGCCTTCTCCAATGAAAAAGTAATCCCACGATTCACACTCTCCTCATCCTCCAACACCAGCATACAACCCATGACCATACCCTCTTTTATCCGTAAACCCGTCGTCATTCTTTATCTTACATCCCATTCTACTGCAATCTCTTTCACTTTTGAACCTATTTCTTGCCTTTTGACTGCGTAAATTTACCTTCGGAAATAATGGTGTAGAGTTCACCCACGGATGCGCTGCTAAAGTATCAGGCAATGACTTGTGAGTTTAATATACAT
>SAAH01000055.1 GCA_009929525.1 Clostridia bacterium | reverse complement strand
GGAATCAGATTCCTTATATTTGGGGCATTTTTTGAAAGTTGTTTATAAAGACATGGTTTAATTCAGGTCTATGTGGATAAAACTGCGGAAACTCAAGTTACTTACGGATTGCCATAAATAAAATAAAATGCTATAATGAGCGAAGAAAAAATACGTCAGTTTTACTGATGAGAAGATATCTGGAGGAAGAAATGAAAACAATCATTGAATTAATTTCAGAGGAAATGAAAACTGCATTTGAGGCAGCAGGGTACGATGCATCTTATGGAAAGGTGACATTGTCTAATAGACCAGATCTGTGTGAATACCAGTGTAATGGAGCTATGGCGGCAGCAAAGGCGTATAAAAAAGCACCGATCATGATAGCAAGTGACGTAGTTGCAAAGCTGGTGGAAAGCGAAGTGCTCCAGGAAGCCATCGCTGTCAATCCGGGATTTATCAATATAAAGATTGCAGGAGAGTATCTTGCAGGATACCTGGCAGGAATGAGCGAATCTGACAAACTGGGCGTACAAACAGCTGAGACACCGAAGAAGATGGTGCTCGATTATGGCGGACCAAATGTGGCGAAACCTTTGCATGTAGGCCACCTTCGTTCTGCGATCATTGGTGAAAGCATTAAACGTATCGGAAGATTTCTTGGACATGAGATCATCGGAGATGTTCATCTTGGCGACTGGGGTCTGCAGATGGGACTTATCATAACAGAGCTTAAGAAGAGAAAACCGGAATTGGTGTATTTTCAGGATGGATTTGAGGGTGGATATCCAGCGGAGGCGCCATTTACTATTGGTGAACTAGAGGAGATTTATCCGGCAGCAAGTGCAAGATCAAAAGAAGATGAAGAATATAAAGCAGAAGCACTTGAAGCTACCAATCAGCTTCAAAAGGGGAATCGTGGCTATCGTGCGTTGTGGAAACATATCCTAAATGTTTCAGTAACGGATTTGAAAAAGAATTATGCCAATCTGAACGTTGATTTTGATCTGTGGAATGGAGAATCTGATGTACAGGACTATATTGCACCTATGGTTCAGGACCTGAAAGAAAGAGGACTTGCTTATGAAGATCAGGGTGCAGTTATCGTAGATGTCAAAGAAGAGACGGATACCAAAGAAGTTCCTCCATGTATGATCTTAAAGTCAGATGGGGCAGCATTATATACAACAACAGATCTGGCGACTATCGTAGAGCGTATGGAAAAGTATCAGCCGGATGAGATCTTGTATGTTGTAGATAAACGTCAGGAAATGCATTTTGTACAGGTATTTCGATGTGCAAAAAAAGCAGGAATGGTGAAAGAAGATACAAAGCTTTCCTTCCTTGGTTTTGGCACAATGAATGGAAAAGACGGAAAACCCTTCAAGACAAGAGAAGGCGGCGTAATGCGTCTTGAGAACCTGATCCGCGAGATCAATGAGGAAATGTATAAAAAGATCGTTGATAACCGCAGTATCAAGGAAGAGGATGCAGTCGCAACAGCAAAGATCGTTGGGCTTGCCGCGATCAAATATGGAGATTTGTCAAATCAGGCTTCAAAGGACTATGTCTTTGATATCGAAAGATTTACCTCTTTTGAAGGAAATACAGGACCTTACATTTTATATACCACCGTGCGTATCAAGTCCATTCTCAATCGGTTTGCAAGTGAAGGCAAGGAAGCAGCTGCATGCAGGATGATCCAGCCGGCAGGTGACAGCGAGAAGACATTGATGTTGGAAGCAGCCAAGTTTAATGGAGTTGTGACAAATGCATTTGAAGAGAAGGCACCTCACAAAATCTGTTCTTATATCTATGAACTGGCAAATGCATTTAACAGCTTTTATCACGATACGAAGATCCTTGCTGAGGAAAATCAGGAACAGAAGGAATCATATATTGCTTTGTTGGTATTAGTAAAAGATATCCTGGAAGCATGTATCGAGATGCTTGGATTTACAGCACCGGAAAGAATGTAGGGGGACTAAGATTATGAAGAAACCGTCAAATGCCAGAGTAAATGTTCTGATTCTGGTTGTCGTACTGCTTGTACTTGTTATGGGAGTTGTTGCTGTCATAGGGTACGGGAAGGTACGCGAACAGATGGCAGCAAATGCGCAGGAAAAGCAGCAGGAGGCGGAACTTACCCCGGAACCAACCGAGACCCCGACCCCGGAGCCAACACCGGATCCATCAGATCCGGAAGTACAGAAGTCTGAACTGGTGGAAAGTATTGAAACGGCAGTAGAATCAAATGATGTACAGTCATTGGGCGAAGCAATCCGTTATACTGCGGAGGATGGTTCAATAGCAGCTTATGAGCAGGAGGATGTTGCGGCAGTTATGCTTCATCTGAAAAAAAGTGAAGATGACTATACTGCATTTATTGAGACGATAAAGGCCGATGAAGTAACAGTTGGTGAGGATGGAGATGTGAAATATCTTCTTCTGTCAAATGAAAATCTTAGAAAGATGACGAATACAGAGGAACCGGCACAGTCTGTGGTAGCAGAGGAAGTAACACCAACACCTGCCGGAAACGGAAAGATGATAGCTATAGATGCAGGTCATCAGGGACAGGGCAACAGCGAGCAGGAACCTATTGGACCGGGAGCATCACAGACAAAAGCAAAGGTAGCATCCGGAACAAGCGGACGTACCACGGGAGTTCCGGAATATCAGCTGAACCTTGATGTTTCACTGAAACTGAAAGAAGAACTGATCAATCGAGGCTACCAGGTGTACATGATCCGTGAAACCAATGAAGTAAATATCAGTAATGCTGAGAGAGCACAGCTTGCTGCTGAGTCAGGGGCTGATATTTTAGTAAGGATCCATGCGAACGGATCCGATAATACATCTGTAGCAGGCGCATTGACGATGGCACCATCTGTTAATAACAGCTTTGTGGGTGCAGATCTTGCGGCACAGTGCCAAAAACTTTCTCAGGATGTGATCACAGCGTATTGTGCATCAACGGGAGCCAACAATCAGGGTGTCTATCAGACCGATGATATGAGTGGACTTAACTGGTGTACGATCCCGGCAACTATCGTGGAGATGGGATATATGACGAATCCTGATGAGGACACCAAGATGCAGACAGCAGAATATCAGAATCTGATCGTGCAGGGAATCGCTAATGGAATTGATCAGTATTTTGCTTCATAAAAGATAAGCTGATAAGTATAGAGTTAAATGTGCAGGAAGATATGGGGGAACATATGAATAATAAAAAATATATAGGCGGCCTATTAGCTGTGCTTATGATATTGGGATTTATGCTTTTGCCAAAGTCTGTATGGGCGGATGAGGGAAGATGGATCCAGTCTCAGAATCGATGGTGGTACGAAAATGCAGATGGAACATATCCGGCATCCCAGTGGAAGCTGGATAATGGTTCATGGTACTATTTTGATAAGGAAGGCTGGATGGCTACCGGATGGCAAAAGGTTGATGGAAATTGGTACTATCTGGCGTCCAGCGGACGTATGCTTACTGGCTGGCAGAAGGTTGGAAATAATTGGTATTATATGATGTCTTCTGGAGCGATGGCTGCAGATACATGGATAGAAACTTATTATGTTGATGACAGCGGCGCATGGATCGTAGGGAAAACGATGGATGGCACGGATTCTGGCAGTCAGGTGCAGGAGGAGAATAAAACACAGTCCAAAGCATCCTGGATCAAGAGCCAGAACAGATGGTGGTATCGTCATGCAGATGGCAGCTATACTCGTTCAGATTGGGAAAAGATAGACGGATTATGGTATTATTTTGATGGTGCTGGCTGGATGACAACTGGTTGGCAGAAGGTCGGTGGAAACTGGTATTATATGGCTGGCAGCGGACAAAGACTGACTGGATGGCAGAAAGTCAGTGGAGTCTGGTACTACATGGAATCAAGTGGAAAGATGCTGACTGGATGGCAGCAGCTTGGTGGAGTCTGGTACTATCTGGCGTCCAGCGGACGTATGCTGACCGGTTGGCAGCAGATTGGCGGAAGCTGGTATTATCTGGCAGCTTCCGGAGCGATGGCTGCAAATACCTGGATTGATGGATATTATGTAAATGCCAGTGGTGTATGGATCCCGAATACAGGTAATTCAGGAAAGAAAATGATAGCCATTGACGCTGGTCATCAAAGGACCGGGAACAGTGAAAAAGAGCCAATGGGACCGGGATCTTCTACGATGAAGGCAAAAGTGGCTTCCGGCACAACGGGAATCTGGTCAGGCTTAAAAGAATATGAACTTACTCTTACTGTTTCTCTAAAACTTCAGGCGGAACTTCAGGCAAGAGGATATGATATCTATATGATAAGAACATCTCATGATGTAGATATAAGCAATGCACAAAGAGCAAAAAATGCAGCGAATGCAGGTGCGGATATCCTGGTAAGGATCCATGCGAATGGGGATAATAACAGTTCTGTATCTGGAGTACTGACGATGGCACCGTCAGGAAGTAATCCATTTTTGTCTGGAGGAGTGATCTCTTCAAGTCAGAAGCTTTCGCAGAATGTGGTAGACAGCTTTTGCAGTGCTACAGGTGCAAGAAATCGTGGGGTTATGACGACGGATACCATGAGCGGGATTAACTGGAGTACGATACCTGTTACAATTGTAGAGATGGGATTTATGACCAATCAGACGGAAGATCTGAACATGGCGAATGCCAGTTACCAGAATAAGATGGCAAAGGGTATTGCCGATGGAATCGACCGCTATTTTGCGGGATGATAAATCTTTTGCTTCCTGAATGTGAGTAAGTAACAGTAGTTATCATTTGATCATAAGAAAGCAGGTTTAATCTATGTCACAAGTTATATTATTTGATCTCGATGGGACACTGACGGAGTCAGGAGAGGGGATCACCAAATGTGTACAGTATGCATTGGATAAGATGGGGATTCAGGAGGATGATCTGGATAAACTCCGCTGTTTCGTTGGTCCGCCTTTGAAAGAGCAGTTTATGACATATTGTGGATTTGATGAGACACAGGCGCAGCAGGCGGTGGAGTATTACCGTGAGCGTTACAAAACTGTGGGAATATTTGAAAATAAGTTATATCCCAAGATTCCCGAACTGTTGGAACTTCTAAAAATCAATGATAAGATTATGGGAGTTGCGTCGTCCAAACCAGAGACATTTGTAAAAAGTATATTGGAATATTTTGAAATCCAACAATATTTTCAAGTGATCGTGGGAAGTCAGATGGATGGAGCCAGAACAGATAAAGCAGAGGTTATTGAAGAGGCACTGCAAAGGCTTCATATGGAGCAGGAACGCGATAAAGTATTGATGGTCGGTGACAGGGAACATGATGTGCAGGGTGCTATAAGTTGTGGGATACAGTGTATCGGTGTGGCTTATGGTTATGGCTCGAAAGAAGAACTGGAACAGGCTGGAGCCGTATATATTGCTGATACAGTGGAAGATCTGGGGATCCTGGCAAGTCCAAATGATGAGGAGACCACAGAGCAAGTGGTGTCAGTGCGAAAGACAGAAGATCCGTCTGCTGATGGTATCGGTGCAGCAGGAGTATCTTACATAAATGCTGAAAATGTTATAACAAGTCCGGCGGCGGGAGAAAATCTGGAAGACACATCTGCAGATGACGGTAAAACAGCAGATACAGCAGAAGAAATCATAGAAGATGTGGCGGAAGACACTGCCAGGGCTATTTCTCAGATGGTAGCAGAGAATATGACAGAAGATGGCGCAACCCAATTGAATCAGGTCTATACGCATCCGCTGCTGAATGCATGGCGGGCTGTCTATCCTGTGTTGATCCCATATGGTACAGCAATATTAATGGTTATCCTTGTGACTGCTTACTATACATGGAGCACAATACATAATCAGCAGCCGGAAGATCCGGTGAAGATAGCTGCACAGGTTGTAAAAACAAGTATTTTCCGTTTGATACCTACCTCATTGATCGCCGGCAGCGCAGCATTTTTCCTTTACCGGAAGGATGAGCGAAGGAGAAAAGCAGGATTTTTGGGGAAAGGACCAGACTTTGTATGGGATCCTCCGGTCATCTGGTTTTCGGTTATTGTTTTGGCAGTGGCCTGCAGTCAGCTTTTGAACGATATCATGAATATATTGAAGCTTCAGGAAATATTTCCAGGGTATTCGAACGTTACAGGCGTTGTAACCGAAGAACAGCCTGTATGGCTGGTGATCCTGACGATTGGTCTGCTTGCACCAATAATGGAAGAATTAGTATTCCGGGGATTGATATTTCGACGGCTGAAGGATTGGATGAATCCGATACTTGCAATTGTGATGTCAGCGGTACTGTTTGGAATCTACCATGGCAATATGGTACAGTTTATCTATGCCACCTTGATGGGCGTCATGCTGGCGATCATTTATCATAGAACAGGGACGTTATGGACGGCGATCCTTGCCCATGTATCTGCAAATCTGTGGAGTGTGGTAGGAAGTACCTGGTGGAACTCTATGACCGGAAAGATGACATATGGTTTCTTTGTGGGAATCATCATAGAGTTACTTTTATGTGTGATTCCTGCATATTGGATCTTTGCAAAAAATAAGAAATAAATAAAGTATGAGAGGCGGGTTTTTGCTTGACATGACTCGTCTCTTGTTATATGATAGTTTCAACATCTTGATTTGAGAATTCTCTCAAACATTTCCCAATAGTAAAAAGCAATAAAAAGAAAAGCAATGACAAATACAGAGATATCTTATAATGCATAAAATGCGTTTCTGCAGGCAATGGTATCTGAAAGGGGGTGATTTTTTGCTGCTTCAGACAGGAGAATGTCTGGAAGGCAGATATTTCATCATAAAAGTCCTGGGCAGAGGCGGTACGAGTACGGTGTATCTTGCTATGGATGAGAAAATTCATAGAAAAAGGGCAGTGAAAGTGATTGAAAAAAATCGGATTCCAGATGAGAGCCTTTGGAAAAAAGAACTTTTTATGCTGAAAAAGCTTCATCATGCATATCTGGCGGAAATCTATGATGTATTGGAATCAGAAGAATACATATTATTTGTGATGGAGTATGTCGAAGGTGAAACATTAGGAAATCTTATTCGCAGAGGGCGGAATTTCTCTATACAGCAGGCAATCGAGGCAGGTGTGCAGATCTGTGAGACTCTTATTTATCTGCATGGTCAGAGTCCACCGGTGATCCATCGAGATATTAAGCCATCAAATCTGATGGTGGATCCAGAGAATCATATGAAGCTGATCGATTTTGGTACGGCAAGGGAATTCCAAAAAAGAAAGAGTGAAGATACAGTGTTTTGGGGGACACCTGGCTATGCATCACCGGAACAGTTGGAAGGAAGTGGACAGACAGATGCAAGGACAGACATCTATAGTCTTGGCATTACGCTTTATGAAATGGCGTATGGACATAAATTTTCCAGAGATGCTGTAAAAAATCCTTCGGAACCATTTGAGGAGATTATCGAAAAATGTACGAGATATGAACCGGAGAAAAGATATCAGACAGCTCAAAGTTTGAGATACGACCTTATGAATTACAAAGAACTTGGC
The DNA here is from genome assembly GCA_009929525.1 of Clostridia bacterium. Lineage (GTDB taxonomy): Bacteria > Bacillota > Clostridia > Lachnospirales > Lachnospiraceae > Oliverpabstia. The sequence continues at coordinate 20,629 of SAAH01000055.1, read as the reverse complement.
AAAAGGGCAAAACGATGGCGCCAATTTCAAAAAGCCTGTCTGATCATACTATTGACAGGTGCATTTCTCATGGGAATGGGTTCCTGGTCTTTGAAGGAACAGGCAGAAAGGATATACATCGAGGGTTATGAACGATACATCCAGGAAGGAAATAAAAAAACAGATAGTCATGAGAGAATCGAGTCATACAAGGAAGCGATTTGTTTGAACCCATGGAAGAGTGAAGCATACTTTTTTATGTTGGAAGAATATCGTATCCGGGGATTTGATCAACAGGGGTATGCAGACATTCTTGATGTGTTGGGAAAGAAAAATCTGCAGGGTGGTAGCTTGGAAGAATGTCTTATGCAGTCACCAAAAGCATATGGACAATTTGCTTATCAGATGGGAATCGCCTGCTATTTTGAGTGGGAAGGGTATGGGAATAAAAAATACGCACTTCCGTGGCTTACGGCTGCTCTTACTAAGGGTGAGATGTCACTGCAGGAGAAGCATCAGGCGGAGTGTCTGAGAAAGATTGCCGGATATTTTGATCTTCTTCAAAAAGAGAATGTAACAACGTTGGATCTCGTATCTTATAAGGAGTATTGGGAGGATTTGAAAACACTTGAGAAGTCGGCAGCGCAGGGAGAACTTCGTATGCTCATCCAACAGGAGGTGATAACACAGATGGTGAACCACATACAGGACTTTTATATATGTGGTGTTCAAGGAAGAGAGCTATTAGAGATGTTTGAGAAAATAGGAAAAGACAATGAAGGATTGCAAGAGGTGGCAAAAGAAGGGGAACGCCTTGTAACACTGATATTTTCTGAGGATAATGAAGAAGAATAAGTATAGGCCTGGAGAGAAGAAGGGAGAATTATGGAACTTCGCATCATGGCAGAGCATATGAAAGAGACGGCAGAAAAGCTGGAGGGAGCAGCATACATCCTGGGAGCACTGGGGATTTTGCTGGCGATACATATGGGCAGGCAGTGGTATAAAAGAAGGGATAAAAAATACCTTGGATTACTAAAAATTGGAATTTTACTTTTGGGGTGTATGTCGGGAATCATAGGATGGAAGGCGGAAGCGATAAGTGCCGGATCCGGAATGAATGTGAAAAAACAATGGGAGGTCACCTTTGAAAATGTTCCTGAGTATGAGAAGGATGGAGTATGGTGTTATAAAGAAGAGGCTGTTATAAAGATAGAAAGAGAACTCTGCGAACCAGACAAAGCGGAACATATAAAGTCGGAGATTTTGATCAGCATATGGGATGAGAAGGAAGAATGGAAGGTGATCGGCGAATCTGAATGGGAAGAGCATGGGATCAAACTGGAGGAAACGAATACCAAAGAGGAACATGAGATCAATAAAGTATTTTCGGGCAGAGTCATGTTTGGGGAAGAAATGCGGGTCAAGGTGGAACTTCCAGATGGTGAGAAAATGATATCACAGGAAATCATTGTGGATCAAACACCACCCCAATTAAGCTTGGAAAAGGTTATTTCAAAGGCAGATGGCAAGATCCTTAATCTGGAAAGTGGAACCTATATTTCCAAAGATATGATAAGCATCAATCTGCGCTGTTTAGACAAGACAGGTACTGGAAAAATCATATGCAAAGGGAAAAATGAAAAATCAGGAAATATAGTTTTTGAAAGGGAAATATCGGCAAGTGAGAATCTGATAAAGTTAGACCTTCCAGAGGATTTTTTTGGATATTTGATATGGGAGTATTGTGACCGGGTGGGAAATCAGGCTGTTTGGGAGCAGGAAGAGAAGTACTGCTGTGAATCTGTCAAAACTCATCATGATACAGGAGTGTTGAAGATGGAAAGCTTGGAGGAAAATGATGGATTTTGTCAGGATACACTGCATATAAGACTTAGAGGCGAAGATAACTGGTCGGGGATCAAAAGGATAAGCTTGATGAAAAACGGTTCTGTCTTGTTAGAGGAACGGATGAATCAGAGACCAGGAGAAGTTATTCAATGGGAAAGGATCATAACGATCCCAGCAGAAGATAATGAGAAGATAACACTTCAGGCAGAACTTGAAGATATGGCAGGACATGTCACAAGAGTATCAGACAGTTGGATGTGTGATATACAGGCACCCTATGTTTCTGCCAGGTTTGAGGATGAAAAAGGAAAGATAGAATCTACAGAAAACGGATATCTAAAAAATACTGGAAACTTGATCCTATATGTGGAAGAAATATGGTTCCGTCCGGAACTGTGGGATATATCATGGATAGAACATCCGGGCAGGAAGCCGGATATATCCTGGACGAGGAATGAAAACACCTATATGTGTGTGATACCCATCTATGAAGAGGGAAACTATGAGCTGCAAATCTCTGGCGGTGATCTGGCTGGGAATATTATGCAGACAGCGTATGGAGAAGGGCAATGGAATCTGCAGTGGATTCTGGATATTACATCTCCAGAAATCACGATCCAGGGAGTAAAGAATGCAGAACAGTATAACGGAGACATACAAATGAAGATAGCAATAAAGGATACAGGGTTAAATAACGAAAAACTCAGCTGCAGGCTGGTGGGAGCAGGAAAGGGGGAGATTCAAATCTATGAAGAATCAAACCAGGACCGAAATACGGACCCAAAAACGAAGATTTTTCTTTGGAATCCGCCAAAGAATGAGGATTGGGATGATACTTACCATCTGGTAGTGGAAGCCTATGATCAGGCAGGGAATCAAAACATAAAAAATATGGATTTTGTTGTGAACCGGAGAGGGTCAAAGTATCTGGTCAGCGGAATGGAAAAAGGAACTGTATTTTCTTCCTATCCTCATATCAATATAAGTGAAGAAAATCTAAGCCAGGTGATAGATCATAGGATTCTATATACCTGGGAAGGAGAATCGAGAATATTGGAAAATGGGAAGGACTACAGGATAAGTGAGAAAACTGAAGGAAACTACATGAAGTATACCTATCACCTAAAAGAAACCTTGTTTTTACGAGATGGAAATTATACGTTTGTTGTTCTATCAGAGGATGCAGCAGGAAACAAAGGGAGCAGTCTTAAAAACAAGGTGGCTTCTATGCCGATACGATTTTCTGTTGACAGGACATCTCCTTCAGTTATTGTGAATCTGGACAATCCTCAGGGAGATGATGATAACAAAGGAGCATCAGTCAGAATACTTGAAAATCAAACGCTTAAGAATATTAAAATATGGAAGGATGATGAAAAAATTCCAGTCCTCATAAATAATGAAGATTATGAAAATATTCTGCTGGAGGATGAAAGACTGAAAGGTTGGGATAAGTTGAAGATAGAAGTGGAGGATGAGGCTGGAAATATATGGGTGGAGAATATTGAAAACAGCCAAAAGAAAAGTGGGGAAAAAACGAATGAGAAGCCGGCTGAAGTAAAACTTATGGAGGAAAAAAACAGCACGCAAAAGGATGTGATCATCGGATGGATCCTCTCTTTGGCAGGAGTAGGCGGAGGAATCGTTAAGAAAATCAAAAAAATAAAAAAGTAGTCTAGTATTGATGAAAAAATGCTTGTGTCCCATATTTCTTTATGATATAATCAGAAGGTCGCAAAAAACACCTGTGTCGATTCGGAGATGGTGCCTGCCGGTCAGGTTGTCGAAGAGAATATGAGATACAGGGAAGATTAAAACCAAAAAGGAGATAAAGACATGAGCGTTATTTCAATGAAACAGTTGCTGGAAGCAGGTGTACATTTCGGACACCAGACAAGAAGATGGAACCCTAAAATGGCTCAGTACATCTACACAGAGAGAAACGGAATCTATATCATCGATTTACAGAAATCCGTTGGAATGGTAGATGATGCTTATAAAGCAGTATCTGATATCGCTGCTGATGGCGGTACTATCTTGTTCGTAGGAACAAAGAAACAGGCTCAGGATGCTATCAAATTAGAAGCAGAGCGTTGTGGAATGTACTTCGTAAACGAGAGATGGCTTGGTGGTATGCTTACAAACTTCAAGACTATCCAGAGCAGAATCAAAAGACTTGTAGAAATCGAAACTATGGAAGCTGATGGAACATTTGATGTTCTGCCTAAGAAAGAAGTTATCGCTCTTAGAAAAGAGATGGACAAACTTCAGAGAAACCTTGGCGGAATCAAAGAAATGAAGAAGATTCCGGATGCTATCTTTATTGTAGATCCGAAAAAAGAAAGAATCTGCGTTCAGGAAGCTCATACACTGGGTATTCCGCTGATCGGTATCTGTGATACTAACTGTGATCCAGAAGAACTGGATTATGTTATCCCGGGTAACGATGATGCTATTCGTGCCGTAAAACTGATCGTTTCTAAGATGGCTGACGCTGTTATCGAAGCAAATCAGGGTGCTACTGGCGAAGAAGAATTCGTTGAGGAAGCAGTTGAAGAAGCAGTAGAGGAATAAGAAAATTCACGTAACTGTCCAGCTAATGGGCAGTTACGAATTTACTACCCTATCAGGAGGAAATTACAATGGCTATTACAGCAGCAATGGTAAAAGAATTAAGAGAAATGAGTGGCGCTGGTATGATGGATTGTAAGAAAGCTCTTACAACTACAGAAGGCGATATGGACAAGGCTATGGAATTCCTTAGAGAAAAAGGTCTTGCTACCGCACAGAAAAAAGCAGGAAGAATCGCAGCAGAAGGTATCGTTATGCTGAAAGTATCAGATGACGCTAAAAAAGCTGTAGCTGTTGAAGTAAATGCTGAGACAGACTTCGTTGCTAAAAATGAAAAGTTCCAGGCATACGTTGCACAGGTTGCAGAGCAGGCTATGGATACAACAACAACAGATATCGATGCTTTCCTGGCTGAGCCTTGGAAGTTTGATACAACAAAGAGCGTTAATGAAGCACTGGCTGGTCAGATCGCTGTTATCGGTGAGAACATGAAGATCCGTCGTTTCCAGCAGGTAGAAGAAGCAGAAGGATTTGTTGCTTCCTATACACATATGGGTGGAAAAATCGGTGTTCTTGTAGACGTTGTGACAACTGTAGTTAACGATGACATCAAAGAGATGGCTAAAAACATCGCTATGCAGATCGCAGCTTTAAAACCACAGTATACAAACGATTCTGAAGTAAGTGCTGAGTATATTGCACATGAGAAAGAAATCCTTCTTGCTCAGATCATGAACGACCCTAAAGAATCTCAGAAACCTGAGAAAGTTATCCAGGGTATGATCAATGGTCGTATCAACAAAGAGCTGAAAGAAATCTGTCTGATGGATCAGGTTTATGTAAAAGCTGAAGATGGAAAACAGTCTGTAGCAAAATATGTAGCTGAAGTAGCTAAAGCTAACAGCGCAGAAGTTTCTATCAAAGGTTTCGTTCGTTTCGAAACTGGAGAAGGAATCGAGAAGAAACAGGAAGATTTTGCAGCAGAAGTTGCAGCTCAGATGAATAAATAATCAAAGTTTTTAATTAAACTTAATAAAGAATCATAGAGGCTCCGAAAGCCTTATAAACACAGTGTTTTTCAGTGATTATAAGTCCTTCGGAGCCTCTTTTTTCTGTTGAAATAAAATATAGAGTCCATTTTGAAAATCAGATTATAAATACAAAAACATTACAAATATACTATGCGAGAGAAATTATACTTGACATTTGTAATAGTCAATGGTAAAAAAGAGAAAGCACATAACATACAAGGATTGAGAACGGATATGACAAAGGAATTGTCTAAAAATGTGAAAGTAACTTATGATATCGGAAAATCCCAGTGAAGGTAAGCAACAAGATGATAGAGAGAGTGGGGAAAAATATGGATGAAAAGTTCATACAGGAAGCACTGGAGTGTGAAAACCCTTATATTGCAGGGATGTATATTTGGAAAAACGGAAAACAGGCGAGAGAGGGATTTGAAGAAATAACCCAAAAGAAAAAGCAGGAAAGTTGTGAAGTGGGTCTGGTGCTATTTGATGGATATGCATCTTTTTATGGTGGGAATATCGCAGAGGCACAGAAAAAAGCCTACAGGATTTTTCAAGACAGAAAGAATATTAAAAATAACGAAACAGCCTATATACAATGTTTGGGAGCAGCATATCTTTTGGAACTCATGGCACGGCATGGTCTGGAAGAAGGAAAATGGAAAGAAGCAGAAAACTATATTGAAGAGCTGGCCAAAGATCAATCTGTCAGCAGAAGGTGTCGGGAAGCGGCACAGCTTTATGGGGCTATGTCCAGCATGGCACTGGCGATGATGTCTAAAGTGCCTATGTGGATAAGAAACAAAGAGTTTGGTGTGTGCTGCATCCATGGGAAACCATATTATGGAGAGAAAAGTATCCATCCGGGGAATTTGGCAACGGCATTTTTAACCAGTGCGCAGTATCTTTCTTATGTGGGACAACCCATTGAATCATTGAATGTGATAGAAGAAGCGCAGCAAATCTATCATCTGGATCATAATAGTATATTTTTCACATATCTGGAAATATTGAAAGCTGCAAACTATGGACAGCTTCAGCTTTTAGAAGAAATGAAAGAGAGCCTGGAAGCAGCCATAAAATGTATCGCATCAGAAAAACTGTGGCTGATCATAGCAGAATTTGCCGAAGACTTTGGTCGGGACACGGTAAATGAAATCCTTTCAAAATATTGTAAAGAGGGAACGGCCCAAGTCGATCGTTTGGCGGATGGATTTCGGCAGCGACTGAATACATTACATAAAACTCTTGAGATACAGAACAAAACATTGACGAATCAGGAACGTAAAATTCTCTATCTCATGGCAGATGGATATTCAGATACCAAGATTGCTGAAGAACTGCATCTGGCCAGAGGTACGGTCAAATCCCATATGAGAAATGCCTATGCCAAGATGGGAATTGATAAAAATGTAAAAATAAAAGATGCTTTGGCTATGCAGGATGTGCAGGCTGTTTGGATGAAAAAATAGAAAGAAAAATCTCTACCTTTTGGTCGATACCAAAGGCAGGGATTTTTCTTTATAATTATAGTAGAAATATTTTATGGAAAAGCAGAGGAGGCAAAAGTATGAGAAGAAAATACAAAGGAAGATACATAGCATTGTTAATGGCTGTAGTATTAGGTATTGGATTGGTGCCAAATGTAGCATCGGCAGAGAGTGAACAGGATATCGCTCTGGAGCAGGAGAATGAATTAAATGAAGATATTATCCCTAATCTTACTGCAAATGATCCGGCACAAAAAGAACAGGAGCTGCCAAAATCGAACGCAGACTTGACAGCGCAGGAAGATCAGGAAATAGCAAATGGACTACCAGTTATGCAGGCGACAGAAAAATGTACCTGCACATCTCTGTGTACAGATGAAGGACGCAATGCAGAATGTTTGGTTTGCGGAGCAGAAGGAGCTCTGGCATCTGCTTGCGGTGTGCGCAATTTTAAGATAAATACATTTTATTTTCCAGACGGAATTGATAAAAGCGAGTCCGGTATAAGCGGAGGAGAGCCGGCAATCTTTTCCGTACCGGGAGAAGGCAGCACACCGGCAAGTAAAACCCTTGAGATTGATGGATTTTCAAAGACAGTGGAAATAAAGGCTGATGATCCCCGGAAGATTCCGGCAGGAAAGTATGAATTGGTGGGACTTACCTTATCCTTGGATGTAAATGAGTCGGGCCAATTAGTTATGCCGCCGAAGATGGCAAGTATGACCATCTCTTCTTATCCAGTATCAGGGACAGTGAAGGAACAGGAGGATTGGGATAAAAGCTATGCAGAAAGAGCAATTAATGCAGTCTATGTGCCGGCACAAGATCAGAAATCAGAAATTTCGTTGACATATCAGGGAGTGAAATTTAATTTCACATCGGAGACGGATCTGACAGGGAGTCAGTTGGTTGCAACAGGGCAGACTTATAGCTTTGAGTCAGTGGTGAAACCCATAGAAGTATTTACTGGGCAGGCTGTGGAACAAGTGAAACCGGATGAATTTGTTGGGGCGGATATCCAGATAATGAAAGGCTTCAAGTGGAATGGAAAAACGTATTATGAAGGGGAATTTATAAAGTATAATGATGCAAACTATATGGTTTATGGTATATCAGCGGAAGATTTAGTGGTGGATAATTTTGATAAAAACGGATTAAGAACAATTATATCGAGTGATGGACAAATAAAAGAATATCCTTCCATCAGAGGAATTTATAGAAAAGATAAATATGGAGAACTATGTACCATTAATGGAGTAACATATAGATATGGTTATACTACAGGACCAAATACTAATTTGTTTACACGATATTTGTTTACCTTGAATAATGATTATGCTGGGATATATTCAAAAGATTATAATCGCAACACTTTTTATTTTAAGGAGGGATATGATCCGGAGAGCCAGTCCAAAGTTGGGAACATGCCTTTTATTATTGCCAAAATAAATAATAAGAACTATGAAGTAAATTTCCCATTTTCCGGTGATGTCAGTATAGTAGATGGAAATGGACAAAAAAGAGAAAATGTCAGTGGAAATATGGCAATTACAGTAGAGGCAGCCGCTATTCCGGCAAAGGCAGAATATGTATTGGCCGCTCATCTGGCAGGAGATGGTGTTGTAGATGTTGCAAAAGTGGAGAATGGAACGGCAAATATTCCTGTAAGCAGTACCTCACCTTTTATGGTAATCGCCTTGACAGAGGATGTATTTGAAACACCAGTGACAGAACTGATCATACCGAAACCAACGGCCGAAGCCATAAGCCCGACTCTGGCACCAACCCAATCACCGACACCAGCAGAAAAGAAAACAACAACTCAAGTGACTTCTCCTGATACTGGAGATGATATACCTTTTGGATTCTGGTGGAGTATGCTTTGTGTGTGTGCAAGTATTGGATGTGTAAGTTTTGTGAGATATAAAAAAATAAGTAGATAATAATCTTATAACTTAAGCGGCTTACGGGAAGGCTCACGTTTATCAAGATGCAGTCCATACTGTGCCTGAAACATACGGATAAATTCTTTCATTGCGTTCGACATATAGGATCCGTTGGACATAACCAGATCGAATACTCGGATGGAAAGAGGAGAGTCTATTTTATAAAATAAAACACTGTCGTGCTCTGGACTTACAAGCAGATCACTTATAAAAGTTGCACCCATCCCGAAACGTGAAAGGTGATAGGCAGTCACAAGCTGGGAAACCTGAAGACATACATTTGGAATAATGTGTGCTTCATTAAAAAACGTAGTACTCCGGCTGTATAGATTATTGCCGGGAGTCAGTAAGATAAAAGGCAGTTCTGAAAAGGCATCTAACTGCAGAGCAGGTGTCGAAAAATCCTGATGCTTTTTATCGATAATGTCTTTGGCGCTCAGGGCATAATCCTGTAATCTGTCATTAATGGGCATATTGCGGGGAACAGAAATTAAAATAGTATCGATGAACCCAGGGATTCTGTGAAAGGAATCCTTGGGTTTTATTGTGCAGTTAAATGTGACATCTATTTCATGTTCAGAAAGTATATTCAGCAGATCATTGGATCCGGCTTCCAACAATTCCAGTTGGATTCCAGGGTGCTTTTTCTTATATTTTGTTAGAACCGGAGGCAGAATATAAGAATTAAAATAATGGGAGCCTCCGATGCGCAGGGAGCCGGTATTGAGCTCAGACAGGTCATTTAGCTGCTGGGCAAGTTCGTGTTCCATCTGCTGTATCTGTTTGTATTTTTTGATGTACAGTTCACCTGCTTCGGTTAACTTAAGCGGTTTTTTCGAACGGTCAAATAAAGGCATTCCGATGGATTTTTCCACTCGTTGGATGGCGATGCTCAATGCTGGCTGGGTCATATAGAGTGAACTGGCAGCCTTAGAAAAATTACCATGTTTATATACCGCATATACGTATTTCATTTCCTGTTCCATGCACTTACCCTCCCTTAAAAACTATAAAATGAATTAATAATAATATAAATACTATAAATTGGATTATATAGTAGATTCATGCTATTGTAAATATATAAAAAAGAGAAGGGAGCATATTCATATGGAAATTAATGCATTAATGATGGATGTGACTGACAACGTGGTTACTTGTGTAAATGAGGTTGAGGCCGGAGAGATGGTTGTTTACAGAAAGGGAGATGAAATCTGTACGATCAAGGCAGAGGAGAATATTCCTTATTGCCACAAAATCGCACTGGTAGACATCGCTAAAGGAGCAGAGGTTATCAAATACGGCGAAGTTTTGGGGGAAACATCAGAAGAGATAAAACAGGGACATTGGGTATCCCATAACAATTTGTTTAGTGTACCGAGAGACTATGATGCGGAAATGATCGAATGTTAAAGGAGGAAAAGAGGATGCAGTTTTGGGGATATAAAAGAAAAGAAGGCCGTGCAGGAATCAGAAATCATGTACTGATCTTACCGGCATGTGCCTGTGGAAGTGAAAGCAGCCGTATCGTTGCCAGCCAGGTACGCGGAGCAGTCAATGTTGTGTTTAATACAGGATGTTCAGATGTAGCGGCAAACACAGCAATGAGTCAGAAAGTACTGACAGGATTTGCATGTAATCCGAATGTATATGGAGTAGTCATCATTGGTCTTGGATGTGAGACAGTTCCACATAGAGAATTGAGAGAAAAGATCCAGAAGATGACAAGCAAGCCAGTGGTATCCTTTGGCATTCAGGAAGAGGGTGGAACCTTAAAGACGATTGAAAAAGCAGTACGTGCAGCTAGAGATATGGCATCAGAAGCAGCCATGCAGCAGAAAGAGTTGTGTGATATATCTGAACTGCTTCTTGGAATCGAGTGCGGCGGCTCAGATGCTACTTCAGGAATCGCCAGCAACCCGGCAGTTGGGGAACTGAGTGATCAGTTGGTAGATCTTGGGGCATCTACTATGATGAGTGAATCCATTGAATGGATCGGCGGAGAACATATCCTGGCAAAAAGAGCAGCTACACCAGAGATACATAATCAGATCATTCAGATCTGCAAGGATTACGAGATCCATCTGGAATCAGCAGGTCAGGATTGTCGTGCCGGACAGCCTACACCTGGAAATAAGGCAGGAGGACTTTCTACTTTAGACGAGAAGAGTCTGGGATGTATCCGCAAAGGCGGAACCCGTCCGATCATAGAAGTATTAGAGCAGGCAGAGCGTCCAACCAAAACTGGTGCGATCGTTATGGATACCGCCGGTTATGACATCTCCTCCGTTACCTCTATGGTAGCAGCAGGATGCAATGCAGTTATTTTTACCACAGGCCGCGGAACACCAACAGGCAATGCGATCGTTCCTGTATTAAAAGTAACCGCAAACGCACGTACCTATCAGATGATGGAAGATAATATGGATATTGACCTGAGCGACATAATAAAAGGAACAAAAACATATCAGGAAATGGGGAGAGAAATGCTGAAAAATATCGAGGACATCTGTAATGGGAAAATGACAAAAGCAGAAGCATTTGGTTTCTCAGACATTGCAGTAGATCATGTCTGTAGATTTGTATAGAAAGGGGGAAAAATTATGTCGCCAGCAATTATTACTCTAATTATTCTTGCAGTTGCCATTGTACTTTTTGTATCAGATAAGCTGCCGATGGGATTGGTAGCATTCATGGTTCCAGTTGCACTGTATTTTACTGGAGTTATCGAACCTGATGATATTTTTTCCTGTATCATCAATTCGAATGTAATATTGATTTTGGGAATGTGTGTGATCGGAGCTGCCTTCTTTAAAACAGGAATGGCATATAAGACTAGTCAGTTTTTACTGCGTTATACCAAGAGTGAGCGGGGACTGATCCTGGTTGTCACACTTCTTTCCGGTGTTATGTCTGGATTTGTTTCCAATAGTGGAACAGTTGCAGTATTATTGCCCATCGTTATGGGAATTGCAGTCAGCAGTGGTATCAAACCGATCAAATTATTGATTCCTCTGGTGGTTGGTGCAACCATAGGAGCTGACATCACGATCATCGGTTCACCGGGTAACCTGATCGCTAAGAATACGATTGAGGAGTTCAGTAAGGGTGAAATGTCCGTCAGTTTCTTTGAATATGCTAAAATCGGTATTCCAATGTTGATCGTAGTTGCAGTATTTTTGTTCTTCTTCGGTTCAAAGCTGATCAATGATCGTGATGCCGGAGATGAATCCACACAGAATCCGGATTACAGTGATGTTCCAAGATGGCATGGGATTCTTACTATCGTAGTATTGGCATTGACTGTTTTGGGAATGGTCCTTACAGACTATGTTGATGTCCTTCCTCCAATGCATGTGACAGCTTGCTGTGGTGCAGTTGTCTTAGTGCTGTTCGGAGTGCTTTCACAAAAAGAAGCTTTCGCTTCCTTTGAAACACTTACGGTATTCATGCTTGCATTTATGATGCCGCTTGGAACCGCACTTAATGATACCGGAGCTGGTAAGATGATCGCAGATGCTGTAGTATCTGTAACCGGACAGTCCAGCCCGCTTATCATCATGGCGTCCCTTTGGCTTCTTACATGGGCACTTACTCAGGTTATGAGCAACACTGCAGCCTGTACCTTATTATGCCCGATTGCATGGACGATCGCAGAATCTATCGGAGCAGATCCACGTGCTGTTGTAATCGCAGTATTTATAGCAAGCAGCGTTGCCGTATGTACACCAATGGCAATTCCGGCAAACTCAATGATCATCGGACCTGGAAATGTACGGTTCAAAGACTTTATTAAACCGGGTCTTGCAGTAAGTGCAGTTTGCTTCGTGGTAAGCATGATCTTGCTTCCTATATTCTATCCGTTTTACTAGGGTTGGTATTTAAAATTTAAAAAGAATAGGGCTAGTCAGTATCGGGGATTCGAGGGAAAGATATCGGATTCCCGATTATTTACATTATGTGAAAATGCGTCCTGTAATATAAAAAAGATCCGCGAGGAACGCACTGCGGCATAGAAATGCAATATGTCTATAAACCAACATGCCACAGGCGGAGAATCCTGCAAGCGGGATTTCCTTATTGACAGGTATTGTTATAATGGGTATAATAAATGAAAATGAGCGAATAGAAAGAGGAAAAAAATGAAATTTGAAAAAGAAATGTTATTTTGGAAAAATGAACCAAAAGAGTATTCAATCAACGAAAAAGAAATCGTGATCCAGACTGAACCGGAAACTGATTTTTGGAAAAGAACTTATTATGGATTTTGCCATGATAATATTCCTGCGCTATTGACGAAAACAAGTGAGAAATATTTTTCCTTTGTAGTAAGAGCGGAATATGATTACAAGTGTCGCTTCGATCACTGTGGGATCATGATTTATCAGAACACAGATAATGCGATAAAGGTTGCTGTGGAATATAAAAATGAGGACACTTTATGGCTGGGATGTGTTGTGACGAATAATGGTTATTCCGATTGGTCAACATCAGATCTTTCAAGTACACAAAAATATATGTATTTTAGGGTCAGCCGACGTGAAAGTGATTTTTGTGTAGAAAATTCTTTGGATGGTGTCCACTATAAACAGATGAGAATCACACATTTGTTTGAGGGAAGCGATGAAATCAATATTGGATTATTTGCGAGCAGCCCAGAAAATTCTTCTTTTAAAGCAACTTTTAAAGAAATAGAATTCACAGACTGTAAATGGGAAGCACATGCATAAAAAGTTAGTGTCTTGCAACTAGACATAACGGAATATGTAGTGTATAATGGACACAACTTAATAAAATTGCTGGTTAATGAACCAGATTTTACAAGTTCCGCAAGGATTAATAGAGAAACCGGTGCAAGTCCGGTACGATCCCGTCACTGTAATAGGGAGTTCTATAGTATATATGTCACTGGGTTTTGCTTTGAAGCAAATAAACCTGGGAAGGCACTATAGGATGATGAACTTAAGTCAGGAGAACTGCTTGTAAAAATTATTTTGTATGATTCTTACGGTCGATAGGAAGCAGTTTTTTTGTTGTACTTGGATACCTGTATGTTTATACGGGTATTTTTTGTTTTCAAAAGTAAATATCATTCGCTGGTATACAAAAGTCTTCAAGGAATCGCATAGCAGCCCAAATTCGGTAGGAAGGGTTCTTACTTAGCCGTAGGAATAAAAAGAAGGAAGGAGAAAGAAGTGAAAAAGAAACGTTTTGTAAGACGGTTCGTCCAATTCTTAATTGTTCTATTCGGCATTAGTTTTCTGACTTTTGGACTGACCTATTTGTCACCGGGTGATCCGGCTGAGATTATGCTGACTGAATGCGGCAATATTCCCACACCGGAATTATTGGAAAAGACAAGGATGGAGTTAGGATTGGATAAGCCATTTCTCATCCAATATGGAAATTGGCTGAAAGGGGTGGTAACGGGTGATATGGGAACCTCCTATTCGATGAAGATGCCGGTGGTACAGAAATTGACAGCCTGTTTTTGGCCAACGCTAAAGTTGGTGCTGATGTCTCTGTTTATTATGGTGATAGTCTCTATTCCATTGGGAATACTTTCGGCAGTGAGACAGAATAAGTGGCCGGATTATCTTGTGCGGGGTCTCACATTTTTTGGAGTTTCTATCCCAAGTTTTTGGATCGGATTGATTCTATTGAGTTTTTTGGTGTGCAGCTGAGATGGGTTTCTGTGGCTGGTGGAAGTACGGATTTCAAATCTTTGATTCTTCCTGCGGTGACTTTGGCGATCGCCATGTCAGCGAAATATACCAGACAGGTGCGTATTGCAGTCCTGGATGAATTAAAACAGGATTATGTGACCGGTGCCAGAATGAGGGGAATCAAGGAAAGCGTCATACTGTGGAGACATGTCTTGCCAAATGTCATGCTGCCCTTAGTTACCTTACTTGGATTGTCTTTGGGCAGTCTTTTGGGAGGGACGGCAGTGGTGGAGATTATTTATAACTGGCCGGGAATGGGAAGCATGGCGGTAAAAGCCATTTCATGCAGTGACTATCCGCTGGTCCAGGGGTATGTATTATGGATTGCGATCTTGTATATGGGGATAAATTTACTTGTGGATCTTTCCTATAGTCATTTGGATCCAAGATTAAAGGAGGAACGGTAATTTGAAAGTAATAAAGTTTATAAAAGAACATAAACAATTTACCATTTTTCTATTTTTGGCATTGTTAGTCGTCGGAATAGCAGTTTTTGCTCCCTGGATCGCCCCAAAGGATCCATATGAAGCAGTGATGACAGAATCATTGCAGGCACCCAGTAACGATTATACCTGTGGAACGGATAAATTAGGACGTGATGTATTGTCCAGGATCATATATGGAACAAGAACATCGCTGACATCTACGTTGTGTCTTGTGACAGTCATATTTGTGGTCGGCACATTTTTAGGCGTTTTGGCCGGTTATTTTGGCGGCGCTGTAGATGAAGTTATTATGAGGCTCGCTGATATGATGATATCATTTCCAGGGTTGGTGCTGGCCATCGCTATTGCGGGTTTGCTGGGTCCGAACATGGTAAATGCAGTTATCGCCATAGCCGCAGTCAGTTGGACGAAGTATGCAAGGCTTTCAAGAAGTATGGTGTTGAAGTTAAAGAAAAACTTATACATAGAAGCGGCAATTGTTACAGGAACAAAAGCATCCAGAATCTTATGGAAGCATGTACTTCCCAATATGGTCACAACGATGGTGATCACTGCGGCTACTGACATAGGTACTATGATGTTGGAGCTGGCATCCTTATCATTTTTGGGATTTGGAGCTCAGGCACCGGCACCTGAATGGGGATTGATGCTGAATGAGGGAAGAACGTATCTTTCCAAAGCACCATGGCTGATGATATATCCGGGCATTGCCATTGTGTTAGTAGTAATTATATTCAATATGCTGGGAGACAGTTTGAGAGATATGTTAGATCCAAAACAGGATTCATAAAAGAAAAAATAAACGATGAGAGGGACAAGACATGAAAAAAACATATTTGAAAAAATTAATAGGAGTGACATTAGTTACAGTCATGGGACTTTCTGCAATGACTGCATGTGGAGGCAGTGAGAATTCAAACACAGATACTGCCGGCACAACTGCAAATGAGGGTGGTGAAGAAGAAGCAGCAGCTTCCAAAGGAGGAGAAATCACAATCGGAGTAACAAGTTTCAGGGCCGATCCCTGTTAGATCAGTCACAAGATGAGTGGAGAAAACTGAGGGGTTCCCGCATGTCCATGATTTTTCAGGACTGCGGCGGAACATTGAATCCGATCAGAAAGATAGGAAGCCAGTACATAGAGTACATCTGTACCCATACAAAAATTAGTAAAGATGAGGCATGGAAGAAAGCAGTGGACATGCTGATAAAGATGAGGCTGCCTGATGGGGAGAATATTATGAAAAGTTATCCCCATCAATTGAGCGGTGGAATGAGGCAGCGAGTAGGTATCGCTATGGCAATGACTTTTAATCCCGAGCTGCTTTTGGCAGATGAACCAACCAGTGCACTGGATGTGACCACACAGGCGCAGATTGTCCGTCAAATGATGGAATTGAGGGATGAGTATCAAACAGGAATTATCATTGTTACACATAATCTTGGTGTGGCAGCATATATGGCGGATCAGCTTATCGTTATGCAAAATGGTGTCATCGTAAATGGCGGGACAAGAGATGAGGTTATGGATCATCCAACCAATGAATATACGAAAAGATTATTGGCAGCAGTGCCGGAAATGGGGGGAGAGCGATTTGTTTCATGATTCGGAAATCATCCTGCAGGCGGACAATATTGTAAAGCAGTTCCCAGCATCTGGGAATCGTACTCTTACAGCCTGTAATGATGTTGATCTTAAAGTTTATAAAGGAAAGACTCTGGGTATCGTGGGGGAAAGCGGCTGCGGCAAATCCACATTTGTACGAATGGTGATCCAATTGGATGAACCCACCAGCGGAGAGCTCAAATACCATGGAAAAAATATTGTTGATCTGTCACGAAAGGAAAAATGGATGAACCGGCAGAACATGCAGATGGTATTCCAGGATCCGCTGGCATCCTTCAATCCTAAAATGAAGATCATCGATATTCTCACAGAACCTCTTATGAACTACAAACGTTTAAAGAAAAGTGAAAGAGAAGCTAAAGCAAAAGAATTGCTGGAGATGGTAGAACTGCCGGCTGATTTTATGTTCCGTTATCCCCATAGTATGAGTGGAGGACAAAGACAAAGGATCAGTATTGCAAGAGCATTGTCTCTGGATCCGGAGATTCTTGTATGTGATGAAGCAACCTCAGCCTTGGACGTGTCTGTTCAAAAAACAGTGATCGAGCTCCTGGTCCGATTACAGAAGGAAAAAAATATCAGTATTATATTTATTTGCCATGATTTAGCTTTGATAGAATCTTTTGCACATCAGATCGCAGTTATGTACCTGGGGCATATTGTGGAAGTGCTACCTGGAGGTGAAGTCCATCGATCAGCAAAGCATCCATATACATTAGCATTGCTGGACTCCCTGTTTTCCATTCATATGGATCAGGATGAGAAAATTGAGAGTATTACAAGCGAAGCTCCAAGCCCATTAGATGTACCTGTTGGATGTCCTTTCCAGACACGGTGCGAACACTGCATGGAACAATGTAAAAAAGAAACACCAAAATTAGAAACAGTCTCAGATGGGCATGAAGTTGCTTGCGTATCCAGAAGCTCTAAAAAATTAGTTTTGATACTTCCTGAAGGAACAGGCTGGAAGCTTTGTTAAACACCGGATATTTCTTCCATACAAGATTCATGGAAAGCTCTGTAAGCGGATAGAGAGGTTTTGTTATCAGATTGCGGTTTCCTGAGGTGTCTATAATATTGTCAAAACCAATAGCATAACCCATACCTTCCTGTACCATTAAAGAAGCATTATAAATTAAATTATAGGACGCAACAATGTTAAGCTTTATATCAAATTTCTGTAATGCATCCATAAATATACTGTTATCATCCTGTTGTCTGGCAGTAATAATCGGAAGGCCAGCTAAATCTGTAAGCGTTATTTTTTCTTTGGATGCAAGCGGGCTATTTTTTTGCATGAGCAGGCAGATACTATCTTTATATGGTAATTGCATGGATTCATATTTGGATAAATCAATCGGATCCCATAGAACTGCAAAATCAAAGAGTCCTTTGTCAAGATGCTCCATCAGATCATAAGCATCCCCACTTACGGTATGGATATGAATATCCGGATATAGTTGCTGCAAATTCATACCAGCACGAATGAGAAGTCTTACACCTTCGGATTCACCAGTTCCAATATAGATATCTCCGGCAATGGAGTCGTCCGAAAGTGTGATTTCTTGTTCGGTTTTTTTTACCAAATCTAATATTTCTTCTGCTCGTTTTCTGAGTAAAATCCCCTCTTCCGTCAAGGTGACTTTCCTTTTTCCACGAATGAATAACTGTTTACCCAATGATTTTTCCATATCTTTGAGTTGCCTCGATAATGTTGGCTGGGAAAGATGTAGTGATTCCGCAGCGGCTGTAATATTCTGTTCTCTTGCAACGGCTAGAAAGTATTCTAAAACTCTTAATTCCATGTCTATTCCTTTCTTGAACTGACACTGGTCAACTCATGACTAAAGTCATGAGAATGCGTCAGATATTTTCAAGTATGAGTCGTTAACAGTCCTTATTTATTATAAATTAGCCCTACAATAGCTGTCAAGCATGGAAAGCTATTAAGAATAAGCATTGGCTATTGTTAAAAACTGATGCTAAAATGATTGCATAAAAAAGAAAAAGAGGTACATTTATGTCATCAACAAATGTAGTAACGGATAATAAAATGGGAACCATGCCAATTCTTAAACTGATTATTTCGACATCAATTCCACTTGTCTTTTCACTATTTGTGAATCAGATGTATAACCTTGTTGACAGTGTATTTGTTTCGCATATTAATGAAGATGCTTTGACAGGCATTTCTATTGCTGCACCTATTCAGGTCATCATGATCGCTCTGGGATGTGGACTTGCAGTCGGGCTAAATGCCAGAGTATCAAAAGCTCTTGGAGAAAAGGATCAGGAACAGGCAAAACAGGCTGCATCAGCTGCATACGTTATGGCTATTGCAGCATACCTGATCATTGTCATTCTTTGCCTTTTGATCGTAGAACCGTATTTTGTGTGGCAGACAAAGGGAAATGCAGCAATTGCCCAATATGGAATCTCTTATATTCGAATTTGTATGCTTTTTTCTTTTGGCCAGATGACGCAGTGGGTGTTTGACAGGCTATTGATTGCCACCGGAAAGTCAACGCTGTTCCTGGCAACTCTTGGAACGGCATCCATTGTAAATTTAATCCTTGATCCAATATTGATTTTTGGTTATCTGGGTTTTCCGGCATTAGGGACAGCTGGAGCTGCAATAGCAACTGTTACTGGACAGACTGCAGGAGGCTTATTGGGAATTTATCTGAATGTGAAAAAAAACAAGGAAATTCCGATTCATTTTACCCTACATATTTCAGGTAAACAGGTTGTAAATATACTAAAAATTGGAATACCAACAGCAATTATGCAGGGAATTATGTCCGTGATGGGTATTTTTATCAATACCATTTTGTACCAGTTTTCAACTACCGCAGTGGCAATATATGGAATATCAATAAAAGTGCAAAATATGGCACAGATCGTGGTTAATGGCATGAACAATGGATTGATTCCGATCATTGCATACAACTTTGGAGCAAAAAATGAGAAGCGAATCAAAGAAACGATACGATGTGCATTTATCATTGCAGGTATTGTCATGTCGGTTGTATTTATCACAATGGAACTGATTCCAGACAAAATCCTTCTTTTGTTTGATGCATCAGAAAATATGATGAAACTTGGAGTTCCAGCTATGCGATTATTGTCCATCAGCTATTTTGTTTCATCAGTAGGGATCATCTTTGCAGCAATCTATCAGGGATTAGGGAATGGTGTATACAGTATGTATCTTGCATTTATAAGACAGGTAATCTTGTTGATCCCTTTTATACTAATTGGTGTATGGATGAATCAACTTATCATTGTATGGTTAGCTTTTGCGTTAGCAGAGACGATATCGATTCCGTTTGCCTGTGCTTTCAGGCGGTCGGCACTATGCTGCAAAATTGCACGAACGGACAGCGGCTTTTGTTCGATGGGGTCGTGACGCAGCTGCGTCAGCTTCATCAACTGCGCGTCCATATCGCTGAGCCGCTTGATTTCCTGCGCCATTTGCTCGGCGATAGCGTTTCGGCGCGAGATGGACAGCGTTTCGTTTTGCATCAGCCGCGCGTTACCCAGCAGCGCGCAAAGCGGCGTGCGCATCTCGTGTGCCAGTGCGTCCAGCAGGGCTTGACGGCTTTCGGCTTCCTGACGAAGCGACTGCTCGCGCTGGGCGATGGCGGCTTGCATCTGCGAAAAGGACTGTGCCAACGTTCCGATTTCATCCTTGCGGCAGGTGGGCAATTCGTCCAAGGGCTGTTCGCCCTTACCCAGCGCCGTCGCTGCCTTGGAAAACCTTGCAAGCGGGCGAACAAAGCCCGTCGCCAACAGCCAGCTCATCAGCGCGACCACGGTTGTACCAAGGAGCGCCGCCAGCAGGCAAACCTGCCGCATTTGATCGCGCAGCGCATACAGGTCGCTCATATCGCGCAGCGTCAGCAGCGTAACGTTTCCTATCAGCGGCTCAGCGATTACATAGCGCGTGCCGTCCGTCATGGCGC
>SAAH01000332.1 GCA_009929525.1 Clostridia bacterium | reverse complement strand
TCAATTAAGAGCCGGATTAGATTTCATATCAGACCAACCCATGATTAATCAGGTGAATGCCATAGGTGCCTTATGGGGAAAAACAATCTGGACCAAGGGAAACAGAGGACTTACCACCGGAATATTTCAGCATTTCGACTATTACGATTCGCAGTTGCCGGATGGAAGTTCGAGGGAAGTGGTTCCTTATCGTATTTCGGAGGCCGTTGCTTTCGGTGGGGGACTTCTTTATAAACAATCGGCCGACGCAAATGACAAAGTTGACTCGTATGCAGAGATTTATCTCAATGGCATTGCTTTAGGAGCCAGTGTGTCTGATTATATGAAGGTTGATGACCGCGATTATAATATGGGAAGCGGTTACAGCTTTAAGTTCTCGGCAGGGGTTACCTATCAGAAGCAATGGTCTTTTTTGCTAAACCTGGAAAATTATCATATTTATACCTGGAAAGGATACGATACGGATGTAGACTGGTCGACTGTGGATCCGGAAACATTAAACGTGCAAGGCGATAAGAGCGATGCACGTTTAACTGTATTTAGTTCTAAACTTATTTACTACTCAAAGAAAAAATGGAACCTGAGTATCACCAATCGTTACTTTTCACGAAAAACGGATTACAGATATTATCAGGATGTTACTTATTCTACATACGATGTAATGTTGAGTCTGGGTATGCGAATTTAATTTTTTCGTTCAAGTTCCTGCAGGTTTTCAAGCTTCTTCCGTTGTAAGAATTCATAAATACCCTCCAGATGTTCGGTAACTTTTTTGTTGCCGAACTCGTAAACCTTGGTTACAAGTCCATCCAGGAAGTCACGGTCGTGCGATACAACAATCAAAGTCCCGTCGAAATCCTTCAGCGCACTTTTCAGGATATCTTTTGTCTTCATATCCAGGTGATTGGTGGGCTCATCCAGAATGAGCAGATTCACCGGTTCCAACAATAGCTTGATCATGGCCAGACGGGTTCGTTCTCCACCTGAGAGTACTTTGACTTTCTTGGTGGAACTTTCTCCGCCAAACATGAAGGCACCCAGCAAATCCCTGATTTTGTTACGTATATCACCAATAGCAACATCATCTATGGTTTGGAAAACCGTTAAATT
>SAAH01000331.1 GCA_009929525.1 Clostridia bacterium | reverse complement strand
AATGATTGGCATTCTAGCTGCAATTATGATTTGTTTATATTTTTATATCACAACGCATCCACAAATTATGGTAGGGATGATTCAAAAAGGAATGTATCAGGATGCGAGTCCGAATTCTTTTGAGCCAATATACACTCCAGGGGAAGGGGAAAAGGAAGATGGACAGTATAAAATAAATGACATTGCGTACGGAACAGAATACCCTAACAGCTTTTTGGATATTACATATCCGGACTCAAACAAGGAGGCAGATAGACCTACACTATTTTATTTTCATGGTGGCGGCTTCTTTGGTGGAAGTAAAAACATGGGTGATCCAATGGCGGCAAGCGAAGCAACTGCACTAATTGATGATCTTTGTGCACAGGGCTACAACATCGTTAATGTAGATTATGCACTTGTGCCGGAATACCATTTTCCGGTTCCGTTGATTCAGATGAATGAAGCTATCCGTTTTATTGATGAGCATAAAGATGAATACCACATTAATATGGACCAGGTAATAATAATGGGAAGCTCAGCGGGAGCCATTATGACAGCACAGTATGGAACAATTATTTCAAATCCGGAATATGCCAGTTTATTATCCATAGTTCCGGCTCTGAGTTTGGAACAGGTATCAGCTGTAGTAGTTGATGATGCGCCAATCGATTATCAGAACATGACGCTGGGCTGTAAAATGCTTGTTGGAAACTATGTAACAGGCTCTATATATTTAAGTAAAGACGAGTTGAATCAGTATGAGTGTATACCATACATGACAAGAGATTATCCTGCAGCATTTTTACTTGGTAGCGAGTATAGAAATGACATGCTCAAAATGTCGGAACAATTGAACTCAGTTGGAGTACAGCACATTCTGGTTGATCCATATGCAGAAAATGGTATTGTGCAGCCACATTGCTTTGTGGCAAGTGAACGGGTTGATCCGGTGGCTGCAGACGCATTCCAGAAACTGATAGATTTTTTATATGAAAGAACAAAGTGATAGTAAGGATAATTGTTTATCTCATGCTATAATTCATAAGGGAAGCATCTGATTTAGAGCCAAAAAATTAGAGCTGGAAGAAAAAAACTTCCTGCTCTAAATCTGATGATTTCCAATTGTACC
>SAAH01000330.1 GCA_009929525.1 Clostridia bacterium | reverse complement strand
AATTATTGACAGCAATGTAGGAGGACACTTTGGGCCACACCTGAAAATTGCAGGATTTGATGCTCTGGAGATTCAGGGTAACTCTCCAAAAGATGTGATCGTATTCATAAACGGAGTAGATCATATTGTTGAGATTTTTGAGACTCCTCAGCAATTAAGCTACGACTCTCACCTTCTTGGAGAGGAGCTGATGGAGATGTTCGCAGATAATGAAAAAGACAAGATTAATGTCTCTGTTGTTGCTTCCGGTAAAGCAGCAGAGCACTCTTTGATTGGAATGCTCAATTTCACATTCTGGGATGTAAAAAGGGGAAAGGTCAGGCTAAAACAGGCTGGCAGAGGTGGTATCGGAACCCTTATGCGTCATAAAGGGGTTAGAGCAATTGTTGCAAAAATCCCAAAAGTGACCGGTAATTTCAACAATGTAGTTGATCTTCCTGCTATCATGGAGAGAGGGAAGAGGTTTAACAAAGAGATGCGTGACCTTGATGATATCCAGTGTCAGATGCGCCAGGTTGGAACCGCACACCTAATGGGTGTGCTTGAAAAATACGACATTCTTCCCGTAATGAATTTCAAATATGGAGATCATAAAGACTGCCCAAAAATTGATCTTGAAGTTTGGAAAAAATTCTTCACTCAGGGTGTTCCGGATGGATGCTGGATTGGTTGCAATATGTCTTGTGCAAAAGGGGTGGATGATTTTGAACTTAGGACAGGTCCATACAAGGGAAGCAAAGTAATAGTTGACGGGCCGGAATATGAGAATGCTGCCGCCCTTGGATCTAACATAGCAGTTTTTGATCCACGGGATATTATTGAACAAAATTTCTACTGCGACACATATGGAGTCTGCACAATAACCTGGGGAAACATAGTTGGGTTCCTCATGGAGTGCTGGGATAACGGAATTTTGAATGCAGAGAGAACAGGGGGAGTAGATCTCTCCTGGGGTAATGCCGATGCCTCTCTTGAACTACTCCACCAAATGGCACGAGGCGAGGGATTCGGTGTAACAGCCGGCCTTGGTGTTATGAGGCTCAAGAAAATTTTTGCTGACAATGGATGGGGAGAGAGGCAGTTTCTAGAAGACATAGGAATGGAAAACAAG
>SAAH01000329.1 GCA_009929525.1 Clostridia bacterium | reverse complement strand
AATAACTGACGACAACGTGGACCGCCTCTGGTCTGATCGGATCACAGTGTCTCTAAAAAGTGCAGGCTTCGTTGTATCCCGGCATGTGATCCCAAACGGCGAGGTTTCCAAGAATATTGAAAATTACATAAAGATACTGGGCTTTCTTTCTGAAAATAAACTTTCCAGGGGCGACACACTCTTTGCTCTGGGCGGAGGTATGGTGGGAGATATTGCCGGATTCGCAGCATCGACATACCTGAGGGGAATACGCTTTGTCCAGATACCGACGACGCTGCTTGCCATGGTCGACTCCTCGGTGGGAGGAAAGACCGCAGTAAACCTGGACTCCGGCAAGAACCAGGTCGGTACCTTCTACCAGCCGGACCTTGTGGTATGTGATCCGGAACTCCTCTCATCACTTCCGGATGATATTTTCAGGGACGGATGTGCAGAGGTTATCAAGTACGGAGTAATTGCTGACGGCAGACTCTTTGATATGCTAAAAGGACCCATTGAGCCTCAGCTTGAAGAAGTTATTGAACGCTGTCTTACTATAAAAAGCAGGCTTGTATATGAGGATGAGTTCGATACAGGAGCAAGGCAGCTTCTCAACTTTGGGCACACCTTCGGACACGCTGTGGAAAAGTGCAGTGGTTACGCTGTAACACACGGGAAAGCGGTTGCGATAGGCATGGTGATGGCTGCACATGTTTCAGAAAAGATGGGGATATGCAGTTCAGATTGCTGCATAAAGATCAAAGATATGGTCACCTCATTCGGACTTCCGCACAAAACGGATCTAAGTGAATCAGAACTTCTGAATGCGATGATCTCGGACAAAAAAAGATCGCTGGAAGAGATAACACTTGTCCTGCCGGAAGAGATCGGAAGCTGCGTCCTGAAAAAAATACCGGTCAAGGATCTTGGATCAGTAATGGAGAACGCCTTGAAGGACGGCAGAAGGCAATGAAAGTCACAGTCCGGCCTTCAGCGGTAAAAGGAACCGTACGGGCAATACCGTCAAAATCCTTCGCGCACAGGCAGCTGATCTGCGCTGCCCTTGCGGAAAGGGAGACGAAGATCTGCTGCAGGGTGATCTCAGAGGACATCAGTGCAACTGTGAGATGTCTCTCA
>SAAH01000171.1 GCA_009929525.1 Clostridia bacterium | reverse complement strand
TATTACTTGTCATATCCATTCTGGATAATATTTACTTTTCAAGGTTCAACCGACTGTTGAATCTTAGTCGGCAGGCTCAAGATTCCGAGAGCCTATTTCCTTGTTTTTGTTTTTAGTTTAGAGTTTTGTTTTTGTTACTTGTTTTGTTACTTGTTTCATTTCTTTGCGGTACCAGGACCGCTGAAAAGCTTTTTCATACTCTTTATCTTTTCAGCACCCCCTCATACACTTTTTTTCTATATAAGATCAGAGCCGCTGCCATCATGAGCAGTACGCCGCCGATCGAATACCAAAAGATTCCCATACCGCCTGAATGCGGGAGTTCGTATGCTACATTATTCTTTACTTTAAGTGTATATACTAAATTACCTCCACTAAGCGTCCACATATCATCAGAGTTTTTAGCATTGCCATCAGCATCAATCAAACTAACTACACCAGCCTCTATCTTCAAATATATCGGAGAAGCTAATACTGCAAATCCTGTTGGAGCAGTTGTCTCTTTCAGCATATAATAGCCTGATGATATTACCAGTTCATTTGTTTTTCCACTCGAAACTTCAAAATCTTTAAAGTCTTCTAATTCTGTGTTGGCCCATTCTATCTTTTCACCATTCAGTTTTCCTTCAAAGAGACTGAATTTTGCACCTGTTAATTGGTTTGTATCATTATTCACACTGTATTTCTGCATATCGATTGTAACAGTGCTTGGTGTGTAGGTGTTTGTAATTGCAACTTCTGCTCCCTGGCCTTCTTTTACAGTGTAGTTTCCAGTTGCAAACATTGCCCACTGTTTTGATGCATCGAAGGTTAATGTTGATTCGCTATCATAATTGATAGTACCCTCTCTAAATGTAAGAGTCTCTCCAATTTTGTCACCACTGTAGAAATAGCATTTATCCATTGTAGCTGCTGGACTAAATCCAATGCCACTCTTATCATTGATCAAATCAACAATTGCTAACCTGTCATTGATACTTGCTTTATCACGCGTCCATACGAAGTAACCTTCGCTCTGTGTCAGCTTTGCGACAATAAGGTTTACCTTTCCAACAGTATAGTTAAGCTTTGAACATGATGTTTCACGAACTGTTGCAGTGTAAGTAATCTCTGACGCTTCTGTTGTGACAGTAACATCATCCCAGTTATCAATAACAGCTCCATTATTGAAACCATCCACTGTTGTTGATACTGTGTAACCATCTACTGTGTAATGAACTTCTGTAATCTTGTAAGTACCTGCTTCGCAGTTATCTAGTGTCCATGTATAGGTCCAAGTCTTTGTATCATCACTACCTTTAAGGTTTTCACCAAGATTAGACATTGCTGATGTTGTGAATTTCTCATGCGTTTCAGTATTCTCAACTGTTACTGCAAAACCTGCAGTTGCAAGTGCCTGAATCTGGGCTTTTGTCAAACCGTTGAATGTCTTGCTTACTTCGATGAGTGGATTATCTTCATCATCTTTCTTGATGTTTGTAATTGTTGTTGTTGTTCCATTCTCTGCAACCTGACCATAGAAATCTTTATTAGCATCAGTCATAATTTCTTCTGCTGTATAAGTGATCTCTGCTATACCTATGGAATTATCTGCCTTTGTATAGTAGTAATACTTCGGAAGGTCATTCCATGTATTCATCCAGTTATTTCCACTTGACAATGTTACAGTCATGTTTTCCGGTAAGAACTGATAATTTGCATGTGTCAGATTCAACGGAGTAACAACCTTTGTTTCTGGATCCTCTGTAGCACCTGCATTTGTATCATAAACATATGCTTTTAACGCTACATCAACTGATGTTAATACATCTGTCTGATTCTCCCATGTCTTAACAACTGTGTGAGAAACATTTTCCGGTGTTACCTGAACAACTGGTTTCGGGAAGTTAACGCTCTTGTCTGTATCATTAACTTTATAAGTCATCTTCGCATCTGCATTTACATTTGAGAAGAAACCATCATCACCTGCATGTGTTCCTGTATTTGCTTCACCTGTACTTGGGTAAGTGCCACTTGCCATGTAAGATGCTTTTGCTTCTTCTGTGACAGCTACATTCTTAATCTCAATTGAGTAAGTGTAGGCTGAACTTAATCCGTAGGATGCTGGGTAAGTACATGTAATTGTCTTACCATTGGTAACTAATGTTGTACCCTTTAAACCGTTTAACTTCAGCGAAGCATCTGTTGTTGCATTGTAGCTAGTCGTTCCCTCAACACTTGCTAATGTATAAGGTGTTCCCCAGTTTGTTAATGGTGATTCGTAAACAACTACATCGTCCTGACCTTCAGCAGCATTTCTGTAAATCTTTAACTGATACTGGGTATTATCTTTTGTCTCTACGTTGGCACTGAGTGTATCTGTAACTGCTACGCTGGTACATGCAACTTCAGATAACTGTGACTGAATATCTTCGAATGCTTTATATAAAGAAGTTGTATCTGTTGCTGAGAACAACTGTCTTTTTGGTGCGTTTGCGCCTGGGCAGGATACTGTACCTTTGTAATTGAAGGTAGCATTGCCCCACCTGTCATATGACCATTCTCCATAAGGTGCATTACCACCATTGGTCAATGCATTTAATATCTTATATCCATTATAGCTTGATGTCTGAGTAGATGAAAAATCATTACCAAATCCTATGCTGTAGAATCTTTCCATACCACCCAATTTTGCAAGACCATTCTTAGCGCCTTCTACGTCGGCTTTAATTGCTTCCGAACTGCCACCTTTAGTGTTCGTTCCGTTGAATGTTGGCACACCATCGGTCAAGAAGATAACTATCTGCTGTGCACCAGATCTTGCACCGCCTGCCTTTGTCAAATATTCACTTGCCTGTGTGAATGCTGCTTCATAGTTCGTACCACCTGTAGCACTTAAATCATTAATCGTAGTATTAACAGTTGTCTTATTTTCCGTCCATGATAAATTCTGTGATGCTGATGATGCAAATGACACCAATGCAAATTTTGCATCTATCTTCTGATCATCTGCTAACTTCGTAACTAGATTTGTCGCTGCTGTTTTGGCAGTTTTCATACGACTCCAATAAGCCGAATTCAAACTATTATCATTAGCATCATTACCACCTGCTGCAGTATAAGCCATACTACCCGATCTATCCATAATCAGCAATACATCAATCATAGCTTTATGTTCCACGCTACCGATTGAACTAGATACATCCAAGTTGATATCATAGACATTATCCACATCCGTAAGTATTGCTTCCTTGCCTACTGTTGGTACTGGTTCAACAAGATTTCCACCCGGCGGTGGTGTTGCTGGCAGAGTCACCTGAACAACCGGTTTCGGGAAGTTCATACTCTTTGTAACGTTGTTTGCTTTGTAAGTCATAACTGCATCTGTGTTTACATTTGAGTAGTAACCTCTCTGTGATGCATGTGTACCTGTGTTGGCATCTGCTGTATCTGGATAGGCTTCGTTTGCCTTATAATCCTCAACTGTTGCATCTGCAACTTTCACATCTGTTATCACAATCGAGTAGGTGTAATTCTGTCCCAGCTTATATGCTGTTGGATATGTACACGTAATCGTCTTGCCATTAAATGTTAATTTTGTTCCATTTAAACCACTTAAGTTTAATGATTTATCAGTTGTTGCATTGTAATCTGAAGTGCCGCTTGGATTATTCAGTGTATAAGCTGTTCCCCATGCTGTAGCTGGTGACTGATATACGACTGTTCCCACACCGCTTTCTGCTTTTCTTGTAATCTTCAACTGATATTTTGTATCTGTTGTTGTTTCGATATTGTTGCTTAATGTGTCCTTGACAACAACATTCTCACAGGCAATTTCTGTAATCTGATTTGCGATATTGTTAAATACCGTATTCAGGTCTGCTGTCTTTGCTGCACTGTACATCTTTCTGTTGTCTGTGCTGACACCGGATTTCAGGTTCGCACCATTGCAGTCAATATTTGTAGAATCATTTTGGTCATTTTTTTTGAATCCAGTAAGCGTGCCACCCTCTGTCAGGATACGTAATATCCGAGAGCCCTGCTTTTCAGTTGTATTTGTGTTCTTAAAGTCAGAACCAAATCCAATGCTGTAGAAGTGATCAACTGCCTGTAAGTTCGTAAGTCCCGTCTTGGCACCGTTGATTTCTTCCCATGTGGACTCGTCACCTTCTCCTTGGCCACTTCCGTAATAAGTTGGCTCGCCATCTGTCAGGAATACAACAACCTGTTTTGCATCACTTCTTACTTCTGAATTCCCAAGCACTGTCTTGGCTTTTGCAAATGCATCCTGATAATTCGTTGCACCATTTGCATTGTTCAGTCCGCCAATACCCGAACTTCCTTTTACCGTTGCTGCATCTACCCAATAATCTGTGCCCTTATAAGCAAAATCTTTCGCACTTGCTGTAGCTGAAAAAGTAACCATTGCATACTGTACATCTAAATTTGTATGACCACTTAAATTATTAACGAATGTTGTTGCTGCATTTTTCGCATTGGTCAATCGGCTTGTTTTTGAGCTGTACCAAGGAATTTCATTTCCATCATCATCCCATGCCATACTGCCTGATGTGTCCATAATCAGCAGTACATCTAATTTTGATGTCACAGCCTGAGTTGCAACTGTTCCTGAGATATCTAACTGAATGTCATATTTATTATTCTCTGCACTCGTCTGTGTTGCTGTCTTTGCTACAGATGGTGTTGGTTCTGAAGCTCTTGTATTGTCACCAGCGCTGTAAGCTGCAATTGCATCTGTTTCATTATCTGTGCTGGTCCATGTTACTGCGAATGTTGAAAAGCTATCTGTAATGCATTCTGCTTTTTCCACTTTAGCTTCGTCATTCATCTCGACCGCTGCTGCTTTTGTATCATCTGCAACCATATCGACTACATCTTTAACTTCACCAGCTTCATTTTCTTCAAGGTGCATAACCGTTACATCGAGATTTTTTTCTTGAGAAACTTCTACGCCTTCAGGGATAACTTTCTTTTTGTATTCAATCGAAACTTTTACCTCGCCGTTCGGCTCGATTTTCTCTCCATCTTTATCAACAAAGGTAATATCATATGCAAGGAATCCAGCGATATCATATTCTTCGCCTTTGGCCTTTTGTTCAAGTTTCGTTTTTACTTGTTCATACAATTTCTTTGTATCTTTATCTTCCGGAAGAACAGGTACAACCTTAAGTTCTGCTTTTGCAGGAATGATTCCTTCTGCATCAGCACTTACTACGATCTTCACATCATTATCTTCATAATCCAAAGACATAACCGATGCTTCATCAACTGGATCTGCATCTGGTGTAACTGTCACTTCATTGTTTTCATTCTCTGCCGGTGTAGTTGGTTCAACCGGTTTGTCTTCCACCATGAAGCAACCATACACTGTAGAACGTCTTCCTTCAGTAACAATCTGTTTTGCAGTTCCATCCGCATTCAGACTGATCTCAGACATATCATAATCATCAACCTTGTCGATGCTCATTCCCTGGCTCTGAAGTGCTTCGATCACTTCTGATCTCTGTGTGATCTCGATGATCTCTGCTGCTGTATTTCCTGCAACTGAATTTGCCGGGTTGTAGTAAATTACGTTTGCTTTCTTTGTATCTTCGATCTTGAAGTTGCTTCTTTCAAATGTGATCTTTACTTCTTTTCCCGGCTCAACTGTCTGGCCGTTTACTTTGAAGTTGATATTATATAAGAAGTAATCACCAAGC
This sequence comes from Clostridia bacterium, assembly GCA_009929525.1. Classification (GTDB taxonomy): domain Bacteria; phylum Bacillota; class Clostridia; order Lachnospirales; family Lachnospiraceae; genus Oliverpabstia. Next base: position 234 of record SAAH01000171.1, on the reverse strand, counting down.
ACTTTATCTTCTGTGAGGGATTTTTCCATCAGATCTCTTACTGTCAGATCTGTGTTCGCATCCACTTCTGTAACTTCCATCGTGACTTCGGAAGTATTTGCATTTGCAAATGTTCCTTCCTGGATGTTAGCAATGATGTTAACTTCCTAAAAATTTACACCTTAACACATTTTCCGGCATAGAAAAGCGAAAAAATCCCTGTAAAATAGCAGTTTCGCTTGCTATTTTACAGGG
>SAAH01000170.1 GCA_009929525.1 Clostridia bacterium | reverse complement strand
ATCGATGAGACGGGGGTTGCCCTGGGAGTATCCATGAATTGCAGTGAGCGCTGCATCATCAATGATGGATTTCGAGCCACCGGCACGCTCCAGCTTATGAGCACCTTTCGGAACAGTGCGGCCGTAGTGGTCGATGTGTACCGGACCTCTGTACTTGCCGCTGTCACAGTTTTCCCTGTCATAGCCCACATCCAGTGTCAGGCTGTCCGTAACCAGACCTTTGTCCGCCAACTGTAATACTAAGCTGTCAGCCATCTCCATGACAATGATTCTGGCTTTGTCATATGGGTACGGGCAGGAGAGTACCTGACCTTCGGAGATGCTGTTGGTGCTGGGTTTGTAGGCTTTGATTTCTTCCATGCCGCAGGGTTCCAGCCCCCAAGCATGGTCAATCAGCAGTTCAGCATCAACGCCGAATTCCTTATATAAGATATCCTGATTGACGGTGCTGAAATAGGCCAGCTCACCCATCGTATGGATGCCGTGCTTTTCTAGCCGCTTGACGGTGCCGGGACCGGTCATCCAGAAGTCTGTGAGAGGCTTGTGATCCCACAATAAATATCTATAACTTTCCTCATCCAGCTCGGCGATGCGGACACCCTCCTTGTCCGGCGCGGCGTGCTTGGCAGTGATGTCCATTGCCAGCTTCGCCAGATACAGATTCGTACCAATCCCGGCGGTGGCGGTGATGCCAGTCGTATAAAGCACTTCCCGGATCATTGTCATGGCAAGGTCGTGTGCTGTCATATTATAGTGGGACAGGTACGAGGTGGCATCGATGAACACCTCGTCAATGGAATATACCACGATGTCCTCTGGTGCGATGTATTTCAGATAGATGCCATAAATCTGCCGCGACACCTTTTCATAATATGCCATCCGAGGCGGCGCGACGAGGTAAGAGAGTTCGAGTGACGGGTCGGCGGCAAGCGATAAGGAATCATAGGAAGCAGAGGAGAAGGATGGCTTACCGTCCTTATACACAGCTTTTCTTAATCGTACCGCTTCCCTTAACCGGTTTGCATTGACCTCCTTGACCTTCTGCACGACTTCAAACAGTCTGGCGCGACCTGGAATGCCATAGGCTTTCAGGGAAGGAGACACAGCAAGACAGATAGTTTTCTCAGTGCGGGAGGAATCCGCCACGACCAGATTGGTGGTAAGTGGGTCGAGGTGGCGGGCGGCGCATTCTGCACTCGCGTAATAGCTTTTAAGATCTATCGCAAGATATGTGCGTTGCATTGTACAATTCCCTCCTTTCTGACTGTGTTCTCATAATAATGCTTTTAATGTCCGGTTCTCTCGACAAACCATCGGCCTAATCGTCCGTTGAAGCGTGAGTCGAGGTGTTCAAAGAATAGGTGCTTCTCCTGTCCCTGGATGAGTACAGTAAAGCAATCACCAGAGTAACCGTTATCGGCAGTCCCGGCAGGACGGAAGTCGCGCACTGTTTCGATTGGGAAGGTACGTCCATCCGACCATGTGATCGATGTCGGCTGCATATAGCCTGTAGAATCAAAGTCGGAGGATACCTTTACATAGACTCGTTCTTTTGTCATAAGCAGTCACCTCCATGTTTAATCATAGCACTTAGAGCAATTTTTCATGGAATCTTTCAGAAAGTTGCTCTTAAGCTCCGGCACAGCAGGAAGCTGGTACCCTTTTGCGGTAAGAATGTTCAGTTTAAAATCAACAAAGTTTTTTTCGATTCCAGCCACCTGTGCGATCTCCTCAAGGGTGGCGAATCCTGTATGCGTGTATTGAAAGTCCTGCAGAAGCTCGTGATATTTCAAGGCACGGTATGTGCTGGAGCAGTGGGATGGCAGAGAAGCCTCCATCTGAAGCCTGTCAGCGTTGAATTCATAGAAGCCGATTGGTTTCAGTACATCATCATCTGACAACAGCAGTTCAGCAGCAAACGTATTCGCCCTGCGCTCTGCTTTTGCATTGCTGAGACTATAAAAATATGTATCCTGGAAAGCCTGACCGGATGCCGCATGTTTCCGGTCGAAGATGGCGTGCCCAAGTTCGTGAGCCAGTGCGGATCTGCGTTGTTGCTTTGAGCAGTTTGGATTGATACCGATGTATTCGCAATTTAGAAGAACCGTGTAAAACCCAAGGAGCTCTTCGCAGAACCGGATGTCTTTAATCTTAATGGCGCGCTGGGCAATGATAGCTTCCGGATCATTGCTCTTGTATCGGCGGCTTACAGCGTCGGCGGCAGTAATAGCAAAGTTGTCCAACGGCGACTCCTTTCCTCTGCAATTCAATTACAGATATTTTTTAGGAGTAAACTTTTTTGCCTCTTCTTTTGCGTCAAGGAAGAGGGCTTCCATTTCCTTAATGAAATTAGCCTGATCTTCTTCGGACAGCTCGCCGCCAGCAAAAAGGGCAGAGGTCTGTTCTTTTATTTTCTTTGCCTGCGCTACACCGCGGGAGCCATACTTCTTACGGACATCAGCGTAGAATTGATCATCGCTGAGTTCCTTCTGGAAGGTGGCATCGTCCATAAAGTAGTCGGTCGTGACACCAAGAGCAGCGGCAATCTTCTGGATTGCGTCCACGCTTGGTTCGCGCTCGCCGGCTTCGATATAGCGGATGGCACGATCAGACATGGATGCTCGTCTGGAGAGTTCGGCCATGCTCATACCTTGTGCGGTTCGCAGAGCTTTGATTTTTTCGCCGTTGGTCGCATTCGGTGTAAGTGCAGTGGCTGCTTCAGCCCGGACATCCTGTGCGTCTAGTAAGTTCGTATCTTTTTTCATGTCATGCCTCCATGTGGGATATTTTGCTGTTTTTTGCCGGAAGGGAAAGTTGCCGGCGAGAAGCAGCAATTTTTTTGTAAAGCCTACTTGACAAGGAACAACTGTTCTTATATACTAAGAACAACAGTTCGTGAACTTCTGTTTCTATAATACAATAAGAAGTTGTAGAAGTCAATAGGGAAATGAACTTCTGTTCCTTTTTATTATGGTATGGGATGTAACTGTGGCTGTAACATGGACTTAGCATAACGCAACTTCGAGTTAAGAAACGCAATAAAAGCAACAAAATAAAATCATTGCGTAATATTGACAAGTATGCAATACGGTGCTACTATATAAACAGAGGAGGTGTGACACCGATGGGAAGAAAGAAGATAACGAATCTTTTTCCTGATTACATTCGGACGGGAAAGGCTGACCTAGAAGTGTTGAGTCAGTTGGTTCTGAGTGCAAAGGGAGAACGGTCGATGAATGACTTTGCGAATGAGTGCGGGGTAAACACATCGACGATTTCCCGTATTATTAATATGAAGAACACAACGGCTTGTTCTGATGAGGTGCTGGTGGCGATATCAAAGGCTGCAGATCCGAACAGTGGGGTCACACTGGAGAAACTGTTGGCGGCAAACGGAATGGTGAAACTTGTTCCTGCTGGAACAGAAGGAGCCGTTGTATCTCCATCTCAGATTGTTTTTGGATTGGCGGATATCGCAGAAGAGCATAATATTGAGCCAGATCCCAATTCATCAAATACGTTCTTACGGAATGCAGCGAAGACGCTTACCGGATATATGTTAGAGCAAACTTACAGGGAAACGCTGCAGAACGCATTCCTTATGAACGGCTATTTTGTAGAATTGGTTTCCTACGAAAATATGATCTGGCCAAGAACCAAACAGTACAGGGCTGATTTTGCAATTCGGACAAATGCTCTTTTAGAAGAAGGCATTGATACATGGCTGTTTGAGTGTAAATCTTATACAGCGGGAATCGGAAGGGGTACGATTGGCAAGATGAATCAGCTGTTTGCGATGGCATATATGGAGAGTCCTCGTGAGCATGGCATTAAGGTTTCAGTAGTAGTAAACCATGTAGCTATGATTGAACAGGCGAGAGAGTATTATGCTGGCTGCAAAATAAGGGATTATTTTTCCTTTATTTTAATCGACCCGGTGAACCGATGTGTGAAAGATGAATTTTGCATTCCGCGAATCGATGGAACCGAGAAGTCAGTGTTTAAGGTACAAGATGGGAGATGAGGATATTGATTTCAAAATGTGGAATTTATACGTCGCAAGGAAAGCGGGTGCTCCTTGCAACCCGTGCGGTTGTAAATGGCCGTAAGGCTGTTGCTTATGTGAAGAACGGGCAATTGCAGGGGTATGAGTACCTGGATGATTTTAATGAGCAATGTTATTCTGGTCCATACATGACCTTTGAAGATAAAAAGGAACAGCTCAGGATGTAACTGCTCCCGGTAACCGCTTGACTCATCGCAGGACGTGTGAGCCAGCCTGATTGAATTTACACCTGCCTGCAGGTGCTGCCCGGATATGCTGGAAAGCATAGTGTGCGTGGTAAGCCGAGGTAGACTTTAGATGACCTTAGTTTAGGTTGTCTTGGGTCTGCCTCGGCTTTTTTGTTATCTGAGTTTACAAGAGCGATGCCGTGAGCATCTTTACATCACGCAGACGTCTAAAAAATATGAAATACTGGATTATTACTTAGTAGTGGAAATCCAGCTTGGTGGGAGTGGCACTGATTGCTTACATGGTGGATTTCCGTGTCAGGAATTTCAAAAAGAATGACCATTGGTGTTGGTTCTTCTGTTGTGAATGCACTGTTTGAAAAAGGCGTGGGGTATAAACGTAAAGGCGATAAAATTGTTAAGGAGTGATAAAAAAGAAGTCTGATTTTTAGTGCATTTGCACCAAAAAAGTTATTAAAATTCGACATATCCACCTGTCGATTTTTGGACACTTTTGGTTGTCGATTATTGGTGTCGGGTGTATACTATAAGAGCGTTCAACGGAACTACAGCAATTGGTAGAAAATACCTGCTGTTTGACCTGAAAGCCACTTAGTATACATAACTGAACTGAGATTTCCCCCATAAGTGGCAGGAAACTATACCAATAACGAAAGCAAATACATAGATAGGAAAATACATAGTATGAAGATTTTGATTTTAATTAGAAGCGTAATCAGCGCAAACAATTTTATAAGAGGCCGAAGTACGGGGTTGCTCAGGAAGAAATCGTAGATTTTAACCTGACTTGTTGTCGACACCTTTTTTCAGAAGGATTGGGTCGGAGCATTCCAGAGACTGTGTACTTTGAGTAGCATCTGAGTACATAGTCACAGGGATGCCCCGGCCTTTTTTGCTGTTTATGCTTTGGGAAAGGGGGTGTCAGGCGTGGTCGATATTCACAGTGATGAGTATATTATCGCTCAGAATATCAGAAAATATCGTAAACAGAAAGGCTGGTCACAAAAAGATCTCAGCGATGCTGTGGACGTTGACCGCGCCAATATTTCTGGAATTGAAAACGGTGAACGTGGTGTGATGAATTGCGTGATGCTGAAGCGGTTTGCCAGAGCCCTCGGTGTGTCGATGGATACACTGATGGACGAAGAAGATGAGCCTCCTTGTGCAGACACATCAATCCAGGAAAAATACGACATGCTGAACCCCATGCACCAGGAGATGGTGAGAGAAAGCATCGACTGCTATCTGCTTAAAGAGCAGAAAGTGGCAATTTGAAGATCGTACAGTACAAATCAGGCTGTGCGGTCTTTTTTTATGCCCACAATGTCGTGAATTCAAAAATGTATCAAATTTGACCCCTAAGTGTGTCAAGTCTGAAATCTGCAAGAGACCGTCATTTTGTTATCATATAGTCAGTTCAAGGGACAAGCCAACAGAGCCAAAACAAAAGCACCTGTCGGCAGTACCTCGGACAAATAAAAAAATATCGTAAGCCCGATTCTAGAGCAGGCGAAGGATACCATAGCAGAACCACACAGTACAGCGATTTATTTGCTGGTGCTGGAGGTATGCGAATGGGATCACTCTACCTATCTCTGGAATCGGGCTTTTTGTGTTTCACAGCCTTGCCAGATGGTTTGGTGCCTCATCTGCATCCTGCTTCGGTATCTTTCCCTCCCAG
>SAAH01000054.1 GCA_009929525.1 Clostridia bacterium | reverse complement strand
AATCAGATTCCTTATATTTGGGGCATTTTTTGAAAGTTGTTTATAAAGACATGGTTTAATTCAGGTCTATGTGGATAAAACTGCGGAAACTCAAGTATTGTCACCATTGATCTTATAGGTTCCTATGTTAATGTAAGAAGACAATGCGTCAAAACTAAACTGAAACTCCTTCTCTTTTGTATCAAATGATACAGCCGGCACTAACAGTTCTTCCTGATTTTCGATTATCTTATAAGTCCCATCCAATAGACTTGCTGTCGGTTTATTTCCACATCCGATCAACATCGAAGACATGATAAGAATCCACATCATCACTACAGATATATTCTTTTTCCTCATTTTTTCTCCTCTCTATACTTTTCGTGATCCTATTGTATGTCTGTCAATTTCACCTGTTCCACATCAAAGGACGAGTCTTCATGTAATGTGATCAGCGTTCCGCCCCTTTGCTTTGTATCATTTTCGATTCCCGGCATAGCAAGGTAATCAATACTCATACCATAAGTCAATCGAATCCCCTCGTACTCCAGCGAAATATTATTGTAATGATCATGCCCGCAAAACATAGCTTTTGTACTGTTCAGCGAGACTGCTGTATCAAAAAAACTGCTGGGATATTCTGAGCAGCATATTTTGTTGATCATGGTCTCTCCGATTTCTCCGAAGAAGTACTTTACTTGATCATCCCCTTTTTCGTATAGGTCATTTGCCGTTCGGTATTCCTGAAGCGGAATGTGAAAGAATGCCAGTGAAGAAACATTTTCCCCATACTGCGACTTCAACATTTCTACGTTTTCTTTGTACCACTCCACCTGATCATCATGGATGTAGTCATAAGCATTAATCCCTTCATTCGTATAATCATTAGAATCAATTAGAAACAATGCCTGATTCAGCGAACCATCCTCATTGCAGATCTGGATCATCTGGTTATTTCTTCCTGTAATATCCGGCTGCACATACGGGTACAACAATGTTTTGGATGTCTTGTATGATAATGTTTTAAATAATTCGTTCAAATCCTCCGATGTAGCCGTCGCCGAAAACTCACTTTCATGATTACCATATACAAATCCCCATGGAATGCCAATATTTCTCATAAAAGAAGCGAATTCCATAATAGGGGTTTCATTATTCAAAGAATAGGACATGACTCCCAAAGGAAATACCAGGTCGCCTGTCACCATAACAAAATCCGGCTTTGTGTACTCGATCAGGTCACGCACCGCTTCAAAGGCCTTATGGTCTTTACTATAAGAAAATACGCTCCCTCCCAGGTGAATGTCCGTAAGCTGCAAGATTTTAAAATCTTTCTGAGTTTTTGTTATGGTATAGACTCCTGTTTCTTCGTCATAATCTATACTGTTTTCGTTATGATCCACCGCAGAAACCGATGATATATACGGCTGCATCATCCAAAAATCCATTTTCATAAAGCTGTAGCTAAACACCAGCGCAACGCTTAACCCGATACAGATAATTCTCTTTTTATTAACAACAATGTTGCGGGAAACCATTTTTCCCCTTAGCGTGAGGTTATAACCCAGCACAAATATTGCTGCCAAAACCGCCAATACATAATAAAGGTTCAATACAACGTCTGTCTTTTTCGCAATAAAGTTCATGCCCGCCAACACAACGCCAAAATATACTGATGTGCAAACAGCAATCCGCTTTATTTGCTTACGGATAAGCTGCGTTTTATTCTGGAAGTAATAATTATAAAAACGCAGCATACATAGGTGCTTCAGCAAGAGAAAACAAATAACTTCAATTATGATATTTTGTGACAAAATGTATTGAACAGTCTCAGGATATTTTAACTCGAACAAATAGATGCAAACCAACAGCAGATAAACAATATAAGCAATAAAAAACACCAGTGTGTTTATTGTCTTTTTTACACATTTGTCATGTTCACCAACCATAAAGCTTCGGCATTCTGTTGATACACTGGTATCGCAGATTTTTTGCTTCATCATAACACTTTTTCTCAAAGCAATTGCAGCCAGTACAAGACTGATTGCACTATATAACAGATTCGCTGGTGTACGATACACGAAAGAATTGATAATATAAACTACCGTACAGATCCCCATAAAAATGCCAATATAAAGAGCTGCTTTAAAACCATTTATCATCTTTTTATAGTGTTTCAAATCCATATCCTGTTTCTGTGACCAACTGTCTATCTCCTCCATGGAATATCCAGCCAAACTTCCAGCTTCTTTTATATTATTATATTTCGTCATAATGATTCCCATAGTTTCGATCTCATTATGCTCATTCCGTATTTCCTTATATATCTTTTCTAAATTTTTCTCTATCCGCTCCTTTGCCTCTATTGTCTGAGCCGAGATGGGCGTATCTTCAAACAGTAGTTTCGTTAATTCTTTTATTGTCATCTTGTTCCTCATATATTCATTTTTTCATATATGTCCTTTTCCCCAGGGGATTGGATTCTTCCAGCTGTCCTTTTTACTACCATTATACACATTAACCCCCACAAAGAAAAGCGACATATTTCCCTTTTGGAAAATACATCTCTTTTCTTTCTCGATCATCCCACATCCGCAAACATCTCATTTTCTAGATGTGTTCAACAACTGCATCTCTCAGAAATTGCGCACATCCGGTAACTTCCTTGTCATAGTAAGCTGTAAATCTTTCATCCCCAACGTACATCTCGGCCAATCCTCTATGAATCTCGGCTGTATACTTAGGCATGGTAATCTGCAGCCATTCTCTGTGAAGTTCTGCTACCTCTTTTCCTTTTGCTCCCTTAGGGTCTGCTCCTGTTAAAACTGCGTCCTGCAGACTTTTGATGATCTCTTCTCCAATCCCTTCCATACGCTGATATTCTCCTTCTGACAGATTCATCATCTTAGCGTTACTCTCTGCTACCGTATCTTCACCGTATTTGGTCCGAAGTTCCTCTCCATAGGTTTCTTCATTTTTTCGGATCATCTCTTCTTTAAATCCCTGGAATTTTTCCTGATCACTCATTTGCTGTACTCCTTCCTCTTTCCTGATCGTCTTCGTAACATTGTCTATCAAGAGGTCTATCCGTTTTCTCTTCTTTTGAAGTTCTGCCAAATGACTTTTCAATGCTTCCATCTGTTCAAATGATCCCGAATCCAGAATCGCCTTTATCGCAGACAATTCAAATCCCATCTCACGATAGAACAATATCTGCTGGAGCCGGTCGACTTCGGCTTCCTCGTAGATACGATATTCAGACCCTTCTGACCTCTTCGGAACCAATAACTGGATCTCATCATAGTAGCGTAAGGTTCTGGTGCTGATCCCCGCCAGAGCCGCCAACTTTTTAATTGTATATGTCATCTTGATCACCTCCTGATGAATCCATCATAAGGGTTTACGCAACGTGAATGTCAATACGAAAATTTCATTTTTTTTAAATTGGTGTTTAAAATTGGATGGGAATTCATCTGATTGTGTTATTGTCTTTTCAAGATCCGCTGTTTAAATGCTTTTATTCTCTGTCCATAACGGCTTGTTATAACAAATCCGCAGATTATCATTCCACATGTTGCACCTTTTGCGAAATCAGACAGTGCACTCAGAGCATAGATTTCTACAAGTCCGGTATTATCAATAAGCAGTGATGTAAACCAAAGTATAGCTCCTACTAAAAGTATCCAATGCACTTTTTTTGTATATTTTTCTGTTTCTGTATTTGAGTAATCTACTGCCTTTAATACGGTCTCTTCTAATTCTTTTTTCATTTTCTCGCTTTTCCTTTCTCCATCAAGAAGTTCTCGAAGTTCGATCTCATAATAGTCAGACATCTGAATCAAAATATCTAAGTCTGGCATATTGTTTCCATTTTCCCAACGAGAAACTGTTCTGTTTGACACATTAACAATTTCGGCAAACTGCTCCTGTGTAAGTCCCTTTTGTTTTCGAAGTTCTTTTAAAAAGGCCCCAATTTTTTGTTGATCCATTTAAATATTCCCCTCCTTTCAAACAAAAGTCTACCAACTAACAGAAAAAATAAACACGACACAAAGCGAGAAGTGCCTTATTTTTCTATATAATATCCCGCCTCTTCCAACACTCGCAGCGCCTTCTCAAAATTTTCTTTCTTGACCAGTATATAATCCGTGTTAAAAGTTGATACTGCAAAGATTCCGATACTATTTTCGGCAAGGATTCCTGATATCTTCGACAATATCCCTATTAATGAAAAATCCAGAACACCCTCAATGCGAAAACCTTTCCATCCATCATCTCGTTCTGTCGTATTCAATGGAGTATCCTCTGTAATACATACAAGGGATAGTTCCTCATCTGTTTTACCGATGAAATAAAACTCCTTGTCCATATTGATATCTTTTTGGGACTTTACCTTGCACACCGTTAAATCGTATATAATTTTTCTTAATCTCATAGCTGATTATTCCTTTTAATTTTTATCTGTTTCTACTTTTTCTTTTTTCGTTTCTGGTATTTGCTCTTTCTTCTTTTCTTTTTGCTTTATCGCATGCGGTTAACTGTTTCTTTGTTGATGAATGGTGTGCTCTGCAGGCCGCACAATCGCCATGTCGTTCACATTTTACTCTTTTGCAAGGACAATTTTCATTCTCCATACATTTAGCCTCCATCAGTTTCTGTATCCGCTTTCCGTAGGGTATCTATATTCTTTCTATCGCTATTTTTCAAATAGTTCTGCTATATTTGTCTGCATAATCGATACCTCCGCATCCTATTTATATCCGTGGTTTATATCTCAATACTCATCCCATCATATGCGATATGATAACCATTTGCCGCAGCCATTGTTTCCATAGCCTCATGTATATCATTCCCTTCATGTGAAATATGCGTTGCAAATACCAGAGTTCTTGCGCCGATCATTCCCGACACTTTCATCCTGCTCACATACTCGTTGACCATATCCGCATCCAAATGGCCTCCTGCGTTATATCCAGCTCCATAGGTTTGATCGAAGAAAACTGCATCAAACTTATATCTTCCCAATATCTCCCATGCCTCATCCGTCAGTTCCAGAAGATCCGTTCCATACAACACATACTTATCTTCCTGTGCGATGATATATATCATACTCTCTATATTGGTATCGTGTCGGGAATCTATGGCGATGATCTTGTATCCATCCACTTCTATATTATCGCCATGTTTTATCAACCTCAGATCATAGTTTAAATCTTCCATCCATTTTTTTGAACAAAGGTCTATATCTTCATTTTCTTTTATCATATGATTCATATCATCTGCCGTTCCCGCCGAACATATGATGCTCAGATGTGTCAAATCTTTCACTGCATAGGCACTCATTCTGGTTACAAAATGTCCTGCATCAAAATGATCCGAATGGGAATGTGTCTGCAGCAGATATTTGATGCTGCCATTATCAATACCATACATACTGCATGCATTTACTGAATCAGGACCCAAATCTATCAGAAGTTCATCATTTATAACAGCAGAGGCCCTCTTTCGAAAATTTTTACCGCCGAGTAATCTTGCCTTTTTACAGACTGTACAATTGCAGAAAGCAAGAGGCATACTTGTTGCGGCTGCGGTTCCCAGTATTGTTATTTTCATTTTTTGCACCTCTTCTCTTGTTTGTAAATGCATCCACTATGTATTGTTTCATCTATCATCCTTTTACATATCTTTTTCTCATTTTTTTGCCGTATCATAATCCCTGTGCTATACCTATCTATTTCATTATAATGAACGCAGGTTCTGTTTACAAGCCAATTATTACTGCTCGCCCCAGATCAGTAACACTGCCTCGCAAAATAGTAACCGGGGAACCGTTACCGCCCAATTCCATGAATTTTCTGACACCAATATCCACCGCAGCAGACAAGTCTTCGACTCCCATCTTCCGATGGACATGTTACAGGAATATATCTATATTTCTCTCGATGTATTCAAAGGAATGGGAAAATTTCCCGAAAATGAGTTAGAAGCGTGGCTCGCATTTCTCATTGCCGATACCATACAGCAAATGGATGAGATCATTGCAAAATGAAACCGTAATCCACAATACACATAGAGGGATACCTGCCCTTTATGGAATCCAGTGTCGTCTTTTTCAAGACCAAATGAATAGAGGATAAATTCGAACATTCCGGTCTTACTGCTGTCAAATGAGGCAGCAAACTATATATTATATGATTTCCGCTTATACGAAAAAGATATCTGTCACACCTCTCGTGCAGCTTAGGTCGAGACGGTATGGCAGATATCTTTATGAATTTCTTTTTTAGTTCAGTTTTTTGCTATTTTTCCTGGAAAAATTCAATTTCTTCCCCCAGTGGTCCATTACAAAATGCAATTCTTGCCGGAAATCCTGGCTGTGATGGAATGACAATATCCTTCGGTTCCACTGTAATCTCATATCCTGCTTCTCTTACAGCCTCCACACATGCATCTACTTCATCTGTAGCCAACGCAAAATGACGGATCATTCCCTGAGGTAATTCATCTTCCGCATCATTGAATACTTCAATAATTTCATTTCCTACTTTGATCATCGTCCCCGTATCCCATGTCCGAAGGATCTCCAGCTGCAATACCTCATGGTAGAAATTTATTACCTCTTCGTATTTCTCTTCATTTGAGCATTTCATTGCTACGTGATGGATTCCATTAATTAATTTCATCATTTGTTCCTCCTGCTGTTATTCATTTATTATATCTCACAACTTATCCCTAACTGTTATTTAAACATAGACATCAAACCAATACAATCATATTACTTCTATATTGCCAGATTTATCCTACATCGATACTCAACATTTCCTTTGTCTGATCGCATGTTCTATCCTAAAGCCATTGCATTTTGGGCCCATAATGAGTCCTTAAGGATTGCTCTTCCTACTCCGATCAGATCCGCCTTTTCATCACTCAGTAATTTTTCGGCATCACTGACTGCAGCCACACCACCAGTCAAAATCACAGGGATGCTGACTTCTCTTTTTATCGCAGCGGAAGCATCTGCAAACCATCCTGGTTCCGCTGTATCTTTTCTCATATAGCCATTAAATCCACCGGAAATATCCAGCAGGTCAACTCCGGCCTTCTCAAATTGTTTAGCTGCATACACCCCATCTTCGATCGTACTGCCACCCTCCATATAATCACATGCTCCAAGACGAAGTGCAACTGGATAGTCTGAACCCACCGCTTCTCTTATTGCACGAATGATCTCCAAATGAATTCTTATCCTGCCGTCTATCCCTCCGCCATATTCATCTTCACGTTTATTAGTAAGCGGAGAATAGAACTGGTTCAAAAGATAACCATGGGCAGAATGGATTTCAACTCCATCATATCCGCTTTCTTTTGCACGTAATGCTGCCGCTGTAAAGTCAGTAATCACTTTATGGATATCAGAAGAACTCATCTCTTTTGGGACTTTTTGAGTTTCTTTTGCTTTGGGCATGGAAATGCCGCTTGCACTAAGCGGTTCATGCCCAGTAACTTCACAGGAGGCTGCCCCTCCTGCATGATTAAGCTGGCACAGCACTTTTGAGCCATTTTTGTGAATCGTATCTGTCAGCTTTTTCAGGCCCTCTATATCACAGCCTGCGTCTATTGACATCTGACCCTTACTTGCTTTTCCCTCTTCATTGATAAAAGAATGTTCGGTAATGATCAAACCGATGTACCCTCCCGCTGACTTTTCAGCATAATACTCACACAATGTCTGGCTCACGGTTCCATCTACATTCGATTTTGCAGTTGCCATAGGGGGCATGACCAGTCTGTTCTTCAGATTTGTTTTATTTATGGTGATTGATCGATCTATCATTCTCATTTTCTTTTCCTCCAATTTATTTCTTGTCATTATAACAGACTGCGCTATAATAAGATAGTACGCACCAAAAAGTAAGATACTATCTAAAAGGAGAGTTAACATGAATACTGAACATGCATGCTGTAATGAGGTCAACGTCCGTCCATTTGCATACGCGATTTCTTTGATCGACGGGAAATGGAAGATGCATATTCTATTTTGGCTATGGAAAAAAGATATTTTACGATATAGCGAATTAAAACGCAATCTCGGTAAAGTTACTCATAAAATGTTGAGCAATCAGCTTAAAGAGCTTGAAGCGAACGGACTGATCATCCGAACAGAATACCCTCAGGTTCCTCCAAAGGTTGAATATAGTCTTTCAGAAAAAGGGAAATCTATGATGCCTATTCTTAGTTCACTTTGCAGATGGGGTAATGAAAATGTGCCTGATGATTGGTTTCTAAAATGATGTCAGTTCCATTGCTTTCGCTCTGTAATTTCTATATTTTTGCAACTCTATTTACTTCCCTTGTGTTTCGAATGTTTGTTTTAATATGCTTAGGCTTTTAGCCTAGGGTGCTACCATAACGGTAGGCGGTGTTAGTCTTCTACGGAGGACTTGCATTACCCTTGAAAGTTCTTATCAATCTATTCGTAAAATATTCTTTAATTCAATTTATTGTATTACAACTCTTTTTTGACATATTCTACGATTATAATAAAAACCTGCATAAATACAGTTTTTTCACAAAAAAGAAGTGACTTATAAAAAGTCACCTCTTTTTTCAGAATAGAGTTGTATCTCTACAGATATTTCTTAAGTGTCTCCACCTTATCAGTCTGCTCCCACGGAAGGTTCAGATCATGTCTTCCGAAGTGTCCGTAAGCCGCTGTCTGTTTGTAGATCGGGCGTCTGAGATCAAGCATCTTGATGATACCCGCTGGTCTAAGATCGAAGTTCTCGCGGATGATCTCCACCAACTTAGTATCTTCCAGTTTACCTGTTCCGAAAGTATCTACGCGTACAGATGTAGGATGTGCTACACCAATCGCATAAGAAAGCTGGATCTCACATTTGTCAGCCAGTCCAGCTGCTACGATATTTTTTGCAACGTAACGTGCTGCATAAGCTGCGGAACGATCAACCTTCGTACAGTCTTTTCCGGAGAATGCTCCACCGCCATGACGACCATATCCACCGTAAGTATCTACGATGATTTTTCTTCCTGTAACACCACTGTCTCCATGAGGTCCGCCGATTACAAATCTTCCTGTCGGGTTGATGAAGAACTTCGTTTCATCATCGATCATTTCCTGTGGAAGTACCGGCTCAAATACATATTTTTTGATGTCTTCATGGATCTGTTCCTGAGTAACTTCAGGATCATGCTGTGTTGACAACACTACAGCATCCAGACGAAGTGGATTGCCTGCTTTATCATATTCTACAGTAACCTGTGATTTTCCATCTGGTCTAAGATAAGTCAGTGTTCCGTCTTTTCTTACTTTTGTAAGCTGTCTTGCAAGTTTATGCGCCAGTGAAATAGCAAATGGCATATACTCCTCTGTCTCATTGCTGGCAAATCCAAACATCATACCCTGATCGCCTGCGCCGATGGCATCAAGCTCTTCATCAGACATTTTATTTTCTTTTGCTTCCAGTGCTTTGTCAACGCCCATAGCGATGTCTGCAGACTGCTCATCGATAGCCGTGATAACTCCACAGTTTTCTGCGTCGAATCCGTATTTTCCTCTGGTATATCCGATTTCGCGAACGGTATCACGAACGATTTTCTGGATATCCACATATGCTTTTGTTGTAATCTCTCCCATAACAAGAACCAGACCTGTTGTGATCGCTGTCTCACATGCAACACGGCTCATCGGATCCTGCTCCATCAGTGCGTCCAGAATAGCATCAGAAATCTGGTCACACATCTTGTCTGGATGGCCTTCAGTTACGGATTCAGATGTAAATAAGATTTTTTCCATTTTGTCTCCTTCTTTCATTTGCTGGTTGCTTTTCTCCCTGTTGGGTTATGGCAGTTCGATCACTTATGCTGTATCTTCCTGCCTATTCTACAAATCAAAAGAGCCCGCACGAAGGCGGACTCAATAATTCAATATCAAATCCCCTTATTGTTCGATAACTCGCTCAGGTAGGCACCTTCCGTTTCCGGGGTTGCCGTGACTTCACAGATCCTATGTATCTCCATCACTCTGAATAAGAGAAAAGCTTTTATATTCAATTTACGGTTATAACCATAACGCAGAATAGCGGATTCGTCAAGGGGTTTTTATGATTATATCAACTTTTCGATAATCTCTTATTTTAAATAACAAATCATAATGTATTCCTTTTCATTCTTATCTATGATTTCAAAACCTACACTCTGATACATTTTCACCGCATAATTTGTTTGCCAAACTGCAAGTGAAGCCTTGTTATACCCTTTTTTCTTTAAGAGTTCAAGCATCTGCCTCATCATTTCTGTCCCAATTCCCAAGCCACGGTATTCTTTATACAAAGATATTGCAAAAGAAGGGGTTTCATCATCAATATGACCATAATCATTCATTATACGAGTCCATACTACACCAATAATTTTCCCTTCTGCTTCAGCCACTAAAGCGTTATCATCCTTTTTCCCAAAATCACTAATATATATCTGCAATTCTGGTTGTTTGGTAATTGATTTTGGCGGCAGTTCAGCACCCTCCGGAACAAAAATTGCTTCGTACAAAAAATCTTCCAGTACATTGTGTTCATTTGGCTTTATTTCTCTAATCACATATTCCATATTTCTCACACTTCCTCAAAATCAAATTTAGGCTGCTGGGATTCTGATATATTGTTCTGTTCAACCCCCTGACAAACGGGAATATACATTGTCTATAACCTTATTTATCGGCATCAATATACTCCAACGGTATCTGTTCACTATCTTCACAGATATCACCCACTGATACTACCTACTGAATAGTTACCTTCAAAGAAACTTATGAGGCACATACATTTTTTGGTTCTTCAGATGCCTCATCACATCTGGATTTGCTATATATATCATCATGCATATCATAGTAATTTGCAAATATGTGGCATCTGTAATTTTTTTATTTGTTTCTGCCGCGTATTTTTTATATTGTGAGGCAGAATATGGTGATTATTTTTCTTATGCCTAATTAACCTCATTATACGCCTGATATCTATATAAAAGTAAGATTATAACGTTCGTATCGGGGTAACTGCTTGTGGTTTTATAGAATATGCCCTCTGTCCCGTCTAAAATCCAATTTTACAAGTTTTGAGCCCTCCTGTAACCGGAAATTTGTATCCATGTATAGATATTCGATTTTTAGTTTGTGACACAAGCTGCATTGGTTTCTAATAGATAACACCCACTCTGTGCCGCCGGGATGGCAATGATGGACGGCGTCCCTATGCCCACAAAAAAGGTGATAAAACAAAGCAGCAATCCCACCTTGTTCTATCACCTAAATCACCAGTAAAATAATCTATACCAGCCTTATCATACCAGCACTATTATCACTATTATTATATTAACCTTATTTTACAACAACCTTATCCAAATGCCAAATCTCATCCACATACTGCTGGATAGTTCTGTCAGAAGTAAACTTACCTGAGCATGCAGTATTCATAAGTGCCATCTTAGCCCACTTTTCAGTGTCTCTGTAAGCTTCGCCTACACGTTTCTGAGCCTCAGCGTAAGACTTGAAGTCTGCAAGGATGAAATATGTGTCAGCACGGTCGCTGCAGTTTGTATTCAGCAGAGAATCATAAATCTCACGGAACATATCAAAGTCTCCATCTGAATAAGTTCCATTGATCAGCTGCATCAGTACGTTACGGATGTCCGGATCATTGTTGAAGTACTGCATCGGGTTGTAGCCGCCGTTGTTTTCAAAGTTGATAACTTCATCAGAAGACAGACCAAAGATAAATGCATTCTCCTCGCCTACTTCTTCTACGATCTCAACATTTGCTCCATCCATAGTACCCAGAGTAGGCGCACCATTCAGCATGAACTTCATGTTACCTGTTCCAGATGCTTCTTTACTTGCAGTAGAGATCTGCTCAGATACATCTGCTGCTGCGAAGATCATCTCTGCATTGGATACGCGGTAGTTCTCGATAAATACGACTTTAATCTTTCCGTTGATGGAACGATCATTATTAACCACATCAGCAACAGCATTGATCAGCTTGATCGTCAGCTTCGCACGACGATATCCGGCTGCTGCCTTTGCACCAAAGATAAATGTTCTTGGATAGAATTCCATCTCTGGATGCTCTTTGATCTGATTATAAAGATACATAACGTGCAGGATGTTCATCAGCTGACGTTTGTACTCATGAAGTCTCTTAACCTGTACATCATAGATAGAATGAGGATTGATCTCGATTCCATTATGCTCCTGGATGTATTTTGCAAGACGGATCTTGTTCTGGAGTTTGATATTCATAAACTCCTGAAGAGCCTTCTTGTCATCTGCATATACTTTTAATTTTGCCAGTTCAGGCAGATTTGTGATCCAGTCATCCCCGATATGAGCGGTGATCCAATCAGCCAGCAGCTGATTGCCGTGAAGCAGGAAACGTCTCTGAGTGATACCGTTTGTCTTATTATTGAACTTCTCCGGATACATCTCATAGAAATCTTTCAGTTCCTGTTTCTTAAGGATCTCTGTATGGAGTCTTGCTACACCGTTAACTGAGTAACCGCCAGCGATCGCAAGATGAGCCATCTTAACCTGACCATCATAGATGATAGCCATTTTGTTGATCTTATCCTGATTTCCAGGATATTTTGCCTGGATCTCCATGATAAATCTGCGGTTGATCTCCTCAACGATCTGGTAGATACGAGGAAGCAGTTTGGAGAACAGCTCGATCGGCCATTTTTCCAGTGCTTCTGCCATGATCGTGTGGTTTGTATAAGCACATGTATGAGTAGTGATATCCCACGCTTCATCCCATGACATACCTTCCACATCCATAAGGATACGCATAAGCTCTGCAACTGTCATAGTCGGATGTGTATCATTCAACTGGAAAGTCACTTTCTTCGGCAGATCATGCAGATCTCCGTGAGCCTTTTTAAACTTAGCGATAGCTGCCTGAATACTGGCAGAAATAAAGAAATACTGCTGTTTCAGACGAAGCTCTTTACCTGCATAATGGTTATCATTCGGGTAAAGTACCTCTACAATATTCTTAGCAAGGTTTTCCTGCTCAACTGCTTTGTGATATTCACCTTTGTCAAACAGATCCAGGCTGAAATCATTGATAGCTTCAGCATCCCAGATTCTCAGAGTATTGACAATATTATTGTTATATCCAACGATAGGCATATCGTAAGGAATAGCCATTACAGACTGATATCCTTCCTGAATAAACTGGTTTCTTCCAGTAGCAGGATCATATTCAACCTTTACATATCCGCCGAACTTAACTTCTTTTGCATATTCCTGACGGCGAAGTTCGAATGGATAGCCGTTTTTCAGCCAGTTATCCGGTACCTCTACCTGATATCCATCTTCAATTTTCTGTTTGAACAGACCATAATGGTAACGGATACCACAGCCGTATGCACAATATCCCAGTGTTGCAAGGGAATCAAGGAAACATGCTGCCAGTCTTCCAAGTCCACCATTTCCAAGGGCTGGATCTGGTTCCTGATCTTCAATCACATTCAGATCAAATCCCAGTTCGTCCAGTGCTTCCTTTACTTCCTGGTATGCACACAGGTTGATCAGGTTATTGCCCAGGGCACGACCCATCAAAAACTCCATGGAAAGATAATATACGATCTTCGGATCATCTTTCTCATACTGTTTCTGGGTAGCCAGCCAGTTATCAATAATTACATCCTTTACTGCGAGGGAAACTGCCTGGAAGATCTGCTCCTGGCTTGCTTCTTCGATCGTCTTACGGTAAAGCATCTTAACGTTTTCTTTTACACTCTTCTTAAATTCGTCTTTTTTGAAATGTTTATCTAACATCGTTACCTCCTATTCAATCTCCGGTCAAAACAAAGGGGAGAGAGCTGTATGTTCTATCCCCTTTGATATGTCCGTTTACTATAGTTTCTCAACTGCGAGGGTTACTTCCTCGGAATTGATATTCCAGGTCTTTTCGTACCCTTTTGTTTCGCCTGACACGATATCCTGTGCCAATACTTCTGATTGAATCTCTTCGGCATGTGTCTTTATAATGCTCTCTATAACTTGATTGTCTTTCACATACACACAGATCTTATCCATGACTTCGAAGCCTGCTTCTTTTCTCATGGTCTGGATCTTGCTGATGATTTCTCTTACAAATCCTTCTTCGATGAGTTCCGGTGTAAGATTGGTATCTAATACGACTGCAAGATTATTGTCGGATTCGGTCACATAACCTTCCATCTGTGCAGTATCGATCAGCAAATCTCCTTCTAATAGTACAACTTCACTGCCATTGATGTCAAGTTTTAATTCTCCGCTCTCACGAAGCTCTGCCATCGCTTTGTTTCCATCCAGGTCTGTCAGCGCCTGACGGATACCATTTAACAACTTACCGTATTTTGGTCCGACCGTCTTAAGCTGTGGCTTAAAGCTGTAGGAAATGAAGCTCTCGATATTGTCTGTGAACTCTACTGCTTTCACATTCAGCTCTTCTTCTATGATCGTTGTGTAGAACTCAGACAGCTCGTAGGATGCTTTTACGAACATCTTGGCGATAGGCTGACGGTTCTTGATATTTGCTGCATTTCTGCAGGCACGTCCCATGACAACGATGTTCAGAAGATGTTCCATGTTCTCTTCCAGATCTTTGTCGATCCACTCTTCATTTGCCACTGGGAAGTCACACAGATGAATACTTTCCGGAGCTTCTTTGTCGATGCTCTTTACAAGATTCTGATAAATGTCCTCTGTCATGAATGGGATCATCGGTGCTGCAATTTTAGAAACGGTCACCAGTGCGGTATACAAAGTCATGTAAGCATTGATCTTATCCTGCTCCATGCCCTTTGCCCAGAAACGTTCACGGCTTCTTCTTACATACCAGTTACTCATATCATCTACGAATTCCTGAAGTGCTCTTGCAGCCTCCGGGATACGGTAATTGCCCAGATTGTCGTCTACTGACTTAACAACTGTATTCAGCTTGGACAACAGCCATTTGTCCATAACAGAAAGTTTATCATATTCAAGTGCATACTTTGTTGCATCGAATTCATCGATGTTCGCATACAGCACGAAGAACGCATAGGTGTTCCACAAAGTACTCATGAACTTTCTCTGGCCTTCCTGAACAGCTTTTCCATGGAAACGGTTCGGAAGCCATGGTGCACTATTGATATAGAAATACCAACGGATCGCATCTGCTCCGTAAGTCTTAAGTGCATCGAAAGGATCTACAGCATTTCCTTTGGATTTGCTCATCTTCTGACCATTTTCATCCTGTACGTGACCAAGAACGATAACATTTTCATAAGGTGCTTTATTAAACAAAAGTGTGGACTCTGCCAGCAGGGAGTAGAACCATCCACGGGTCTGGTCAACAGCCTCTGAGATAAACTGTGCAGGGAACTGCTGCTCGAACAGGTCTTTATTCTCAAATGGATAATGATGCTGTGCAAATGGCATTGCTCCTGAATCAAACCAGCAGTCGATAACTTCCGGTACACGGTGCATCGGTTTTCCACAGACCGGACATTTGATCGTGATCTCATCAATGTATGGACGATGAAGTTCTACTGTCTTAGCCTTCTCGTCACCGCTCATCTCATAGAGTTCCTCACGGCTTCCGATCGAATGCATATGTCCACATTCACATTCCCAGATATTCAGTGGTGTTCCCCAGTAACGGTTACGGGAAATACCCCAGTCCTGTACATTTTCGATCCAGTCTCCAAAACGTCCTTTACCGATACTTTCAGGAATCCAGTTAATCGTATTATTGTTGCGGATCAGGTCATCCTTCACTGCTGTCATCTTGATGAACCAGGATTCTCTTGCATAATAGATCAGTGGTGTATCACATCTCCAGCAATGTGGATAGTCATGCTCAAACTTCGGTGCATCAAAGAGAAGCCCCTTTGCATCCAGATCTTTCAATACTTCCGGATCAGCACTCTTTACTTCAGGATGTTTCTTCATCTCATCTTCTGATGGTTTTGCTCTCATCCCTGCAAATGGTGTCTCAGCTGTCATGCAGCCTTTTTCATCTACAAACTTGACCAGCGGCAGATCATACTCGCGTCCTACACGGGCATCATCCTCACCAAATGCCGGTGCGATATGAACGATACCGGTACCATCTGACATCGTTACATAATCGTCACAGATCACATAATGGGCTTTCTTTTTCTGTTTTTTTGCTTCTTCTGCTGCACACTCATACAGTGCAACACACTCTTTGCCTTTAAGATCTGTTCCCTTGTAAGTTTCCAGGACTTCATAAGCCTTCTCACCTTCCGGTGCCAGCTTGCCAAGAACTTTATCAAGAAGAGCCTCTGCCATATAATAAATATATCCATCTGCTGCTTTAACCTTGCAGTATACGTCAGAAGGATTTACACAAAGTCCTACGTTTGACGGAAGTGTCCATGGCGTTGTGGTCCATGCAAGGAAATACGCATCTTCGCCTACAACTTTAAAACGAACGATAGCAGAACGCTCTTTTACCGTCTTATAACCCTGAGCAACTTCCTGTGCTGAAAGCGGTGTTCCACAGCGAGGGCAGTAAGGAACAATCTTGAAACCTTTGTAAAGAAGTCCCTTATCCCAGATATTCTTCAGTGCCCACCACTCAGACTCGATATAATCATCATGATATGTTACATATGGCTGATCCATATCTGCCCAGAATCCTACTGTTGAGGAAAAATCCTCCCACATTCCTTTGTATTTCCAAACACTTTCTTTACACTTATCGATAAATGGAACCAGTCCGTATTCTTCGATCTGTTCTTTTCCATCCAGTCCAAGTAATTTCTCAACTTCCAGCTCTACAGGAAGTCCATGAGTATCCCATCCTGCTTTTCTAGGTACCATATAACCCTTCATGGTACGGTAACGCGGGATCATATCCTTGATAACACGGGTCAGTACATGACCGATATGCGGTTTTCCATTAGCAGTCGGCGGTCCATCATAAAATGTATAGGTCTCGCCCTGTTTACGCTGCTCCATACTCTTTTCAAAAATCTCGTTCTCTTTCCAGAACTTTTCAGTATTTTTTTCTCTGTCTACAAAATTCAGATTTGTTGACACTTTCTGATACATGGTGAATCCTCCTTGTTTTCTTCTTGCACAGCTTGTTACTTACGCAATATTTCATCCAAAAAACCCTCGTCCTGTAACAGGACGAGGGTCAAAATACCATCGTTATACCACCTCTTACAGCGTACGGGTTTTTACACCGATACACGCTCCTTCTAACGGGGGAAATCCGGCTTCTCCTACTTTTTCTTTTCTCATGCATGAACTTTTCCTGTGATCGTTCACTTGCATGATATGAAAATTTTCAGATTGCAACTCGGGAGTGATGTTCATCTGTCTCTACTCGTACCGGGCTCCCACCTTCTCCGGCTCGCTGTAACTTTTGATCGAACAGACTACTGTCTCCGTCTTTGTTTTTGATACCAAGTATTATAATGAGTGTTTAGGGATGTTGTCAAGGGAAAAGATTACACTACTCCACTATTTTCTGTGCTTTTTTACAAAATGTATCTAAGCTTATCTCATCAGAAACATATTCCCTGAAGATATTCCCCATTTTCCTGATGTCTTCCATCGGCTGTTCTGAAAATGGTCTTGGCTCCAGTTTTACCTCCTGGATATACTCACGTATGATCTCTACATTTGGAGAATTTACCATGCCTTTTTCTATCATATCCAGCCTTGCCGGAAGCGCATTCATCTTTTCGCAGTAAGCCAGATTGCCTTCCTGTGTCGCTGCATATGCAAGAAACTTTTTAGCCGCTTCTTTATGATGCGATGATTTGTTCAATACATACTGCCAGGTAGCTACATTTGTGACTTTCTTCCTGAATTCTGGAAGAAATGCCGCATGTATCTTCCCTTCACCGTACGCAGAAGACTTCGTCAATATATTCGTGACCCCGCTGTACATAAATATAGATCCATATTCTCCGCCTAAAAACTTCTGTTCCATCTGGTCATACTGATCCAGAAATTGGTTTTCGGGGACATAGCCATCTTTCAGCATATCGTGAAGATACCGCAGTGCCGTTCTTGTATCTTCATTTGACCAGTCATAATAATCTCCGCCAAACATATTTACAAACTGAAAAATCTCATTATAAACATAAGATTCCTCCCAGGCACTTCCATATCCGTAAATTCCATTTTCATAATGTGTTTCCAGAAGTTTGTCAAAATCTTCTTTTGTATCTACTGTATCGATCCCGGCTGCCTCAAGCATCTCTTCATTTACCCAATACAGCATGATATCCATCATATAGGGCACCGAATAAACCTTGCCGTCCAGCATGGATATTTTCTTCATATACTCTTCCGGATAGCAGTCCAGTATCACTCCCGGCATCACATCTTCACCCAGCGGTTCCAGATATCCCTTACCTTTAAATTCACTCATCATCTCATCATTGATCCCTATCACATCGACCGAATCATCTCCTGATGAAAGTATGGTGGAAATCTTTGCATGCCTGTTATCTGCATTTTGTGGGCTCTCGATCACATGGATCTTGATCTGAAGTGTTTTCTCCGCTTCCTGGATAAACTGTAAGAATTCCGGTTTGCTGCCGTCTACATGCATCAGTGTAATCTCTTCCGGGTATGCTTCTTCCTTCTCTGCTTCCGGCCGGACATTTGCTGACGCATGACAGCCGCTGCATAAAAGCGCGGCTGCACACAAAAACCCCAATACATATTTTTTCACTATTATCACCTTATCTTGGCCAACGGTCTTCTTTCTTTGCCAGCGGTGCAAATCCCTGATGTGGCTCGGACTGATACCAGTAGGCAACGCTTGCTACATCATCCTGCCGTTCAAATAATCCTCTGTAACCCACGCCAATCTGCTGTATCGTAACCTTAAGTTCTTCATCAAAACAAATAGGATCCTGGATATGCCACCGGTAAAATCCCCGCATCGGCATACAGTCATCATTGTGATACGGATTATGGATCGCCTCATCATGAGCTGAGTAATATGGATATCCCAGATACGGCGTACAGTAATTTTGCTCCACTGTTTTTCCGTCCACCTGCTTTGCAAAGCTCCAGGAACCCCCAAAGTAATCCTCTGTACCAGTTCCGCAGATCGTAGGATATTCTTCGTCACCATCCAGATAAAACTTCACTTCACCCTCACCCCACCAGTATCTCTCCAGGGTAGTAAGTGCCAGATACGTTCCTACATAATGGCCTTTTCCCTTCACTCCATCCAGTATCACATAATCCTTCTGAAGCTGTGTGATCTTTTCCCGTCTCCACTGAGCATGAAAATACGCGATATCCTCCGGCATCTCATCAGGCAGGCAGTAATCAATCTGGTAGAAAAATGCCGGTATGGCGTTGGCATGTTGATTCTCCAGTGTGATCTTTGCCTTCTTTCGAAATGGCATCTGAAAATAACTGTTCAGTCCTCTGCTTGGCACTACTACGATCGGTATCGAATTCACATTGCATTCTCTTCCAAATCCACAGCAGAAAAAATCACCCAGGGGGCTTTCCACTGAAGGAGTCTCCTCATCGTCCCAATACATCCTCAGCACCAGATCGCGAAGTACAAAGCAGTCCGCCTGACTCGTCCGGTCATCCACGGTGATCCAGATATGATTGATCACACCCGGTCCCTCGATTTCTCCAAGGGTAACTGTCTCACCACTGGGAATATCCCTAAGGCATGGACTTCCCTTTCGGGATGGGCCCAGAGGGCTTGATACCATACCGCCCCGTCCCTTTGCTCCTGTGGGATTCTCTGCATTGATCGCTCTGCTTTTCATATGCTTTGCCAGTGGCAGCATCCCCAATCCTCCACTCATGTCATACATCTCTATGTCCTCCATATTATTACTTACTCTACGCTTTCACCCCACCTGCCATGATACCATCCATAATCTGTTTTTCAAAAATAGCAACAAAAAGAATGATCGGCAGGAGTATGATCCATCCCATGGCACTTACCAGATCCCACGGTACTCCATACATATTATCCCGAAGTGGAAGCTGAACGATAGCTACTGACAATACCTGTATCCCGTTAGAATAATATAATGGTGTAAAGAAATTATTCAGACAGGTAATAAAATTAATGATACACACGGTAGCGATCGCCGGCTTCATCAGCGGCAGCACCACGTAATATAATCTTTTGATAAATGTTGCTCCATCTATCGCTGCTGCTTCTTCCAGAGAAGCTGGGATCTCACCCACAAAATTAGATAAAATCAATACGGTAAATGGTACTACTGCACTGATGTAAAGTATGATCAGTCCCGGATATGTATCGTAAAGCCCCACCTTTTGCATAAACTCATAGAGAGGTCTTGCTGTAACAACTTCCGGGATCAGCATGGTAGCCAGTATGAATCCAAATGCCAGACTGATCAGTCTTGACTTGAATCTGGAAAATGCATAGGCCGCCATAGCACTCAGCAGTGTACTCACAACCAGTGTGATCCCTACGATCAATACTGTATTTCCTATTTTATCAAAAAGGCCGACATTTTCAATCAAAAACTTATAACTTTCCAAAGTTGGATGATCCGGTATATAGTCGATCGGCATCTTGAATAATTCGCCCGGCGGTGTAATGGAAGAAACAAATATCCACAGTACCGGAAATAATATCACAAATGTGACCAGACCACAGAGGAACCATCTTCCCGCCGCGGCGAACACGCGGTATAACTTATATTTTTTTGTATCGCTCATAATTCAGCCTCCTAATCTGCTAATTTGTTCATGACCCGGATATTAAACCAGCTGAACACCGCCATAACGATAAACAGCATGACCGCCAAAGTCGAAGCGTACCCTACATTCAGGTTTGTAAATGCCTCCATCGCGATACGATATGCGATCAAAGAAGTATCTTCTCCCGGTCCTCCCGAAGTCATGGCATATACCAGATCGAAGGTTGTAAGTCTCCACAGGGTAAATGGAATACACAGTGTTATTACATTTTTAGTGATAAGGGGCAGTGTTATCCTGAAAAAACTTTGGATTTTATTTGCCCCGTCTACCTTCGCTGCCTCATAGATATCGCCCGATATAAACTGCAGCCCGGACAATACCAAAATAGCAAAGAAAGGCAGATCCTTCCACAAGTCCATAGCGATGACCGCTGCTCTTGCAGAGCCTGTATTGATCAGCCAGTTGTACTGAAAATCAGATACAAACCGGCGGATCAGATCATTGATCAGACCATAATCATTATTAAATCCCCATTTTGCTGCCATACCGATAACGACGGCCGGCATAGCCCATGGAATCAGCACGATCGTCCTCAGGAAACGACGTCCCCTAAACTTCATATTCAGGATCAAAGCCAGGATCACACCCAGGACCACATGGAATACCATGGATACCACCACGAAGATCACAGAGAACTCTATAGATGTAATAACCTTTTGGTCTTTAAATACATTCACATAGTTGCCAAGCCCTACAAACTCATTGACACCTGAGAGAATCTTTATGTCGAATAAACTGTTTTTTAATGTTATCAATATCGGATAGAGTGTAGTAAACCCTCTTATGATGACCACTGGAAGTATCAATATCCACGGTATCCATCTCATTGACTTCTTGCTGACTGTCACGGTATCTCCTCCTTCGGCAGCATTGCTTTATGCGCTGTACTTGTCTACCAGTTCCTGTGCCTTCGTGCAGAATTCATCTACTGTGATCTCATCCTTCATACATGACTGGAAAATAGTTCCCATATCTGTGATAAATTTCATCGTCTGCGGAAGCATCGGACGTCCCTGTACATTACACTCTGCTGCATATCTGCTGTACATCTCTTTTGCAGGATCCGTATCCGGAACTACTGTTTCAGCTACGTCTGCTCTTGCAGGGTAACGGTCAAATGCCTCATAAGATGCTTTCATACCGCCTTCACCTGCCATATACTGAAGGAATTTGATCGCTGCATCTTTATTCTTAGACGCACTGTTCAGAACATAACTCCAGGAATCTGTAAAGATTGCTCTTTCTCCTGTTCCGCTGAAGTCTGGAACCATTTCCATATGGATCTTATCATCTCCAAGCATGCCTGCTTTTTCATAATCTGTGCCAAGTCCCCACATGAAAAGACTGCCGTATTTTCCATCGTTTGCTTTTGGATTCATCTGTTCATATTTGTCTGCTATCTGGTCGATTGGTGTATAGCCTTCTGTAACCATATCATGCATGAACTGTACGGCTTCCTTATTTCCAGGATTTGTCCAGTCAAAATAATCTCCGCCAAACATATTTACAAACTGTGCCAGCTCATTAAATACATAAGTCTTCTCCCATGAACCGCCGTAACCATATCTTCCATCCCCGGAAGCAGCTTCCATATAAGCAAGGAAATCTTCTTTTGTATCGATAGATGTGATGCCTACTTCATCCATGATCTCCTGGTTCACCCAGAATGCCAGATATCCTGAATATCCTGGAACACCTACGATATTTCCGTCCTTATCTGTGATCATTTCCTCCAGATAACCCTGGGCAAATTCCCCTTTGATATCATCTGTCATAACGGTATCATTCAGCGGTTCCAGCCATCCTGAATTCTTGAATGATGCACTCATCTCATCGTTGATTTCCAGAATATCCACACTGTCATCACCTGTTGATAGTACCGTAGTGATCTTTTGCTGACGGGTATCTGAGTCTGTTGGTGCAGCGATCACATTGATATTCAGCCCTGTAGCTTCTTCTACATTCTGAAGCCATCCATCAAAATCTTCATCTGTTGTGTTGATGCTGTAAAGAGTCAGATCGTAATCGTCCTTACCTGCTGACTCTGTGGATTCCGTGGAATCTGCTTTTTCTCCTGATGCTCCACTCTCGGAACCTGAACCTCCACATCCTGTAAGCACCCCTGCTGTCATCACTGCGCAAAGTATTGCACTGATTAATTTCTTCTTCATTTCATCCTCCATTTCCGGCACTTTTCTGCCGTGGTTTATTTGATGAACTAAAGATATCAGATACAGGATTTTTACTAAATACAATATTTTTTGAATGATTTATATTATTTTAACATCTGTTGTAATGAGGCGATTCTTTACTTATAATAAAGTCATCTTACCAAGCAGACAAAGGAGAACCCCAACTTGAAAAATATCACCGATAAATTACAGACTTTATTTCCCACATTTCGTGCGAAGCTGCTTTTTGCTTTTTTTACATGTATCCTGCTGCCGCTGAGTGTCATCGGATTCATGCTTTATACCGTCACCTATAGGATAGCCTCCGATCGTATCATGGACAGTGCTATCCTGGCCGATGACCAGTTAAATGTCCAGATCAATAACCGCCTGGACCAAACAGAAAATGTGGCCGATTCCATCCAGTATAATATGTATACCTTATCCAGCATAGACAACGAGTTGTCCGAATACATACCTGCATTCAATGAAGTCCGCAACAATATCTATCTTTATAAAACCACCTTTGGATTCCGCCATATCTATGTTTTTCTTCCGGAGGAACAGATGGGTGCCTCGGAAGGGCTTTATTTTATGCCTCTTTCCAAGCTTTACGATTTTCCATTGATGGACAGCCAGCTGGAGAATCCCGGAACAAGTTCTATCTGGTTCTTCCAAAAAAATTCCGAACTTCCATTCATTCTCGATACAGAAGAAGTGTGTGGAAATTCTATCGCCTGCTGCCGTATCCTGAAAAATCAGAGCACCGGAGAAATAGACTACGCCTACATCATCCTTTTGAATCCTGATGAACTTTCGGATATCCTGGAAAATACTTTTTCAGACAGCCGTATCACCAGCTACCTTGTATCTCCAGAAGGACAGATCATGGCTCATACTTCAAAAAATCAATGTGGAACATTTCTGACAGATGAAAAAATCACTTCGATCACTACCGCATCCATAAACCATGAGGATTCCATTTATATTGAAAATGGAATTCACTATCATACGGTAACTCTGGACAACGGCTGGTATCACGTTACAGAGATACCGGAAGGCTATGTGGGAGAAAATACTTTTGTTCTGTTAAAGACCATCATCATCGCCTTTGTGATCATAATTCCACTTACCTTATTCATGATCCTTTTATTTTCAAAGAACCTGACAAAGCGTGTTTTAAGATTATCCAACGCCATGGAGAACTTCCGGCTGGACAAGCAAAGCTCTTCCACTGTGCTAAACCTCATTCCTGCAAACCGCTCCCCGGAGCTTTATGATGAAATTGATAAATTGGGACTTACTTTCATGAATATGCAGTCCTCGCTGAATGAAAATATGCAGTCGATCCTTGACCTCTCTCTTTCAGAAGAGAAACTCAAATATCAGCTGCTCCAGTCCCAGATCAACCCACATTTTCTCTATAATATCCTGGGAACTATAAAGACCTGCCAAAGCATCGGAAAACTGGATATTGCAGAACAGATGATCACTGACCTGACCATGTTCTACCGCCTGTCTCTTCGAAAATCCAGTGATAAGATCGCCATTCGGGATGAACTTGAGATTGCCCGGCTGTATCTTGATATGGAAAAACTATGTCACAGTGAAAATCTCTCCTGGGAGATTCATGCTGAGGACGGAATCGAGAACTTTCTGATCTGCCGCTTCACCCTGCAGCCATTTCTGGAAAACAGTATCCTTCACGGGTATTCCCGTACTGTAACGCACCTGCATATCAAAGTCGATGTGATGTATGGAGATGATGATGTTATTATCACGATCACTGATGATGGTATCGGCATCGAACCTGAACAATTACAGGAACTTCACGATACTCTGGATCAGAAAATTGTAAATTATGAAAAGCACTTTGGAATCGGAAATGTAAACAAACGGATATCAAGTCCTTCTTTTGGAAATGGATCGGTCCAGATAGACAGTACCCCTGGAAAGGGGACATGTATCACCATCTGTTTTGAACAAATGGAAGAATAGACGATGTTTATTGAAGAAAAGGAGGGCATGCCACAGCGGCATGTTAAAACATATGAAAAAAGTAATGATCGTAGATGATAATTATCTTTCTGTTGAAGGAATCACGAAAAATATAGACTGGAATCTGCTGGACGCAAAAGTCCTTCATGTGGCATACAATGGAGATTCCGCCATCGAAGCTATGAAAAAATCGCCGGTCGATCTGATCATATCCGATATCGAAATGCCTAATCTGGATGGTATCTCCATGAGCAGTATGGCACTGTCCATCAACCCTCTGGTCAAGATTATTTTAATCAGTGCCTATGACAAGTTCGAATATGCCAAACGTGCTATCCGCCTTGGTGTTTGCGATTATATAGAAAAGCCATTGGATTATGAATATCTTACCAGAAAAATACAAAATGCATTTGCAGCTATAGACCGGGAACAGCGAAACATGGAACTTCTGGAGCAAAGCCGCCCTGTTATGACAGAGAAATTTTTCATTGACCTCTTGAATTATTCCGGCAGCAACGCCCGGGGTCATCTAAAACACTATGCAGATTATCTGAATCTCAATTTGGAATACAACTGTTTTGATGTGCTCAAAATCGAGATAGAAAATGCTGCTACGGTAGAATCGGAACTCGGTATAACCCAATATCAGATAGAACTTATGAATGCCATGGACCTGCTTCAGGAAAAATGTCTTATCTTTGATTCTGTTTATCTGGTCCGGGAATTTAGCGGAATCACATGCATCCTGGGACAAAACACAAAAAATACAAATCATTTTATCCAGGTAATACATAAAACCATTTCCACCTTTTTTGATATTTATAAGGATAGTGTCCTGAATATGAACGTGGGCATCGGAACGATCGTGGATGATTTTTGGAAGCTGCATATTTCTTTTGAAAGTGCCTCCCACGCATTAAAATATCGTTTTTTCTTTCCTCACCAGAGCATCTTCGACTCCCGCGAAGTTCTGGGACAGGAATTCAGTCTGCTCTCTTTCACTGAATCACGGGAGGAGGAACTGATCCGTCTCCTTTGTCAAAAAAACACGGAGGAAATCGGACCATGGCTGAAAGATTTCTTCCAGGAATTATCCCAGAAGTGCCAGACAAAAAATATCATGTTCATCCGCATCTACTCACTGCTGGGTCGGATATTAAAGTTTTTGTATGAGCTAAATATCGATGCTTCAGACCTGGAAACAAAGATAATCTCAGCCTATAATCGTTTTGATCTGTTCTCAACATATGAACAGTTTTATCTGTGGATGAATGACTTGTGCGTGCTGGTCTGTCAGAAACTTGACACCTCACTGAACTCCTATCACGATCAGCTATGTAAACTTGTTATCAACTACATCCAGCAAAACTTCGAGGACAACACCCTATGTCTGAATGATATTGCAAAACATGCCAATGTAAGTTCTGCATATCTGAGTGCTTTATATAAGAAAAATGCCGGGCAGAGCATCAGTGATACGATTACCGCCTGCCGGATAGAAAAAGCCTGCTATTACCTGACGCAAACAAATCTTTCTTTGAAAGAAATCAGTATAAAATGCGGCTATGCCAATCAGTATTACTTTAGTAACAGTTTTAAGAAAAAAATGGGGATGTCGCCTTCCAGCTATCGGCAGATGTAGGACGCAAAACGGGGATGGTCCCATGACAAGGACCATCCCCGTTTTGTATGATCTGATATTCTTATTTTACTTATACTGTATTCATCTTCTTACGGCATCCGCACCAGTTGTGCACAACATTCTTCATTTTCCATGACGTTATCCACAATCATCATCACCGTCACATGTTTTTTCCTCAGCATACGTATGATCGGATACGTCATCAAACCACATCCGTCCACAACGACTGCCTCCGGTTTTTCTCTGAGTATCTTCTTCAAAACCTTCTTTTGCAGTTCCTTCCATTCTCCCTTCTCCATATCTACCGCTTTATAGTACTCTTCCTCCACAAGTGATGGCAGTTCAGGGCTTTCGATCACTTTGATCTGTGTATGTCTCATTCCGCTGATCTTCTTTAATTGTCTTTTTAATGTGGATAACACCTGTTCTTTTTCTTCTGAAGGTGTATAACTTTTCTCTCTATAGTACACGATGACCGGCGCACTTACATATACTTTCTGACTCTTCCTGCATGCCTCTACTGCATCTTCCAGTTCTCCCACAGACAGGAGAAATCCTCCCTTATGGCAAAAAGATGCTGTCCCGATCCCAGACACTTTCTGCAGTTCTTCATTCTCCAATCCAAGCCATTCTGACGGGAAACTACATTTGTAATTCATAGACCCACGTTTTTTCAGCGGCTGTACACAGTAGCCTCCTCGATTGGACGGAAATACGATAAATTCAATTTCTGTCTCCGATAGTTTTTTCTGACACGGAACAAAATACGGCATCACAAGTATCTTATTATCTTTTTCTTCCTGAAAACCAATCTGAGACGTACCATCACAAGCAAGTCCATCTCGTACCACGCCGTCCTGTGCTGCAAGAAATTCCTCCACCTGCTGATCTGCTCGCTCATTTCCACGATATTTTGCAAATTTATTTTCAAGGATCGTGCCCGCCAGATTAACAGCCTCAAAAAATGCCGCATCATTGCTTCCTTCCTCGTCCCACGGAGGATTAAAATCACCGATCAACGATGCCAGCTCATTTTTCTCTCCTGTATTGTCATTGATATCCAATGGCTGCACAAAATCATGATCAAAGCGCAGAGCAAGTTCCTCTCCAAGTATCTGTGCGCCAAGCTCTTCCCACAAAAGTCCGAACGCCGCATAGGGTACACCATTTTCCCTGATCCTGCTGTCCATCTGATGATGATCATATTTTCCTCGCCCAATGTCATACACGATACCCGCGAAGTCCTCCGGTACACGATTTCCACGCTGTATCCTTATCTCAGGATTCAGGTACAATAACAATGCCGATGAAAATACATCATCCGCGTGAAACTTTCCGCTGTGGGTAAATGCCTGTGCATCATTTCCATTTATTTCTTCTATTAACTGACTCATATGATTCCCTTCTCTGTGCTGATTAAATTTCTGTCCCGCCGATCATTCCACCGAAATCCCATGAACAGCAGATTCTCTCACGTGCTTGAATAAACAGATTTCTCCCTGATAAAATGCACTGATATCATAGGATGGTTCCTCCTGCTGCTCTATGGTCCCGTTCGGATCCACAACCCGTATCACACCGGTCAGTTCAATAATTTCATTTTTAAAATCAAATGAAAATGCTACCCTGTCATCATAGGAATATTTTGGTTCTCCAACTTTAGAATTCATATGCGTTCCCTCCATCTTTTCATATATTATTGTATCTGTTACATATTATTTACTTTCATCTCCAAAAGTCTTGCCGCCTCAGACATTTGCAGTTGATAAACTGACATCTGCTAAAATACGCCCCTCCAAAATGACTATTGGAAAAATCGCAGTTTTCAAATATAATGTCCACAAAGTTTCCCTTCTCAAAATCACAATTCCAATTGACGCTTTCTTTTTCTTGATCCATCGACCTGCTTAATCTATGAAATAAGGTAACTGTTCAGAACTCCATTAGTTAAAGATGATATCGGAATTCCCTAAAAGGGCTTCTCTGATTGCTGTAAAAGCATTTATTCCATGCTTATGAGCA